>NZ_JBSGVG010000008.1:0-242324 GCF_053608345.1 Nocardia sp. NPDC055050
CGGTTACCCACCGCGAAGCCGGGGCCGTCTCGAATTGGCTTCGCAGACTTGTTCAGAGTGCGTTGATCCGGGCCAGTGCTTCGAAAGCCAGATCGGCGGCCTGCCACAACGCCGTGATCTCGGTGCGGATGGCGGGCGCGAGAGCGGGGTCTTGCAGGGCGAGGCCGTTGGTGAAGATCACCGTGTTCGCGCCGAGGTCCGCGGCGATGAGCATCTGTTCGGTGGCGACGCCCGCGCCGAACAGCTGGTCCAATCCCTCACCGACGAAATAGAACCGCCACAGCGGGCCGAGGTCGGCGCCGTAGGCCGCTTTGGTGCGGTCGATGATCACGTCGCCGACCGAGGCGATGCCGGCCACGATCTTGAAGTAGTCCGGCGCGTTCTCCGGCCTGCTGCCCACGGCTGCCACCGAGTAGGTCAGGTCGACGGTGAGGTGTGCGTTGTAGCCGGCCATAGCGGTGCGGGCGCGCGACGCCCCGCAGTCGCGGGCGAGTGCGAAATAGTGTGCCCAGTGTGGTTCCGCGATGCCACCGGTGAATTCGGCATGCAGATTGTCGAGAAATCGGCGCAGCAGTTCCGAGCTGATCGCGTGCGCGTACTCGCGGTTCGCGAACGCGGCCGGGTCGCGCTGCATCGGCATCACCGCGGCGTATTCGACGCCGTCGAGCCCGATCGCGAACAGTCCGCGGAGGTCGCGATGCTCGACGAGAATCTCGGTGATCCGATGATGGCGGGCCACCGCGTCCTCGAGCCGGCCCAGGCTGTCGGCGCCGGAGATCGCCGACGTGTCCGACAACCGCGCGATCTCGTCGATGTCGTTTTGGGACAGGGTGGACCCACAGGCCGTGTCCCCGGCCGCGCCTGCGGCCGGGTTTGCGGGCAGAATCAGTGCCGCGACGGCGACACAGGCGGCTATTGCACTCGATACGCGCACGCCGCCGATTCCACCATCTCTCGGCGCGATTCGCGCATCGACGCGCGCGTCGTCGCACCCGATGGGCGTGTCGGCCCACCGTGCCGCGAGGGGCCCCTAGCCTGGACCGATGCCGGAGACGATTGCGATTTCAGGGGCCAGCGGACAAATCGGCGGCCGCGTTGCCCGTCTGCTCGCCCCCTCGGGCGCTCGCCTGCGACTGCTGGGACGCCACGTCGAGCACATCGCGCCGATCGACGGTGCCACCACGGCCACCATCGACTTCGGCGATCCGACCACCGTGGCGGCCGCGCTCGACGGCGTGCAGACCTTCTTCTTCGTCTCGGCCACCGAGAGCGCCGACCGCGCGGCTCAGCAGACGGCGGTGGTGAACGCCGCGAAAGACGTGGGCGTGCAACGGATCGTGTATCTGTCGTTCGTCGGGGCCGCGCCCGATGCCACGTTCACGTTCGGCCGTGACCACTGGTACACCGAACAGGCCATCCGCGCCTCCGGCCTCGCGTTCACTTTCCTGCGCGACAACCAGTACCAGGACATCATCCCGCATTTCGCCGACGGGGACGGGGTGATCGAAGGTCCGGCCGGAGACGGCGAAGTCGCTGCGGTCACCCGCGCCGATGTGGCGGATTGCGCTGTGGCGGTGCTCGGTTCGGACGCGCACGACGGCGCGACCTTCGACCTCACCGGCCCGCGAGCTTTCAGCCTGACCACCGCCACCGCCGACATGACCGAAGTCCTCGGCCGACGGTTCCGCTACGTCGAGCAGACCGTCGACGAGGCTTACGCCTCCCGCGCGAAGTACAACGCGCCGCAATGGGAGGTCGACGGCTGGGTCAGCACCTACACCGCGATCGCCCAGGGCGACCTCGCGCAGGTCACCGACGCGGTCCCGCACCTGACGGGCCACCCGGCCATCGACTTCCGCGATTTCCTCGCGACAGTGCCGAAGAACTCCTGAACTCTGGTGAGTCGCGCCGACCGGCTTACCCCGTGGTCTCCTCAGCAGCGGGCTCTGTCGCCGGCAACAGCGAGTACGCCAGGCAGACGAGCGCGAAGAACACGTAACCGAGTGCCACGCCGGGCGCGGCGGCCCATTCGACCGCGTGTGCGTGAATCAGTCCGATCCAGCTCAATCCAGCGCCGATGACCGCCGCCACTCCCGCCGCACGGAAACGTTTGTCGAGGATGAACGTCACGATTGCGCCGAGCACGAGACCGGCCAGTACCGCACCGGACCCGAACACCTTCAGCCCGTCATAGACCACGCCCGCTTGACCGAGCGCGTCCGAGCCGACCTTCGCCGCCGACGTCCCCGCCGCGGACAGCGCGTTGTCGATCTGCGTGACGGCCCACTCCGCCAGGTTGGGCAGCAGCGCGGCCACGACCGCCACCGCGTGGATCCGCGGCACCGCCTGGAATGCTTGCGCGCCGATCAGCAGGCCGATGTAGAGCAGGATCGGGACGATCGCCGGGATGGGCAGCAGGGTCGCGAGGATGCCGAAAAGCCCCAGCAGGCACATGATGCCGATGGTCAGGCCGCTGGCGAGGGAGTAGCCGGTGCGCCCGCCCGCGTCCTTCCATCCCGGGTGACCGATGTAGACGGCGGGCGGGAAGGGTGAGCCGAAGCCCGCGCCGATCACCGCGCCGAAACCGTCGGCCAGCAGCACGCTGCGCAGGTTGTAGTTGTCGCCCGCGGCGGCGGCGCTTTCCACGTTGCTCATGGCTTCGGTGAAGTTGTAGATGCCCAGCGGGATGGCGGTGGCCAGCAGCGGAGCGAGGTTGCCGAGTCCGTCGAAGAGCAGGCCCAAGCGCAGGTCGGGCAGCCCGAGGGCGATGTCGTGCGCGGCCTGGGCGACATCGGGTGCCGACATGTACCCGCCGATCCAGCCGATCGCCGTGCCGGCCAGCAGCGCGACCAGTCCGACCGGGATATTGCCCGGCAGCTTGATGTCGGTGAAGAAGCCGATCAGGATGATGGCCAGCACCGGCAGTCCGATCCAGGCCACCTCCCACATCTGCGCGGCGGGGCGCATGGCGATGAAGGTGATCGAGATGCCGGCCAGGGTGCCGAGCATCGCGGCACGCGGAGTGACCTTGCGGATGTAGGGGCCGACGAAGGCGCCGATCATCACGATCACGCCGATCATGAACGCCCAGGCCAGACCGGCCGCCCACGCCTGCAAGGGATCTCCGGTGGCCAGGTAGATCGGCAGCATCACCACGAACACGACGATGAACATGTGCGGAACACTCGGCCCGTACGGCAGTGCGGTGACGTCGGCGCGTCCTTCGCGGCGGGCCAGGCGCCGCGCCAGCACCATGTAGTACAGGTTGCCCAGCACGAGCGCGACGCCGAGGGCGGGCAGCACCGTCCCGAGGACATCGGTGCTGGGAATCTTCACCACCGCGATGGTGAGTGTGGTCAGGGTGAGGACGTTGACCAGGATGTTGAACGCCAGCCCGAAGAAGGCGTTCGTGTCTCCCCTGGTCCACCACGGAAGTGCCGGTGGCGCAGGCTGTTCCGGTGTGACTGTTGTTTTCGAGGTGTCGACGGACATGGTGGATCCTGTTCGCTAGGCCGTGACGGGGGCGGTGGTGCCGAGTGCGGCGATGACATCCGCGGAGCCGGCAACCCAGCCGAAGATCGCGCCCTGAGCCGCGATCATCGCCAGTCCGACGCGCTGGAATTCCGGGAAATAGGAGCCGACGCAGTCCTCGACCACGAGGCATTCGTAGCCGCGGTCATTGGCCTCGCGGACGGTCGTGTGGACGCAGACCTCGGTGGTGACCCCGGCGACGAGCAGGGTGGTGATCGAATGCTGTTGCAGCACAGAGGCCAGTTCGGTCGCGTAGAACGCGCCCTTGCCCGGCTTGTCGATGACGGTCTCGCCGTCGAGCGGCGCCAGTTCGTCGATGATGTCGTGGCCGTACTCACCGCGGATCAGGATGCGCCCGAATCGCCCCGGATCACCGATGCGCTGCGAGGGGTTGCCGCGCCGAAGTTTCGACGGTGGGCAATCGGACAGGTCCGGCAGGTGGCCCTCGCGGGTGTGGATCACCGTGATCCCCGCGGCCCTGGCCGAGGCGAGCACACCGGAGAGGGGTTCGATGACGGTGCGCAACAGCGTCACGTCGTTGCCGAGGCTTTCGCCGAAGCCACCGGGGAGCAGGAAGTCTCGCTGCATGTCGATGATGACGAGCGCGGTCGTGGTGGGATCGAAGGTGAACGGGCTCGGGGTGGCGGGGATTTCGGTCATCGTCGCTCCTGGAGGGGTACCGGGCCGAGGTGGTGGGGCAGTGCGGTGGTGCGCGGTTCGTCCAGCAGCCGTGCGGCGGCGGCGAGAACGAGGTCGTCGGCGAGTGCCGGGCCGAACACCATGAGCGAGACCGGCCTGCCGTCGCGGGTGGTGCCGGCCGGAACCGCGATCGCGGTCAGGTCGAGGAGATTGCCGAAATGGGTGTAGTGGCCGAGCACGGTGTTGGTCGCGATGGGGTCGGCCAGCACCTCGGGGACAGTGAAAGTGGTGCCGATGGTCGGCACCACTACCGCGTCGACCTCGTCCCATATCCGGGCGACCTCGGCGCGCAGTTCCTGCAACCGCTGCTGTGCGCGGAACACGTCCACGGCGCTGAATCGGCGTCCGCTGTCGAGGATTTCCCGGATCACGGGCAGGATCGAGTCGGGCCGATCGGTCAGGAACTCCTCGAATTCGACCAGACGTTCCGCGACCCACGGACCTTGGTAGAGCAGCGTGCCCGCGGCGAGGAACGGCGCGAGTGTCGTGTCGACACAGCTGAACCCCATACCCGGCAACCTGTCTCGCGCACCGAGGTGTGCCGCGCGCATGGCGTCGTCGCCGAAGAACTCGAGCTCCTGCGGCGCCGGTAGACCGAGCCGGATCGGGCCACCGGGGAATCGCCCTCCCCTGGCGCGGGTCCACGGATCGTCGTGATCGACCGCCATGATCACCTCGGCGACCAGGTCCAGGTCCTCGACAGTGGTCGCCATGAGGGTGAGGCAGTCCAGCGACTTACACGCGGGCACCAGCCCGACGGTGCTGATCAGGCCGCGCGACGGCTTCCAGCCGACGATGCCGTTGAGTGCGGCGGGCACGCGGCCCGAACCCGCCGTATCGGTGGCCACACAGAACGGCACCTGGCCGAGTGCCACCGCGAGCGCCGATCCAGAACTGGAACCACCGGAGATCAGATCGCCGCCGAAGACGCTGCGCGGCACCGGGTACGGGGTTCGGGTGCCGTTGAGGCCGGTGGCGAACTGGTCGAGATTGGTTTTGCCGACGAACAGCGCGCCCGCGTCGAGCAGGCGCTGCACGGCGGGTGCGGTGCGGGTGGCGAGGTAGGCGTAGTCGGGGCAGGCCAGCGTTGTCGGATAGCCGGCGACGTCGATACTGTCCTTCACCCCGAAGGGAACGCCGTACAGCGGCAGCGTGCGTGCGCCGGGAATGCGTTCGACAGCCGCTGCGGCAGCGAGCAATTCGTCACGGGGTACCGGGGTGATCCAGGTGCCGTCGTCGCCGCGCGCGGCGATCGCGTCGGCCACTCGCGCCGCGGTTCTGGTCGGGGAGCCGTTGCCGCCCTGGTGGTGGGCGAGGATTTCCGTGACCGTAGAGCCTGTCATGTTGTCGATTGTCGACAGAAAGTGTGACGACGGAAGGCTCGGTCTGTATCGGATGTGTTAGCAGATACCGAGTTTCAGGTATGTTTGCTCGCCGTGCCTGCGGAGCGCGGTCTCCGCCCGCAGCGGGTCGTTGGTCTCCAGCGCGGCGAGCAGTTCCTCATGTCGGCGCACACCTTCGCGACGGGCGCCCACCTCGGTTTCCTCACGGAGATTGCGCGCCATCGCGAGCTGTAGCTTCACCAGGATCTGCTCGTACACGAGGTCCAGTTGCCGATTGCCCGCCAGCGCGACGATTTCGGCGTGGAAGCGGCGGTGGGCGTCGTCGCGGGCGACCCAGTCCTTGCGCCGGTCCGCCGCGGTCAGTTCCGCGAGCGCCGCGCGCACCCGCCCCAGCCGCAGGTCCGCGCTCGGCAGGGCGACGGTCACCGCGTGCTGTTCCAGCGCTCGCCGCACCTCGAACAACTCGACGATGTCGCGCGCCGACCACACCACGACCCGATACCCACGCCGCGGCAGATGCTCGACGAGGCCCTGCTCCGCCAGGCGCCGCAGCGCCTCCCGCACCGGCGCCCGACTGATCCCGAGCCGCGCGCACAGGGCTTCCTCGCCTACTCGCTCCCCCGGCGCCAACGCGCCGCTGAGAACCTGCGCGCGCACGTGCTCAGCGGTCATCTCCACCAGACTCGCCGGGAGATCGGTCGAATTCGATGCGGCTGCCGTCATGAGTCGAGTCTACGAACAGCGACCGGGGTGGTGCCGACGCTGCTAGACCAGGCGCAGGCTGTCGATCATCTTCTTGGCCTGTTCGGCGGTGAGTTCGCCGGTGGTGCCGCGGTCGACGAGGATGGTCAGGACGAGGGTTGTATTCGCGGCGTTGCGAAAGCCGAAGGTGTAGACGGAGTAGGCATTCGCGGTGCAGCCCGGGATCTGCGGGGTCCACGGGCCCGAGGTCTCGACGAATTGGCCGCTGATTCCGCTCTGGGTCTTCAACGACGTCGGCGCGCTGATCCTTCCGCCGGTCGGGTCCGAATATCCCCCTGCCGCGGCTATTTTCGCGACACTCCTCGCCGCGGCCGCCACATCGGTCTCGGTGGTCGAGGTCACCGCCGCCATGGCGCGATACACCGAGCCGGGGCAATAGTTGGCGCCCTCGGTCGCCTGACCGCGACCGTCGATCGCGCCCGTCGCATTGGAGAACGACATGGTGTCGCTCTCGGAGTGGAGGGTCCACGCCGACGGCACGTCGTAGGCGACGTGATAGGAGGCGATGAGCACGCCCTTCGAGCCCGGCGCGAGCGGTGCGGTACTGGTGCCCGACAGTGGTCCTGATTTCGTCGTGGTGGTGGACGTGCTCGCCGAGGTGGTGGACTCGTCCGAGGAGCTGGCAGCGAACCCGACGGCGACGGCGACCCCGATCACCAGCACGACGACCACCGCGATCGCCGCGATGATCGCGCCCGAACCGCCATTGCGCCGCGGTGGAGGCGAATACTGCTGTGGCGCATAGCCATACGGCGGCTGCTGGGCGAACTGACCCGGTCCGAACTGGGACCCGTACGGCTGCTGACCGATTCCGGGCTGAGACGCATAAGACTGTCCGCCACCGGACTGCGCCGCATACGGGTTGTGACCCGCCCCGGGTTGCTGCCCATACGCCTGCTGTCCGCTCCCCGGCTGGGCCGCATACGGATCGTGGCCCGCCCCGGGTTGCTGTCCGTAGGCCTGCTGACCGCTCCCCGGATGGGCCGCATACGGATCGTGGCCCGCCCCGGGTTGCTGCCCGTAGGCCTGCTGCCCGGTCCACGGTTGTCCGACCACTGTCGGCGGCGCGAACGGGTGCTGCCCGCTCCCCGGCTGTCCCACTCCGGGCTGCTGCCACTGCTGCCCGGTCCCGTGTTGCTGCCCGTACGGCTGTTCGCCCGTCCCCGGTGGTGCGAATTGCTGTCCGAACACGGTGGGGGGCGCTATCGGATGCTGCCCGCTTCCAGGGTGATTCGCTCCCGGCTGCGGGGTGGCGGTGGGTTGCGGGCCGTCTTGCGGTCGGGGGGTCGACTGCTCGGCCGGGCTGCCGGGCGAGCGCAGGATGGTGGGGTCGGCGGGGGGTTGTGCGGCCGGGTCAGGGGTGGGGCCTGACATTCCGGGCGCCTCCCACCACCGATCACTGTCGTTTGCCACGGCCCGTCCTTCCTCGCCATCTGCCTCCACGACCATCGAGCGGGTCGCGTTCGGTCAGATCCCCTCTCAGAGTAATGGCGAACCATCGTCGCCGAGAACTCGAAATGGTGCGTTCGCGGGCAGCCCGGGTGCCACTGGAAGCCGAACGCGGAGTCAGTCCCCGAGGCCGCTGGAGGTGATTCGATCGGCGGCGTTCACCGTCGCCGCGCCGAGCTCACTCAAGGCAAGGGCGGACAACCGACTGTCAGGGCAGCTCACGACCGCGGCGACGACCGCACCGGCGCGGTCGCGGATCGGGGCGGACAGCGTGACGACGGCGTTCTCGGGGCCGAGTTCGTCGGGCAGGTAATCGATGGTGATCAGTTCGGTGATGACGGAACCGAGCTGGGCGCGCAGTGCGGCCGTGATCGGTGAATCACGCAGGCCCGCCAGCACTTCCAGCATCGGTGTCGAATCGTCGACCAGCCGTTCGACCGAGTAGCCGCGGGTGCGGATCTCGGCGAGCACGCGCGCGAGGCGGTCGCGGTGGTC
Organism: Nocardia sp. NPDC055050; assembly: GCF_053608345.1. Classification (NCBI taxonomy): domain Bacteria; kingdom Bacillati; phylum Actinomycetota; class Actinomycetes; order Mycobacteriales; family Nocardiaceae; genus Nocardia; species Nocardia sp. NPDC055050. The sequence continues at coordinate 8,280 of NZ_JBSGVG010000008.1, forward strand.
CGGGTCGGCGGTGGCCAGCCAGGCCTGCTGGACGGGTTCGGGCGCCCAGGCGATGAATTCGCGGCAGACGGGGGGCGCGAGCGGCAGGCGCCTGCCCGGACGGATCCAACCGGCCGAGGGATGCCCGACGACCTCGGTGACCACAATGCTGTCCCCGGCGCGCTCGGCGAGGAACACCGGTACACCCACCTTCTCGGACAGGTCTCGCAGGTGCGGCACCGCGGTACGACGCAGCGGAAACGCCGCTTCGGCACGCCGGGCGACGGTCAGCAGCCGCAGCCCGATGCCGTAGCAGCCGTCGTCGTCGCGCACGGTCCAGCCATCGGCGGTGAGCTGGGTGAGTACGGCATGCGCGGTGGCGCGCGAGAGCCCCGCTTCGCGCACTATCCGAGCCAACGACAAACGGTCGGTGGCATGTCGTGACAGCAGCTCGAGCACCTTCACCACGCGCTGTGTCGGCGGCGACGCGGCGCCAGGAATCTCGGCATCACCCATCGAATCCGGGGTCACCTCTTGACCGGCGCGCTCGGCCCGGCTTATCGTCGGTGTCACAATACCGAACAATAGCGTCGAATATTCGACATCGCAACCCGTCGGGGAAAGTTCCCCGGCGAACCGCGCGAACGAAGTGGGTGAACAGTGCAGGCGGGGTACGAGTTATCGCATCTGGCGGCCTTGGAGGCCGAGTCGGTGCACATCTTCCGGGAGGTCGCGGCCACACTCGCGCGACCGGCCCTGCTTTTTTCCGGCGGCAAGGATTCCGCCGTGCTGCTGCACCTGGCGCGACGCGCGTTCTGGCCCGCGCCGCTGCCGTTTCCGCTGCTGCACGTGGACACCGGCCACAACTTCGACGAGGTGATCGAGTTCCGCGACCGCACCGGCGCGCGCCTCGAGATCGCCCGGGTCCAGGACGACATCGACGCGGGTCGCGCGGTGGAACGCCCCGGCGGCACCCGCAACCCGCTGCAGACCACCACGTTGCTGCGCGCGATCGGTGAGCACCGATTCGACGCGGCATTCGGCGGCGCACGCCGTGACGAGGAGAAGGCGCGCGCCAAGGAGCGAGTGTTCAGCTTCCGCAACAGCTTCGGCGAATGGGACCCGCGAGCACAGCGACCCGAGGTGTGGAACCTCTACAACGGCCGCCATCAGCCCGGCGAGCACATCCGGGTGTTCCCGCTGTCGAACTGGACCGAGCTCGACATCTGGGAGTACATCGACCGCGAGGCCGTCGAGCTGCCGTCGCTGTACTACGCGCACCGGCGTCAGGTCATCGAACGCGACGGCATGCTGTTGTCGGCCGGCCGATTCATCACACCGAAGGCCGGTGAGCGCACGTTCGAGGCGACCGTCCGATTCCGCACGGTCGGCGACGCCACCTGTACCGGTTGCGTCGAGAGCAGCGCCGACACCGCGGCGAAGGTGATCGCCGAGACCGCCGCCACCCGACTCACCGAACGCGGCGCCACCCGTGCCGACGACCGGATCTCCGAGACCGGCATGGAAGACCGCAAGCGAGAGGGCTATTTCTGATGCGTCGCAACCTGTTACGACTGGCGACCGCGGGCAGCGTCGACGACGGCAAATCCACCCTCATCGGTCGGCTGCTCTACGACTCCAAGTCCCTGTTCGACGATCAACTCGCCGCCATCGAACGAGTCAGCACCGAACGCGGCAGCGCGGCGGCCGATCTCGCGCTGGTCACCGATGGCCTGCGCGCCGAACGCGAGCAGGGCATCACCATCGACGTCGCCTATCGCTACGTGACGACACCACGCCGTAAGTTCGTCATCGCCGATACCCCCGGGCACGTGCAGTACACCCGCAACATGGTGACCGGCGCGTCCACCGCGGACCTCGCGCTGATCCTGGTCGACGCCCGCACCGGCGTTTCCGAACAGACCCGCAGACACGCGTTCCTCGCGACGCTGCTCGGCGTGCCGCACCTGGTGGTGTGCGTGAACAAGATGGACCTGGTCGACTGGTCGCAGGAGCGTTTCGAGGAGATCCGCACCGAGTTCGCCGCGTTCGCCGCCAAGTTGACGGTGGGCGATCTGAGCTTCGTGCCGGTGTCGGCGCTGCTCGGCGACAACGTGGTCGACGGCTCGGAGCACATGGACTGGTATCCGGGACCGCCGTTGCTGCGCCACCTCGAGGACGTGCACATCGCCTCGGACCGCAACCTCATCGATGCCCGGCTGCCGATCCAGTACGTCATCCGGGCGCAGGAAGGACTCGACCACCGCAGCTACGCGGGTACCATCGCGGGCGGCATCTTCAAACCCGGCGACGAAGTGGTGGTGCTGCCCGGCGGGCGGTCCTCCCACGTCAAGGAGATCTGGGGCCCGGGCGGCACGAAGGTCGACGAGGCGTTCACCGGCATGGCGGTCTCGCTGACGCTGGACGACGACATCGATGTCGGGCGCGGGGACCTGCTCGCCCGGCCGGGTAACCGTCCACACATCGGCACCGACCTGGACGCGATGGTGTGCTGGTTCTCCGAGAGTGCTCAGTTGCGCGAGGGTGCCCAGTACTTGGTGCGTACCGCGGCGCAGACCTCGTCCGCCGAGGTCACGGCCATCGACTACCGACTCGATGTGAACACCCTGCACCGGGTCGAGGACATCACCACGTTGTCGCTCAACGACATCGCGCGCATCCGGTTGCGCAGCCGTCGTCCGCTGCTGTCGGACCCGTATCGGGAGAATCGGCGCACGGGCAGCTTCATCCTGATCGATCCGGTGACCGATCAAACGGTCGCCGCGGGAATGGTGACCGGCCGCGAATCCGGGGCCGATTCCGCGAACGTCGGCACCGAACGCTCGGCCCCGGCCGTGGTCTGGCATCGGTCGGCAGTCAGTCGCGCCGAGCGCGGCCATGCGGGCGCGACGGTGTGGTTGACCGGCCTGTCCGGGTCGGGGAAGTCCACCCTGGCGGTCGAGCTCGAGCGACTGTTGGTCGCGGCAGGCCGGCCCGCCTACCTGCTCGACGGTGACAATCTGCGGCACGGTCTCAACGCCGGCCTCGGCTTCTCCCCCGCCGACCGGGACGAGAACGTCCGCCGGGTCGCCGAAGTCGCCGCGCTGTTCGCCGATTCGGGTGCAGTAGCGATCGTGTCGGTGATCAGCCCGTTCGCCGCACAGCGCACCGCTGCACGGACCGTCCACTCCGACCGCGAACTGCCGTTCCACGAAGTCTTCGTCGACACCCCGCTCGCGGAATGCGAGCGCCGCGACTCCAAGGGCCTCTACGCGAAGGCCCGTGCGGGCGAACTGCCCGGCTTCACCGGAATCGGCTCCCCCTACGAACGACCCGACCATGCTGACCTGGTCATCACTCCCGAGCTCGGCTCACCTGCCGAGATCGCCGCCCACATCCTCCGAGAGCTAGGAATCACAGACCGTTGACCCACTCCAGTACCGCCACCGAATCCGGTAGCAGCGCGCCACCGGAACCACTCACCGCGCCGTTCCTCGCCGCGGTGGCCCAGGCCGAAACACTCATCGCCGGGGCGGAATTCGTCCGCAGCGATCAGGACCTCGCCGAGGGCTACGACTATCTCGCCGCCAGCGTCGCTGCCTGCCTGCGCCTTTCGGGCGCCCACGGCACTTCGCATCCCTATTTCGTGTCCTCGACCGGCCCGTACGCCAAGATGGGCCTGGACAACCCGGACACCCTCTACTACCACGCGACCATCGAGCCGACCGCCGAGTACCTCGTGAGCGGGGTGCGCGGCAGCACCGTCGATCTGAGTTTCCAGGTACTCAAAGGCGACTACACCGCGACCGACGTCCCCGGTGGCGCCGACGCCTTCGACGACCGGCGCATTCCGATCGCCGCCGACGGCAGCTTCTCGCTGCGCTTCGGACCGCCGAAGGCCGACGCCGGGCCGGACTACTTCCCACTCGGGGAAGGCGCGTCCATGCTGGCCGTGCGCGAGGTCTACAGCGACTGGACCGAGCGCAAGGGCTCGATCCGGATCGAGCGGGTCGACACCATCGGCACCGCACCGGTCGAACCGGATCTGGCCCGTCTGCGCAAACGGTACGGCGCGGCGGCGAAGATGCTGCTCACCCGCGTGCACACCTGGTTCAACTTCCCGAAGTGGTTCTACCTCGATCTGCCGGTGAACACCCTCACCGCGCCCCGGCTGACGCCCGGTGGACTGAGCACCCAGTACTCCTCGGTGGGGCATTTCGATCTCGCCGACGATCAGGCGCTGGTGATCACCGTCCCGAAATCCGATGCGCCGTATCAGGGATTCCAGCTGGGCAGTCTCTGGTACATCTCCCTGGACTACGTCAACCACCAGACCAGCCTCAATCACACTCAGGCCCAGGTGGATTCGGACGGTCTGATCCGGATGGTGGTGAGCAAGCAGGATCCGGGCATCGCGAATTGGATCGAGACCACCGGCCGCACGCGCGGAATCCTGCAGTTCCGGTGGCAGCGCACCGATCGGCCGATGACCGAGGCCGACGGGCCGACGGTCGAGGTCGTACCGATCGACGCAGTCGCACAACACCTTCCGTATTTCGAACACAACCGGATCGATGCCGCCGGCTGGCGCGACCGGATCTCGGCCCGGCAGCGGGCTTTCGCCGAAAGGATGCTGGGATGAGCGGGGCACTGTTGGACGGCAAGGTCGTCGTCGTTTCCGGGGTGGGACCGGGTCTGGGCCGGTCGATCTGTCTGGAGGCGGCCGCGGCGGGGGCGACGGTCGTGCTCGCGGCGCGCACCGAATCCCGACTGCTCGAGGTAGCCGCCGAAATCGAGGCCGCGGGGGGCGCCACGCTGAGCGTGCCCACCGACATCACCGACGATGCGGCGGTCCAGAATCTCGTGGCGCGCACGGTCGACACCTTCGGCCGGGTCGACGCGCTCGTGAACAACGCGTTCTCGGTGCCGTCGATGAAGCCCCTCGACCGCACCGATTTCGACCACATCCGGTCGAGCCTGGATATGACGGTGCTCGGCGGCTTGCGGATGACGCAGGCGTTCGCGCCCGCGCTCGCCGAGGCCAAAGGCGCTGTGGTGATGATCAATTCGATGGTGGTGCGCCACTCGGAGCCGCGCTACGGCAGCTACAAACTCACCAAGGCCGCGCTGCTGGCCATGTCGCAGACCCTGGCCACCGAACTCGGCGACAAGGGCGTGCGGGTCAACAGCGTACTGCCCGGCTACATCTGGACCGATCAGCTGAAGTGGTATTTCGGTCAGGTCGCCGAGAAGTACGGCATCACCGTCGAGCAGGTCTACGAGCAGACCGCGTCGAAATCCGATCTGAAGCGGTTGCCCGAACCCGACGAGATCGCCCGTGCCGTGGTGTTTCTCGCCTCCGACTGGTCGTCGGCGATCACCGGTCAGACCCTCGACGTCAACTGCGGCGAATACCACAACTAGGAGCTTGTAGAAGATGACTGTGCGCACCGATGTCGGCACCGTGGCCGACCTGCACGCCTCAGCCACCAAACTCACCGGTCTCACCGATTTCGGGGCCGACGACTACACCGAGGCGTTGCAGGTTCTGCTCGACTCGTATCGCGACGAGGCCGGGCTCACCGAGCTCGGCTCCAAGATGTCGCGCTTCTTCCTGCGCGGCACGCTGGTCGCCCGCGCGCTGAGCGAAGCGGCGTGGGCGGCGAATCCCGGCTATGTCGACACCCCGGTCACGCGGCCGATTTTCGTCACGGGTCTCCCTCGCACCGGCACCACCGCGCTGCACCGGCTGCTGGCCGCCGATCCGGCCAACCAGGGGCTGGAGATGTGGCTGACCGACTTCCCGCAGCCGCGACCACCGCGCGAGACCTGGGGCGACAATCCCGCCTACCAGCAGATCGACGCGGGCTTGCGACAGCATCAGGTGCAGAACCCCGAGTTCATGGGCCTGCACTACATGAGCGCCTCCGACGTGGAGGAATGCTGGCAGCTACTGCGCCAGTCGGGCATGTCGCATTCCTACGAATGCCTCGCCTACGTGCCGGGCTACTCGCAATGGCTGTCCGGCCAGGACTGGACGCCCGCCTACGCCCGCCACCGCCGCAACCTGCAGCTGATCGGCATGAACGACACCCGCCGCTGGGTCCTCAAGAATCCCAGCCATCTCTTCTGCCTCGATGCCCTCCTGGCGACCTACCCCGACGCCATCGTCATCCAGACCCACCGCGACCCCGCCACCATCATCCCCTCGGTCTGCAGCCTCAACGAACACGCCACCCGAGGCTGGTCAACCACCTTCACCGGCGAAACCATCGGCCGCACCCAGCTCGACCTGTGGTCGCGCGGCCTCCACGAATTCACCGCCGCCCGCACCCGACACCCCGAAGCCACCTTCATCGACATCGACTTCGACGATCTCCGCACCGACCCCCTTGGCGTCGTCGACCGTGTGTACGCCCGTACCGGTGCCGCCCTCACGCCCGAAGCTCGAACCGCCATCACCGCCCTCGACAACGAAAGCCGCACCGGCGCCCGCAAACCCACCCACCACTATTCCCTCGCCGACTACGGCCTCACCGAGAACATGGTCGCCGAAAGTTTCGGTAGCTGATCTCGAACGGTCAGGCTACCGACGCTCGCCGGGCATCCCCGACCGGATGCCGGCGAGCGCTGCGATGTCGTGCTTGTCAGCGAGGCCGGCATCGACCCCGACCGGCCGCCACCTCGTGCGGCTTCATTCGTCGACGTCGACCCCGTACCGCCTGGCCAATTCGGCGAGATCGGTCTCGTACCCCTGGCCGACCGCGCGCAGCCGCCAATCTTCACCGCGCAGATACAGCTCGGCGAGCAGCAGGGTGCATTCCACGGTTGCAGCATCGAGCGTGGAACGTATCGCGGTGCTCGATTCCGTGCCTGCGGCGAACTCCAACTCGATGGCGCCGACGTCGCCGAAGGTGAGACCCGCACCGTCGAGCGAAGCGGCGAGGACGATGCGAGTGCAGTGCTCGGGCAGGTCATCGAGGACCAGGGTGATCGACTGCTCGTTCGGCCCGTCCTCGGAAAGCTTGGCGCCCTGCGATTCTGGCTGATTGTAGAAAACGAAGTCGTCGGAGTCGTCGACTCGCTCATCGCTGCCGAGCAGGAACGCGACGAGATCCACGGTCGGCGCACTGAGCTGGCTCCACGTTGCCCGCAGAGTCCACGTATTGCCGCCCTCGGCGATCGGCACGTCGATCACCTGACCTCGCGACAACACCGTCGGCTCCGCGGGCCGGATTTCGGCACGACCAGGTGCGGTCGATGCCGCAGGGATTGCCGCGGGCGCGATCGCACCCTGCTCGAGCAGGTCTGGTCCGTGGACCGCCAGTGCGAGTTCGTCGGCCTTTCGCGCGCGCCGGTCGGATTCCCCACCTGCGAGAAGGAGCAGATCTGTCACCGTCGCGGAGAGATTGACCGCGGCCGAACCACCGAGCTCGACGATCCGCGAGCGCGCCGCCGCAGCCTCGCCGTGGGTTCCGCCCAGCACCAATATCCGCCGACCGGCCAGCGGACCCGATATCGCCCGTGCGGGTGCCGTCGACCGACGTGGCGCCGCAGCCGCAGGTACCGCCGCTCCTTTCCGGTGCCCCGGTTCTACCGACTCGAGCAGTGCTACGAACCGAGCCTCATCGATCACCGGCGTTCCGAACTCGAACGCCTTGCGCGCCTTGCCCGTTTCCGCATGGGCATTGTTGGTGACCAACACACTGGTTCGGTTGCTCACCGTGCTCGTAACGTCGAGCCCCGCAGCCTCGGCACGGGCGACGAGCTCTTCCCGTTCGATCCGGGTCTCACCGGTCAGCGCTACCTTCATCCCCTGGCGCAGGGGGCCGGCCACCGCCAGCTTCCCTGGATAGGCGAAGTCACACGGCTGCTTCGGGCCGCGACGTTCGACCGGCCACCTGGACTGCGTCGGCCTGGCCGAATCAGGTGCGCAGTCGAGCAAAGGGGGTGCGATACCGAGATGGGCCGCGTCGGCGACCAACGCTCGAAGAACATTCGCGAGAACACGGGTGTCGTCGAGCGCATCGTGCGCCTTCTGTTGCGGCACACCGTAATACGTCGCCAGCGTGCCCAACCTGTAGTCGGGTGTCGGCAGCGCGATGCGGCGGGCGAGTGCCAACGTGCACAGTCGGCGCTGCACCGGCAGAGCTCCCCCGGCCCGGGCGAACTCCTGCAGCAGGAACCCATAGTCGAACAGCGCGTTGTGCGCCACCATCACCCGGCCGTCCAGCATGGCCGTCAGTTGGTCGCGCACCTGACCGAACTCGGGCGAGCCCTGCAGCACCTCGGCAGTGAGCCCGTGAATGTGCACGGGACCCGGATCACAACCCGGATCGATCAGGCTGTGGAACTCTCGCGTCACCCGGCCGGTGCCGTCCAGCGTCACCGCCGCGACGGACAGCACCCGGTGCTGGTGCGGCCGTAGCCCGGAGGTCTCGACATCCACCACGGTGAACGCACCGAACCCGGCTGTTTGCTGCTGCTCATCGACCTGCGTCATCCCCTGCATGAGCATCGCATCGTTCGCCGAGCCCGGAACGTTGCACTCGACGCTCAGTGACGCGCGAGTTGCGGTGCGAGACTTCGGCACCGAGTCGGGGCACCCGATCCGGGCCGACGACTGGGGTGACGGGCCGGGGGCACATAGCGCCGCCGAAGGATCACTCGCCGCCCATCGCGGTTCGGTAGAGGGTGGCGAGGGCGTCGTCGATGGGGTGTGGCTTCGGCTTTCCGTCGGGGCCGATCTCGTTCCACCGCACGAGGTTTGTCGCGACCGACATCTGGCGGGTGCCGTCGGCGCTGGTCAGAGACAGCGCTTGGGCACCGAAGACACTGCCGTCGTGGCCCCAGAATGTCTGTCCACCGGGAGTCCGCACCCGGTGCAGGCCGAGACCGTACTCGATCCGCGTACCGTCGAGTGCGATGACGGGCACCGTACGCTGCATCTGCGCCAACGACTCGCGGCTGACGATGTGCCCACCGAACAGCATGCGGTAGAAGCGATTCAGGTCCGCCATGGTCGAGACGAGTCCGGCGCCGGGCATCGCCCACGACATGTTGTAGACGCTGTAGTCGCGCGGCGGATCGATCATTCCGAACAGCCGCTCGTACATTCGCGGGTGCGCAACCGTCAGGGTCGGCCCGTCCGGAAACGCGGTGTGCTCGAGCCCGGCGCGTCCGATCACCTTCTCGGCGACATAGGTCTCGAACGCAGTTCCGGTCACCTGCTCCAGCAGTTCGCCCAGCAGGAAGTAGTTAGTGTTGGAGTACACGCCGGGGGTCGCTCCGGGCGCCCGGGTGGCGGGCGGCGCGCTGACGCCCATTCCGATCAACTCGACCGGGTCGAACTGGGTGAACTGATGCTTGTCCAAGCTCTCCGATGACAGCTGCGTCCCGCCGAAAAAGGCTGCGAGGGAAGGAAAGGAGTACGGCAGGTGCTCGGCCAGACCGCTGGTGTTGTTGAGCAGCATCCGAACCGTGATCTGCGCGCCACGCTCACCAGGGACCAAGTGCGGCAGGTAGTCACCGATCGGTGTGTCGAGCCCGATCCGCCCCTGCTCGACCTGCTGCATGATCGCGACCGCGATGAACGTCTTGGTGATGCTGCCTACTCGGTGGACCATGTCGGGGCCGATGGCTTCGCCGGAGGTGACGTCGGCGACCCCCGCCGTGCCACTCCACACCCGGTCGCCGTCACGTACCTCCATGTACACACCGGTCATTCCCGCGTCGCGGACCGCATCGAGCGCGGATTGCAGCGCAGCCGGATCGAGTCCGGAACCTGGTTGCGCAGTGTCTGTTTCGCCGGCCGCCGGCCGCATCGCGCATGCGCTGACGGTCAGGACGGCGACGCCTACCAGCATTGCCAGTGGGATCTTCACGATTTCTGTCCTCTCGTGGTCGGCCGCTGTGGTTCGAAGCGGCGCACCGATACCGTGGCAGGTGTGACCGATAGGGCGCTTTCGAAATCGTGTGGTCCGGCACGGTAGCCGGTGGTCTGGATCCGGCCGGGTCATGCCGGGTATCTCGGGCCCCGACCTCGGCGTCGACCGCAGGCGCCGCCCGCCTGATAGGCAAGGCGGCGCCGAGGTTCAATCGCCGGTCTGCGCCGAATCCAGGGCCGCGAGTAAGGCCACGCCGCGGGGTGAGATTCGATAGCCGGTGCCCAGGCTGATGGTCAGGCCGAGGTTCTTCAGCTTGCGTACGTTGAGTTTGAAGCGGTGCGGGTCACGCCCGAGTTCCTCGGCCAGGTCAGGGGCCCGGGTCGCGGGGCGGCGCTGGATGATTCGGAGCGTGTCGTGGGTCCACGGGCCCTCGGCATCGGTGCGGTCCATGCGGGCGAGGCGGGCGACCAAGGCCGCGGCATCGTCGATCCGGTCGTCGGCGGCCAGCGCGTCGCGCGGGTCTTCGTCAGTGAGACAGCGGATCCGGAGCAGATAGATCGGGTCCTGCGAGCCGCCGCGGAGATCGGCGATCACCTCGGCGGGTGCGTCGTATCCGGCGGCGCGCGCGTCCTCGATGCTGATCTGATCGGCGGTGACCGTCGACAGCTGGTCGACGGCGATGCGCCCCGCGCCGGTGCGGTAGACCTTGCCCTCGGTGGCCTGCCGGTGACGCCACCGGCGAAACAGCACCGTCACCGCCCCGCTGCGGATCCCGGCCCAGCGCTGCTTCTCGATCAGCATGCGACGGCCCGCTGCCGCGCAGCCCGGTCGGGGTGGATCGTGGTCGGTTCGTCCTCGATCATTCCGTCAGGCTATCGTGCGCAGCGCCGACGGAGTCACCCCCGCGGATGCCGTCGGTATGCCATTCACCGTCCGGGTAGGTGATGTAGAGCGGGCCCAGATTGCACGGGTTGAGGCAGCCGGTCGGCGTGATCAGGGCGCCGGGGTGGTCGCGGCGCAGAGTCCGGTGCAGCTCGCCCGCGCCGTACACGGTGCAGCGGGGGCCTCGGCAGACCAGGATGTGCGAGGTGTGGTCGGGGATTTCGGACCAGGCCGGGCTGCGGAAGGCCCGCGGGCTCGCCGTCACCGGTGCGCCGTCCTCGGACATCCTGGCACGCACCACATCGGCGAATCCGGCGGCGGTGTCGATGCCGTCGGTGATTCGCACGTCGAGTTCGCTCCCGCGCGTTTCCTTCCAGTTCGCCACCGCTCGCGCGATCCAGGTCTCGAGGTAGCGGTCACGTGGCACGGCGAGCGGGATCAATGTGACCGGCGATCGGTCGCGGGCGGCGGTATCCAGGGCGGTGTGGATGGTCGGCTCTTCCTGGTCGAGTAGCGCGTAACCGACCCCGCAGTCCTCGGCCAGAGCTCGGACGGACGGCAGGTCGACGCCCGACGGAGTCGGCCGGGCGATGAGGACATACCGGCGCGTCATGCGGTGCGCACCGTTCGCGGGGCCGGAATCACCAGCGGTGTGCCCGTCATCGGGTCCTCGATCACCGTGCAGTCGATGCCGAAGACTTCCGACACCAGCTCGGGGCGCACGACCTCGGCGGGTGAACCCTGAGCGACCACCCGGCCGTCCTGCACGGCGACGAGATGGTCGGCGTAGCGGGCGGCGAGGTTGAGGTCGTGCAGGACGACGATGATCGTGCGCGGCAACAGATTTCGCAGGACGTCGAGCACGTCGAGTTGGTGCGCCAGGTCGAGAAAGGTCGTCGGTTCGTCGAGCAGCATGACCTCGGGTTCCTGCGCCAGCGCGAGCGCGATCCACACCCGTTGCTTCTGACCGCCCGAGAGTTGATCCACCGATCGGTCGATCAACGCGAGAGTGTCGGTGGCCACCAGCGCTTTGCGCACGGCCTCGTCGTCCTGCGCCGACCACTGACGAAACCAGCGTTGGTGCGGATGACGGCCACGGCCGACGAGTTCGCCCACGGTGATGCTGTCGGGGGCAACGGGCTGTTGCGGCAACATGCCGAGCCGACGGGCGACGGTGCGCGCGGGCTGCGGTGCGATATCGGCGCCGTCGAGCAGAACCGCGCCCGCCGTGGGCGCGATCAGCCGGGCCAGTCCCCGCAGCAGGGTCGATTTTCCGCAGCCGTTGCGGCCGACGATGACAGTGATCGCACCGGTCGGGAAGTCGATGGTGGCGTCGGTGACGATCGCGGTGTCGCCGTAGCCGAGGGTGAGTCTCTCGGTGGTCAGGTGTGCGGTCATCCAGCATGTCCGATCCGGGTTGCACGGGCGAGGAGGTAGACGAGAACGGGAGCGCCGAGGATGGCGGTCACCACCCCGACAGGCAGTTCCGCCGGGAACAGCCGCCGGGCGGCCAGGTCGGCGGCGACCACCAGCAATGCCCCGGTGGCAGCCGCGGGCGCCAGGCCCGCACCGCGTTCGGCCAGCAGCCGTCGCGCGATCTGCGGCGCCACCAGGGCGACAAAACTGATCGGCCCGGCCGCGGCCGTCGCCAGGGTCGCGGCGGCGGCTGCGACGACGATGAGCGTGATGCGGTGTGGGCCGCGCCGCCCGGCCAGCGAATTCGCCAGTTCGTCGCCCATTTCCAGCAGCGGCAACGAGCGAGCGAGAACGATCAGCGGCGGCACGACCACCACCAGCGCCGCCGCGGCGAACCCGACGTGGGTCCACTCGCGGTTGGCCAAGCTGCCGGTGAGCCACATGGCGGCCGTGTGCGCCTGGTAGTTGTCGGCGATGGTCAAGATGAACGCGATAGCCGAGGACAGCATCGCTGTGACGCCGATACCGACGAGCACGAGTCGATAGCCGTCGAGTCCGTCCTTGGTGGCCACGGCCACGATCAGCGCCATGGCCACCCCGGCACCGATCATCGCGCCGCCGACCAGCCCCAGCCCGGCGCCACCGAGCAACACACTCACCACCAGCGCGCCGAGCGAGGCGCCCGCGTTGATCCCGATGATCTCGGGACTCACCAGCGGGTTGGTCGCGATTCGTTGCAGGATCGCCCCCGAGATCGCGAAGGCCGCGCCGACACACAGCCCGGTGAGCACGCGCGGCAACCGATCGGTCACCACCACGTCGTACTCGATGAGCGTGCCACCGCCACCGAGGACCCGCACCACGTCAGCGACCGTGAGCGGGTAGTAGCCGATCGTGAGTGACCACGCCGCCACCGCCAGCGCGGCCACCGTCACCAGCACGGTGACGATCGTGGACCGTGTCCCGACGCGAAAGACGATGCGCCGGTCCGGTGTTCGCAGCAGCAGCGTCCCGCTGGGCAGTACGCCGCGCTCGGTGCCCGTCACAGTGTGGCCACCTTTCGATTGCGCACGAGATAGAGAAAGAACGGCGAGCCCGCGAAGGCGGTGATGATGCCGACCTGGATTTCCTGTGGCCGCGCCAGCATCCGTCCGAGGATGTCGGCCACCAACAGCAGCGTCGGGCCCAGCAGCGCGCACCACAGCAGGATCCACCGGTAGTCGTGTCCGGCGAAGAATCGGGCGATGTGCGGGATCACCAGACCGATGAAGGCGATCGGTCCGGCGATGGCCACCGCCGAGCCCGCGAGCAGCACCACGCTCAACGCGCCGGTCGCGCGCGTCGCGACCAGCCGCGTGCCGAGCGTGCGCGCCATGTCGTCACCGATGGCGACAGCGTTCAGCGGCCGGGCCACCACTACCGCCAGCAACAGCCCGACAGCGATGAACGGTGCTGTCTGCCACACGGATTCGATGTCGGCGCGAGCCAGCGAGCCGACCACCCAGAAACGGAAGTTGTCGAACAGAGTGCGGTCCAGCAGGGTGATCGCCGTGGTGATCGACCCACACAACGCGGTGCAAGCAGCGCCCGCGAGCGCCAGTTTCACCGGTGTCGCGCCACCGAACCCCAACGATCCCAGCGTGTAGACGAACGCCGCGGCGACCGCGGCACCGAGGAAGCCGAACCAGATGAATCCGCCCGTCGCCGTGAGGCCGAACGCACCCATCGCGATCACGATCGCCAGGGACGCACCGGCGTTGACGCCGAGCAGGCCGGGCCCGGCCAGCGGGTTGCGGGTGAGCCCCTGCATCACTGCGCCCGCCAGCGCCAACGCGACACCGGCGAGGAGTCCCGCGACAGTTCTGGGCAGCCTGATGTAGCGCACGACCCGGTCGGTGTCGGTCCCCTGGAAATCGGTGAACGCGACCACGGCCTGGTCGAGGGTGAGCGGGTGCGAGCCGATCAGGATGGACGCGACGCAGACAGCCACCAGCGCGGCGCCGGCCACGATCGGACCGGCGCCGCGAGCGGTGCGCGTCACCGCCGGAACAGCTCGGGATGGATCAGGGTGGCGACCAGTTCGGTCGAGTGCGCGATCCGCACCCCTGCCGCCCGGTCGGCGAACAGGAACGGGTGCACAGTCGCGTTCCGCACGGCCGCCAGATTCGCGAATGCCGGGTTTCCGACGATCTTGTCGACCTGGGGCTGACCGTCGGCGCGCGTGTAGGTCGCCTTGCAGCACAGGCTGGTCAGGATGATGTCGGGGTCACGGGCGATGAGCTCTTCCGCGCCGACTGGCACGTTGCGTTTCGCGGTGAGATCGGCGAAGGCATTCACGCCACCGGCGGCCTCGATGATCTGGGTGATGAAATCGATGCCGCCTGCCACGGTGTAGGAGCCGTCGTCTTTGGGGGTGACGACCGCGACCCGCGGCTTCCCGGCGTTACCGACCTTGGCGCGGACTGCGTCGATGCGTGAACTCAGCTGCGTGACAACTTCTTCGGCGCGCTCGGAGGTGCCCCACAGGGCACCGAGGTCGCGCAGGTCGGCGTACACATTGTCGAAGCGGACGGTATCGGGGTCGATCGCCTCATCGGCGAGCCCGTCGGCACTCGGGCACAGCGGACTCAGCACCCAGGTGCGCACACCCAACTCGTGCAGGCTCGCCCTGGTGCCGACGCTGTTCTGCGCCGAGGACGCGAACACCCCGTTGAAACCCGACATGACGAAGTCGGGTCGCTGGGCGAGCAGTTCGTCGCGATTGGGCAGCTTCTCGACGTATGGCGAGCGTGCCTGCGCGCCGACGTACTCCGGAAGCACGGCGGAGTCCAGGAATGCCGTCCCCACCAGCCGATCGGTGACACCGAGCGCGTGCGCGATCTCGATCGACGGCTGATACGCCGCGTAGATCCGCTGCGGTGGGCCGTCGACGGCGACGTCGATCCCACAGTTCACGCGGGTGACAGCAGCTGCGCCGTCCGCGTCGGAGAGGGGTTGCACACCACAGCCGGTGACAACGATCGTGCAGGCGAGCAACGCGCCGGAACGTAGGCGCGCGAAAACAGAGCGGGTCAAGAGACGGCCTTCCAGGTCCTCGTGGAATGGGGTACTGCGTAGCCGTGGCCGGTCTCCTGGCTGACGGGATAGTGCGCGGTGAATCCACCTTCCCAGGGCAGAGCCCCAGTGGCTCCGGATGACAGATGTCGTCCGGATCGATTCACAACTCCCGATCACAGTGGCGAGGGCCGCACCGGTTCTACACCGGTTTCCCGAACACCACGGCTGGTGAACTGTAGCAACGTCGACTGCATCGAGGGGGCGGCGCCGCGGCGGGGTGCTCGCGCGCGGTCGCCGGATCCGATACACAGCCGACTCCCAGCCGGGTCCCACCGGGCTCGACGGTTGCGCCGCGAAGATTCAGCTATCGGCCGAGCACTTCGGCCGGCCGACGATCTCGGCGGTGAGATCGAAGATCAGGAGGAACGCTCATGAGAATGAAGTCGACAGTGGCCAAGACCGCGGTGGCGGGCACTCTCGCCCTCGGGGTGCTGGGTGCCACGGCGGGCGTGGCGAGCGCGGATCCGGGTGGGCACGACCAGCAGCGGCCCGGGCAGGGTCAGGAGCACCGGCCGCAGCAACAGCCGGAGCATCACAACGACGCGCCGCAGCACGGCTTCTGGTTCTTCGGCACCTGGGTTCCCCTGCCCTGAGCCTCACCGCGGACCCGGTGCTCCCCGGGTCCGCGGTGCTCGTCTGTGCGAGTTGCGCTGCAGGACTTCGCTGTCCAGCTCGCGAACCCCATCCGTGCCGACGCCGGTGACGAATGGACTGCAGGCGGGTCGGCACCGTATTTCCGGTACCATTCACTCCCCTGAAGCCGACCCGCCTGCTTGTCACCAGCGCCCATCCGGCTTTCGAGCCCTGGAAGAATCAGCCGTCGCGGTTCCGGTCGGCGCACCGATACTCTGGCAAGGGTGACCGACGGTGCGCCTGTGAAATCGTGTGGTCCGACCCGCTCACCGATGGCCTGGATCAGGCCGGGTTATGCCGGGTACATCGGACCCGAACTCGGTGTCGACCTACATTCCACCTCTGTCGCGGTGCTCAGCGTCGGGCTCGACGGGCCGTTCGCCCTCGAGACCGCCACCCACGGCGAAATACTCACTCGCAGCGCGTACAGCCCTGCCCGGGCGGTGCACCGGGTGAATACGCTCGGCAAATGGATCCTGCTCCTGTGGTCGCCCGCTTCGGCCATCGCAGGCCAGATGACGACCACCGAGGGGCCGTACGGATTCGCCCACCTGCGCGAGCGCGAACTGGTCGAACAATGCCGGCTACCTGATGCGGACCCCGGCCGAATCCTGGCGATCGCAGTCGGCGGTCCCCCGGCCGACATCGATCCGCGCATCGAACGCGTGGCGGCCGCGATCCGTCGGCATCCGGATCACGCGTTTCGGGCCGAACCGATCGCCGCGACCCTCGGTCTGTCGACATCGCACTTTCTCCGGTTGTTCGTCCAGCAGTACGGGACCACGTTCCGCCGCTATCAACAGTGGGCCCGCGTCATCCACGCGATGAGAGCTGTCGCCGCCGGCCACGACCTGACCCGATCCGCGACGGACGCGGGATTCGCCACACCCTCGCATTTCAGCGAGACCTTTCATCGCATGTTCGGGATGTCCGCCACGGCAGCCCTGCGCTCAGGGCTCCGATTCGACCTCGAAACCACGTCAGCACCTTGATGGTTACCCCGGTCAGCAATCCAGATCACCGCGATTAACCACGCTCAGGACCGGTCGGACAGGGCGGTGGCGGCTGGGTTGGTGGCATCGCGGATCACGCGCAAGCCGGTGATCAAGCCGTCGAGTTGAGTCGGGGTCAGCTGACCGGTGAGCCATTGCTCGAGGGCAGCGAGATAGTCCGGAAGGACCTCTTCGAGGCGGCGGATGCCCGCATCGGTCAAGGCCGCGTAGGCGCTGCGCCGATCAGCCGGGTCGAGTTGGCGTTCGACCAGACCCGCGGTGGCCAGCCGGTCGACCAGCCGGGTGACCCCACTGGTCGAGAGCTCGGTTTGCGTGGCCAGGTCCGACATCCGCAGGCGGCGGCCCGGGGAGCGACTCAGTCGCAGGAGGGCATTGAGGTCGAGACCCGACAGGCCGTGCGCTTTCCAGGTCGGCTCGAGTTTGGCGATGAGGCCGTTGTGCGCCTCGAAGAGCAGGCCGGAGATGGTGAAGCGGGGGTCGTCGAACAGCTCGCGCACGGACATAACGCCAGCATAGCTGATATTTGCCATGCGGATAGTTGACATGAGGAATACCTACGAGTAAAACTATGCGTAAGCATTATTCCGCACAGCAAATATCGGAGAGATCATGCAGAACAGCACGTGGGTAGCCGGTTTCCGGACCGGTGTCATCGACCCGAACGAGCAGATCAAGCTCGCCGAATCACGGGAGTTCAGCGACGAGACCGTGCGCCACGTCCTGCACATGGCAGGCGGCGGCGACGCGGTGCGCGTGCGGTTGACCAACCGCTACGGCGCCGCCCCGCTGCGGATCGGTGCCACCCGGCTCGCCCAGCGCAAGACCGGTTCGGCGATCGGCACGGATCGCGAGGTCACGTTCGGTGGCGCGGCGGACGTCACCATCGACGCGGGCGCCGACCTCGTGAGCGATCCGATCGATCTGGCGGTCGCCGCGGGCGAAGACCTGCTGCTCAGCCTGTACATCCCGGCGTCGACCGGCCTGGCCACCTTCTCCCACCAACCCGGTGAGATCGCCTACATCGTCACCGGCGACCACACTGCGGACGTGGAACTCACCGGTGCCCACGAGGTTCCGTTGCGCTTCTTCGTCACCGGGATCGACGTGCTCGTCACCGATCCGACGGCGGTCGCCGTCGCGTTCGGCGATTCCTGGTTCGAAGGCGTCGGCACCACGCTGAGCGCCAATCACCGCTCCGTCGACGTTCTCAACGCCCGCCTCACCACGGGATGGGTCGTCAACAACGGCATCGCGGGCAATCGTCTCACCGCCGAGGAGATCGGCGAATCCGGTGTACGCCGTTTCGACTCCGACGCGTTGCAGGTCCCCGGTGTCACCGACATCCTCATCAATTTCGGTATCAACGACCTCATCCTCGGCGCGATGGGCGGCCAGCCTTCCGCGACCACCGAGGAATTGATCGCCGGTTTCACCGACCTGGCCGCGCGCGCCCACGCCGCCGGACTGCGCATCCACGCCGCCACCATCGGCCCCTACGCAGGCTGCGTCTACCCCGGCATGCCGCTGCTGGAAACCCAGCCGACTCGCCACGCCGTCAACGAATGGCTGCGCACCACCGACGTTTTCGATTCGATCTTCGACGTCGATCGCGCCGTGGCCGACCCGCACCGTCGCGACTACATCCGCCCCGAGTTCGACAGCGGCGACGGCATGCACCTCAACGACGCGGGCGCTGCGGCAATGGCAGCCACCGTCGATCTCACCGCCCTCTTCCGCTGACATATCGATCGAGATCAGCACGCTCGCACCGTGTCCGCTTCGGTGCGAGCGTGCTGTTCGGCAAGAGCGCTCAGTGCTCGCGGTCGGTCAACCGCAGGGTCACCTCGATGGGTGGGACCCAGGGCTCGGGTAGTTCGTCCAGATCGGCCAGGGTGGTGTGCACGAAGGCCGCGATCCGATGGCGGGCCGCCGAACTCAGCCGTTCGACCCGGTCCGAGGTCAGCGGACTGTCCGCGAACTCGACCACGGGAACATCGCCGGCGTCCCCCGCGATCGTCTCCGACCTCTTCTCCGTGCGTCGCACCATCGCGTCCCCACCCTTCCGAACGGTCTCGGCGGTCGCTCGGGCACAAGCAACCAGCGCCGCCGACATTCATCAGCAAACATCTGGATTACAACATGACCAAGCGTCCACAACAAGCGTTCTTCTCGGCGAATGTTGCGTAGATCGTGACGCCGCACGCCGATCGACACCATGGTTTCAGCGCGTGTCACCAGCAAGCTATGTTCGGGCGAATCGGGCGTACCAAGCGAGCAGTGCGGGGTCGTCGACGGCGCTGGGATCCACGACGGTCGTGGGATCGGCGCCCTGGAGAAGCTTCTTGATGGGGACTTCCAGCTTCTTGCCGGTGCGGGTTCGGGGGATGCCGGGGGCGATGATGATGTCGTCCGGGACGTGGCGCGGGGAAGTCCGGGTGCGGATGATCGCGCGGATCCCGGCAGTCAGGTCGTCGGTCAGGGTGATGCCGTCGGCGAGCACGACGAACAGGGGCATCCAGTAGCCGCCGTCGGGTTGCTCCGCGCCGATGACCAGGGAGTCGGCGATTTCCGGGAGCTGTTCCACCGCTTGGTAGATGTCGGCGCTGCCCATGCGGATCCCGTGGCGGTTGAGAGTGGAGTCGGACCGGCCGTGCACGATCACGCTGCCGTGTTCGGTACGGGTGATCCAGTCGCCGTGGCGCCATACACCGGGAAAGGTGTCGAAATAGGCTGCGCGATACCGAGTTCCGTCCGGATCCTTCCAGAATCCGACGGGCATGGAGGGCATGGGCTCGGTGATGACGAGTTCGCCGACTTCGCCGTGCACCGGGTTGCCCTGTTCGTCCCAGGCTTCCAGGGCCACCCCCAGGTAGGGGGCGGACAGCTCTCCGGGCCGGACCGGGACGGTTCGCGCCCCGCCCGCGAAGGCCGAGACCACGTCGGTGCCGCCGCTGATCGACGCGACCGGAATGTGCGCACCGACGTTGTCGCACAACCAGATCGACGACGACGGAGGCAGCGCCGACCCGGTGACACCGATCAGGCGCAAGGCCGTCAGGTCGTGTTCACGCCGCGGCACCACACCTGCCTTCGCGCAGGTCAGCACATAGCCGGGACTGGTGCCGAGAACTGTCGCGCGTACTCGAGCGGCGATGTCCCACAGCGCATCCGGGGCCGGATAGCCAGGGCTACCCGCGTAGCAGACGATGGTCGCGCCGACCAGCAGGCCGGCGACCTGGAAGTTCCACATCATCCAGCTCGGGCTGGTGTACCAGAGAAAGGTGTCGTCGGCACCGATGTCCGACTGCAGCGCCATCGCTTTCAGGTGCTCGAGGAGCACCCCGCCGTGACCGTGGACGATGCCCTTGGGCAGACCTGTCGTGCCCGAGGAGTAGAGCACCCAGAGCGGATGGTCGAAACCCACCTCTGCCGTCGAGAGCGTGGATCGATCGCCACCGGCGGTGACATCCGCCCAGTTCAGCGTGCCGGACAGCCGCTCCTGCGACACCACGATCGTCGCCACCACCGTGGGCAGACCGGCGCGCAGTTCGGTGATCTCGTCGGATCGCCGGTGCTGCTTGCCTGCGTAGCGGTAACCCGTACACGTCACCAGCACCACCGGCTCGAGCTGCCCGAGCCGGTCCAGCGCCGCCTTCGCCGAGTAGTCCTGCCCGCACGCACTCCACACAGCGCCGATGCTCGCGGTCGCCAGGAAGGCGATCACCGCCTCGGGGATGTTGGGCAGGTACCCGGCGACCCGGTCCCCTGCCCGAACACCCAAGCCGCGCAGCGTCTGCGCGAACGCCGCCACCTGGTCGAGCAGATCGTCCCACGACAACTCGCTGACCGACCCGTCCTCCGCCACCGACACGATCGCGCGACGATCGGGGCGGGCCTGCCGGATCACCTGGTCGACATAGTTCAGCCGAACCTCGGGAAACCATCGCGCCCCTGGCATTTCCGAAGAGGCCAGCACCGGACCGGGGCGGTCGCCGAGTTCGAAGTAGTCCCATACCGAACCCCAGAATCCGTCCAGATCGTCGACCGACCACTGCCACAACGCGTGGTAGTCGGGCACCGCGACGGTGTGCCGCTCGGCCACGAACCGCGCGAAGTCGGTGATCCGAGCTCGGGCGATGTCGTTGTCGTCCGGCACCCACTGCGGTGCCGATGCCACTGCGGTCATCGGGCGCTCCACCCGCCGTCCATGACATAGGACGAGCCGGTGACCATGCCCGCGGTGTCGGAGGCGAGCCAACCGACCAGCGCCGCGACCTCGTGCGGCTCGATCAGCCGTTTGATCGCACTCTCGGTGAGCAGCACCTTCTCGAGCACCTCCTGCGCCGGGATCCCGTGCGCGGCGGCCTGCTCGGCGATCTGCTTGTCCACCAGCGGGGTTCGCACATATCCGGGGCTCACACAGTTGCTGGTGACCCCGTGCGGGCCGCCTTCGAGCGCGGTCACCTTCGACAGCCCTTCCAGTCCGTGTTTGGCCGTCACGTACGCGACCTTGAACTGGGAGGCGCGGATCCCGTGCACCGAGGAGATGTTCACGATCCGGCCGAAACCCCGTGCATACATGTGCGGGAGGGCAGCGCGGATGAGCAGGAACGGCGCTTCGACCATCAGGGTCTGCATGGCGCGGAACCGGTGGGGTGCGAAATCCTCGATGGGGCTCACGCTTTGCACGCCCGCGTTGTTGACGAGAATGTCGGTCTCGAGCCGCAATTCGGCCAGCGCCTCGACTCCGAGCAGATCGACGCTCCAAGCATGCCCGCCGATTTCGTGCGCCACCGCCTTCGCGGCGACTCCGTCGATGTCGGCGACGGTGACCTCGGCGCCGCGCGCGGCCAGCTCCCGCGCGCACGCGGCGCCGATACCGCTCGCCCCACCGGTGACCAGAGCTCTGCGTCCCATGAGATCGGTCATGCGGCAACACCTTTCGTGGCGGAGGCGTCGGCGAGGTCGACAGATTCGAGGTCGATGCCGCGGGTCTCCTTCGCGCACACCACCGCGATCACGGTGACCGCCGCCGCGAACGCCAGGTACCAGGCGATCGGGACCGACGAACCGAACTCGTCGAGCAGCTTGACCGCGATGATCGGCGCCAGCGAACCCGCCACGATCGAGGTGACCTGGTAGCCCAGCGACACACCGGAGTAGCGCATCCGGGTCGGGAACATCTCCGCCATGATCGCCGGCTGACCGGCGTACATGAATCCGTGGAACACCAGCCCGATGATGATGGCGGACAAGATGATCGCACTGTTGCCGCTGTCCATCATCGGGAAGGCGAAGAAGCCCCAGGTGGCCGCGGCGACCGCGCCGGCCAGGTAGACCGGGCGGCGCCCGACACGGTCACCGAGGCGACCAGCTACCGGAATCACCACCATGTGCACGGCGTGGGCGATGAGCAGCCACCACAGAATCGTCGTGGTGTCGGCGTGCACGTGAACCTTGAGATAGGTGATCGAGAACGTGACGACCAGGTAGTACATGATGTTCTCGCCGAAGCGCAGACCCATCGCGGTGAACACACCGCGCGGGTACTTGCGCAGCACCTCGAACGGGCTGAACGAGGCGGCCTTGGCCTGGTCCATCGACTGCTGCGCGGCCACGAAGATCGGGGCGTCGGTCACCTTGGTGCGCACGTAGTAGCCGACCAGCACGACCACCGCCGACAGCCAGAACGCCACGCGCCAGCCCCAGCTCAAAAACGCCGCGTCCGACAGGGTCGAGGTCAGCACCAGCAGCACGATCGTGGCGAGCAGATTGCCCGCGGGTACGCCGGCCTGCGGCCAGCTCGACCAGAAGCCGCGACTGCGACTCGGGCTGTGTTCGGCCACCAGCAGCACCGCGCCGCCCCATTCGCCGCCGATCGCGAAGCCCTGGACGAAGCGCAGGATCACCAACATCGCCGGTGCCCAATAGCCGATCTGGGCGAAGGTCGGCAGACAGCCCATCAGGAAGGTCGCCGCACCGACGAGCACCAAACTCACCTGCAACAACTGCTTGCGGCCGTATCGGTCACCGAAGTAGCCGAAGACGATGCCGCCGAGCGGGCGCGCCGCGAAACCGACGGCGTAGGTGATGAAGGCGGCCAGGATCGCGTCGAGGTCGCTGGTGTCCTTGGAGAAGAACACCTTGCTGAACACCAGGGTCGCGGCGGTGCCGTAGAGGAAGAATTCGTACCATTCGACGACGGTGCCCGCCATCGAGGCGGCCACGACCCGCCGCAGTCCGCTGGGGGCTTCATCCGGGTCGTCGCCGGTCGGTCGTATCGCGTTCCGCACGCTCATCGCACTACTCCTTCGATGTTCCAGGCCACATCACGCCGTCGATGTGATGTGGCCCACAAGCCGTGAGGAGAGTATTCGTGCAGATCCATCTCGGTGACAATGGCCAGTTTCGCAGCAGCAATCTGCGAAACTGCACATGTGAGTCATTCTTCGTCGACCTCGGGACGCAGGCCGAGCGCTGATGATTTGCTCGTGCTCCTCGCGGTCGGCCGGTCGGGGCGCTACATCACCGCCGCCGAAGAGCTCGGCATCAACCACACGACGATCTCGCGTCGCATCGCCGCCCTCGAACATGCCATGGGCGGACGGGTGCTGACCCGGGTCACCGGCGGCTGGGAGCTCACCGACCTGGGCCGGGAGGCACTGACAGCGGCCGAAGCCGTCGAGGCCGCCGTCCGATCCCTCGGCTCGAGCGCGGGCGAACGCACACTCGAAGGCGTGGTGCGGATTTCGGCCACCGACGGTTTCAGCGCCTACCTCGCGCCACCGTCCGCGGTGCGCGTGCAGCGCAGACATCCGGGCGTCACCGTCGACATCATCGCCGCGACCCGGCGAGCATCCACCCAGCGAACCGGCCTCGATATCGAAGTGGTGGTCGGTACACCGCAGGTCCACCGCGCCGAAGCGATCGAACTCGGCGACTACTGCCTTCGCCTCTACGCCTCCCGCGACTATCTCGCCGAACACGGCGTCCCGACCACCGTCGCCGAACTCACCCGCCACCCGCTGGTCTACTTCATCGAATCCATCCTCCAGGTCGACGACCTCGACCTGGCCCTCGCTTTCGCCCCCACCCTGCGCCGATCCGTCTCCTCGACCAATGTCTTCGTCCACGTGGAAGCCACCAGGGCCGCCGCGGGGATCGGGCTACTCCCCTGCTTCATGGCCGACCGCCACGCCGACCTCGTCCGGGTCCTGCCCGACGAGGTCCGCGTCCAGCTCACCTACTGGCTCGTCGCCCGGCGCGAAACCCTGCGGCGCCCCGAAGTCGCGGCGGTCGTCGAGGCACTGCGGGCTACGGTCCACGAACGCTGCGCGGAGCTACTCGGCGACCACGACGCCGAGTAGACACGTTGCTTCCGCAGGGGATCTCAGGCGGCTGCTTCTGGTGCGGGCTCCGGTGAAGGCAACGCGAAGCAGAGCGCCGCACTCACCACCAGCGCCGCGATGATCGTCAGGGCGCACGCCGTCAGGGCGCTGCGGTAGCCGTCACTGGCGGCGACCCCGAAGAAGATCGCGCTCAGGGACGCGACACCCACTGCGCCACCGAACTGCTGGCCGGTGGTCCAGATCCCCGACGCCGACCCCGCGTATCGCGTCGGCACCGTCGACAGGAACAAGGTCGTCAACGGCGGCTGGACCAGGTTGATGCCGACACCGACGACGAACAGCCCCGGCGCGAGCAGCCATGGATTCACATCGGTGGTCGCGGTCAGTGCCGCGCCCAGCACCGCCAAGGTGCCGACGGCGCCGAAAAGGGTACCGGCGACGACGGCGTAGCGGCCGAACTGCATGGTGAGCCGTCCCACCAGCGGGGCGACCGCCAGTCCGCCGACCGAGAACGCGACGGTCACGACGCCTGCGCGCAGCGCGGTGTAGCCCTGACCCTCTTGGAGCCAGAGAACGAACACGAGCAGGAATCCGCTGAAGGCGGCGAAGGCGACCAGCTGAACAACAAGGGCGACACTGCTGATGCGCGCGCGGAGCAGCTCCAGTGGCAAGAGCGCGCCGGCCCGGCCGACGGCATCGCGATTCTCGACGATGGCGACGAGCGCCACCGCGGCGATGCCCGCGACCAGCAACAGCCAGATCCACGGTGCCCAGTCATAGGTGCGGCCTTCCAACAGCGGGAACACGATGGCGACCAATCCGACGGTCAGGCCGACCGCGGCGAGCCATCGTGGCCGCAGCGCACCTTCGGCACGGTTCTCCGGGACCAGCCAGGCGCCGAGGCCGAGCAGAATGACGGCCGCCGGGACACTGACCCAGAAGATCGCGCGCCAACCGAGACCGGCGACGTCCGCGGTGACCAGGACGCCACCGAGCAGCAGCCCGCCGGCCTGCGCGAGTCCGGCGACCACACCGAATATGCCCAGGACAGTGGCGCGTTCGGGGCCGCGGAACAGCACGAACAGGCTGGACAGAACTTGCGGCGCCAGGATCGCCGCGGCCGCGCCTTGGGCAGCGCGACTGGCGATCAGTTCGGTGGGGCTGTTCGCGAGTGCCGACCAAGCTCCGGAGAGAGCGAACAGCGCCAAACCGACGAGGAAGACCCGTTTGCGGCCCCACAGGTCGCCCAGTCGGGCCGCGGTGATCAGCGCTGCCGCGAAAGCGAGCAGATAGGCCGTCGCGATCCAGCCGACCTGGGACGGAGTTCCCCCGAGGTCGGCCTGGATCGCCGGGAGGCCGACGTTGACGATGGTGACGTTGAGCAGGTCCAGGGTGAATCCCAGGACGAGCACGACCATCGCGGCCCAGCGCCGCGGGTACAGCGCTTCGGTCGCGTCGTCTCGGGTGGAAGTCGATGTGCTCATCAGGTGTAGCTCCCTGCGTGGCTAGGTGTCCGGTGTGTGGTCGTCGATGGCTCCGGCGCAGACGCCGTCAACGCTGTGTTCGGCGCCACGTGGTCCGACCCGTCGCCGACCAAACCGTGCCGGCGCAGGATCGCGTGCACTGTCGACACGGCCGGGACACGGGCCGATCCGGCTCGCAGCAGGTGCGTCCGGATTCTGCGTGCGCCCCACTGCGGGCGGTCCAGCCGGACCCGCACCACGACGGCCTCGATGTCGGCCGACGTGCGGGCGGGGAAACTCTTCGGGCGGCGCGACCGCGGCGCCAAGCCCGCCACGCCGTGTTCCCGGTAGCGCGCGAGATAGCTGTAGTAGCTCTTGCGCGAGATGTTGTATCGCCGGCACACCTCGGTCACCGTCAACCCGTTTCGGTCGGGTGCCTGCAGGATCTCCAGCCACGGCTCGGCCTCGAGACCGATCACCGCGCCGCGTTTGTTCGGCGGGCGGGTTCCGCCTCGGCGAACATGCTGGCGGGCAAGCGGATCGAGCCTGTCTCCGGGGGTTTGCATCATAGATATCTCCCGACGTGGAACAGAGCAATTGAACTTGCTGGTTCACTTTAATGTCCTCGCATACACCTCGCAACTCGGTATATAAGAATGAACCCGTCAGGCAACTCAGTCCGCAATTGCGCTATGGTTCATGGATGGCTGTAGCAACACCGCCGACCGGACAGTCGGCCTCGCGTGGACGGATCGACAAGCGGCAGGCGATCCTGGACGCGGCGTTCGTCGTCTTCGCTCGCCGCGGGTACGCGCAGGCGGGCGTGCAGGAGATCGCCGAGGTCGCCGGTGTCGCCAAACCGACCATCTACAACCACCTCAACGACAAGGAAACGCTGTTCCGGCACACGCTGGCCGCCGTGAGCGATGCGGTGCTGGCCGAGAATCTGGCGGTGGTCGAACGCTTGCGCAATCCTGGTGAGGATCTGCGCGCCACCCTGGAAGACGTGGCGTACCGACTGATCCGGTCCTGCTGTACCGAGCAGTCCCGGTCGCTGCGCTGGCTCACCTACGGTCAGGTCGCGCAGTTTCCCGACCTGATGGACGTCGTGGTGAGCCGGACCTCTGATCAGCTCGGCGACGCGCTCGCGGATCGGCTGGCGCGCTTGTCGCTGTCGGGCCACCTGCGCGCGAGCGATCCGGCGATCGCCGCCGAACAGTTCCTCGTGCTGATCACCGGCCCGATGGAGGGCCGCACCCGCCTGGGCACCCGCAAGGTCTCCACCGCCGAGATGCACGCGGTCGCCACCGCTGCCGTCGACACCTTCCTGCGCGCCTATGGGACACCGGAGAACTCGTGAGCCACCAACCTTTTCGATTCGGCCTCGTCACCGTTTCCCCCGCCGACCCGAAGGCATGGACCTCGACCGCGCGATGGGCCGAGGACACCGGGATCTCGGCGTTGCTGCTGCCCGACCTGCCCGCACCGGTGCCCGCGCCACTGACCGCGCTCGCCTACGCCGCCGCGGCGACGACCACGCTCGGGGTCGGAACGTGGGTGCTGGCCAACGACTTCCGCAATCCGTTCGTTCTCGCCCGCGAAGCCGCCACCCTGGACCTGGTGTCGGGCGGCCGCTTCCAGCTCGGGCTCGGCGCCGGCCAAACCGCCATCGGCTACGGCGAACTCGGGATCGCGGCCGAGTCCGACCGGATTCGGTTCGAGCGCCTCGCCGAGTCGGTGGGCATCGTCAACGCACTGTTTCGCGGTGAGCGGGTCGAGGCGACCGGCGCCCACTACGCGAACACCGGAACGACCCTGGTTCCCCCGCCGCCGCGGAAGGTGCCGCTGCTGCTCGCCGCGGGCGGGCGTCGGGCGACCGAACTCGCCGCGGCCGAAGCCGATACCGTCGCGTTCAGCACCTTCTCCCGCGATCAGCTCACCCGTCAGGTCGAGTGGCTCGAGAGTGCGGCGGGCCCACGGCTTTCCGACATCGAACGGGCACTGCGCTTCAGCACCCCGACGAGCACCATCGGTCCGCCGATCCCCGATGATGCCCCGAACCTGCTCACCGGATCGCCCGCGCAGGCGGCCGACCAGCTGCGCCGTCTTCGCGACGAGTTCGGGATCTCCTACATCGTTCTCGACGACGACGCGGCGCGCGAGCTGGCGCCCGTGGTGAGTCTGCTGTCAGGTACCTGAGCTCCCGTCGACGAGGTCGGTGCCGGGGATGGCGGCCAGCAGCTGACGGGTGTATTCGTGAACCGGATCGTCGAAAAGCTGCTCGGTGGTGCCGATCTCGACAATGCGACCCTGTCGCATGACAGCGACCCGATGGGCGATCTGGCGCACCACCGCCAGATCGTGCGAGATGAACAGGTAGGCCACGCCGGTGTCGGCTTGCAGCTCGGCGAACAGGTCGAGGATCTGCGCCTGCACCGAGACGTCCAGGGCCGAGACCGGTTCGTCGCAGACCACCAGTTCCGGCGACAGGGCCAGCGCCCTGGCGATCGCGACCCGCTGACGCTGTCCGCCGGACAGTTCCGCGGGCCTGCGTCCCAGCGTCGACGCGGGAAGCGCGACCCGGTCGAGCAGTTCGCGCGCCCGCGCCGCCCGCGAGGCGCGGTCACCGACGCCGAAGACCCGCAGCGGCTCGCTGATCACATCCTGGATCGAGAACCGCGGATCCAGTGACTCGTACGGATTCTGATAGATCACCTGGGCGCGGCGCCGCAGCTCCCGCAATCGCGCGCCTTTGCTGGCCGTCACGTCGTCGCCGTCGAACACGACGCGCCCCGACGTCGGTGGGGCAAGGCGCAGAATCATTCTGGCCGTGGTGGACTTGCCCGACCCCGACTCCCCCACCAGGGCCAGGGTCTCCCCGCGGTGCAGCGAGAAGCTCACACCGTCGACGGCACGGACGATCTTCGCGCGGATCTTCGCGCGTGGCAGCGGGAACTCCTTCACCAAGTTCTCGACCGCGAGCAACGGTTCGGCGCCCGGCCGACATGGCCGGGCCCGGACACCGGCACGTCCGGGCACGCTGCGCAACAGCTGCTGGGTGTACGGGTCGCGCGGGTTGTCGAGTATCTCGCGGGTCGGCCCGCTCTCCACGATCCGGCCCCGCGACATCACCGCGATCCGCTGGGCCCGGTCGGCGGCGACGCCGAGGTCATGGGTGACCAGAAGCACTGCGGTGCCGAGGGTTTCGGTCAGGCTCGTGATGTGGTCGAGGATGCGTCGCTGCACGGTGACATCCAGCGCGCTGGTCGGTTCGTCGGCGATGATCAGCGCCGGGTTCGCGGCGATGGCGATCGCGATGAGCGCCCGCTGGCGCATGCCACCGGAGAGTTCGTGCGGATACTGCTCGGCACGGGTCTTCGCGTCGGGCATCCCGGCTCGCTCGAGCAGGTCCACCACTGCCTCCGGCGCTGAGCGCCGGGTCGCCAGGCCGTGGATGAGCAGGACCTCGGCGACCTGTGTGCCGATGCGCTGCACCGGATTCAGCGAGACACCGGGGTCCTGCGGGATCAAGCCGATCTGCGCACCGCGAATCGCGCGCAGCTCCCTGTCTCCCGCTCTCGCCAGGTCCCTGTTGCCGAACTGGATCCGTCCCGCGTCGATGTGCCCCGCGGCCGGTAGCAACCCGGTGATGGCATGCGCGGTCGAGCTCTTGCCCGAGCCGGATTCTCCGACCAGCGCGACGATCTCGCCCGGCGCGATGTCCAGGTCGACCGCCCCTACCGCGCGCACCCGCCCGGTACTGGTGCGGTAGGAGATCGACAGGCCACGCACTTCCAGCAGATTCCCGGTCATCGTCGATTCGCCCACTCTCCATCGAGTGCCCGCGCGATCCGGTTGGTCGCGAGCACGACGAACGCCACCATGAGGCCCGACAGCGTCGAGATCCACCACGCGTTGGCGAGATAGTTCCGGCCGCTCGAGATGAGCGAGCCCCACTCCGGCGCCGGTGGCACCGCGCCGTAACCGAGAAAGCTCAGCGACGACACCGCCAGCACGGCGGTTCCGAGATCCAAGGTGGCCAGCACGACCACCGGACCGATCGCGTTCGGCAGGACGTGCCGGCCGAGCACCGTGTACCAGCGCGCCCCCGACGACCACGCGGCCTCGACGAAGACCGCCTGCCGTAATCGCAGCACCTCCGCGCGCATCACCCGGGCGAAGCCGGCCACGCTGGCCACACCCACCGCGATCGCCACCTTCACGGTGCCGTAGCCGAGCGCGGTCACCAGCGCCAACGACAGGAACAGCGACGGAATCGACAGCAGCACATCGGCGAAGCGCATCAGCACGTCGTCGACCCAGCGGCCGACGAACCCGGCGATCAGGCCCATCGCGCCCCCGACGACGAACGCGACAGCCACCGCGATGACCGTCGCCTGCAACGACAGCGCGGTGCCGTGCACGACGCGGGTGAACATGTCGCGGCCGAGTTCGTCGGTGCCGAACCAGTGCTGTCCGCTGGGCGGCGCGAAGATCTCCGACGGGACGCCGAGCAGCGGATCGCGGGCGGTGAACAGCGTCGGCCACACCGCGGCCAGCACCACCAGCACGAGCGTCACCACCGAGAGCACCAGACCCGGCCGGTACAGCAAAAACCGTGGCAGTCTGCGCCAGTCGAAACCCGTACGATACTCGTCGTCGAACTCGTCGACGACGGTTCGGAGGACGGCCGCCTCGGTCAGCACGGTGTCGGTCACGCGTAACTCCTCGGGCGCGCGACCACGATCCGTGGGTCGAGCACCGGGTAGATCAGGTCGACGATGAGGTTCACCACGACGAAGACGAACGCGCCGAACACCACAACGCCCTGCACGAGCGGAATGTCCTGCACGCTCACCGCGCCCGCCATGACCCGCCCGAGTCCGTTGCGCGAGAACACGGTCTCGATCACCACCGCGCTGGCCACCAGCTGTCCGACGAGCAGTCCGACGATGGTGAGCGCGGGCAGCGACGCACTGCGTAGTGCGTGCCGCAGATGGACCCGGATCCGGCTGGCGCCCTTGGCCCTTGCGGTTTGCACGAACGGCGCGTCCAGGGTGGTCAGCAGGCTCTTCGCCAGTACCTGCGCGATCAGCGCGCCGGTCGGGATGGCCAGCGTGATCGCGGGCAGTACCAACCCGGCCAGCCCGGCGTTGCCGAACGCGGGGAACAGCCGGATCCGAAACGACAGCAGCTGCACCAGCATCAGGCCCGCCCAGAAGGACGGAATCGAGATCGCCAGCGGCGGCAGCGACAGCAGCACCTGCCGCAGCCAGCGCCGCGAGGTGTAGGTGGCCGCCACGGCGAGCCCGCCGCCGAACAGCACGGCGAGCACCAGCGCCGCCGCCGTGAGCTGCAGCGTCGGCGGTAGCGCCGCGGCGATCGTGCCGGTCACCGACCGGCCCGTGGCCACCGAATCACCGAAGTCGCCGACCAGCGCCCGGCCCAGATAGTCGAGGTACTGCACCACGATGGGCTTGTCGAAGCCGTACTGTGCCCGCAGTGCGGCGAGCTCGGCCGGGTCCACCGGCGAGGAGTTCAGTCCGCCGCCCGCCATCGCCGACACCGGGTCGCCCGGCAGGAACTCGAGCACGAAGAACGACACGGTGTACGCCGCCCACAGCACCCCGACCGCCTGGGCGAGACGGCGTAACACGTACCGTCCCATGCCGGTTCAGCTCCGCCAGGTGTCGTGCAGCCGGGTCCGGCTCGACGACTCGAAGGTCAGGCCGTGCACGGTCGGTGCCGCCGCGAGCACGGTCTCGAGTTCCACCACCGGGATCACATACGCATTGCGCACGACCAGCTGCTGGGCCTGCTCCACGAGGGGTGCGCGCTTGGCCGGATCGGCCTCGGCCGCCTGGGCGGTGAGCAGCCCGTCGAGCTCGCTCGGCGGCAGCCGGTAGGCGTTGACCTGCTGGGTCGAGTACAGCGTGCGCAGGCAATCGGGATCGGCCCGGCTCAGGTCGCCGCCCCACAGTCCGTCGAAGTCACCGGAACCGAGCAGCGCCGGGAACTGGGTGACCTGCAACTCCTGCAGCTGCAACTCCACCCCGACCACCTTGAGCTGCTGCTGCACCAGTTCCAGCGCCGCGCGGGTGTTCTGGGAGTTGTTGAACCACACCACGGTCAAGCTCAGTCGGGTGTTGTCCTTGCGCCGGATACCGTCACCGCCCACCTGCCAGCCGACCGCGTCGAGCAGTGATTTCGACCGGGCGACATCGAGAGCGAGATCCGCCGACAGATCGGTGTAGCCGGGAGTCGTGTGCGAGAGGATGCCCGTAGCGGGCACGGTCCCGCTGGCGAAGACCGCCTCCACGATCTGACGCCGGTCGACCGCGGACTGGATCGCCTTGCGCACCTGCACATCCCGCAGGATCGGCCGAGAGTTGTTGAGGCCGAGGTTGAACACCGCGCCCGGGTGCGATCGCGTCAGCAAGGAAATGCCCGACGCCTTCAACCCCGCTTCGTCGGCACGGCCGAGACCGGTGGCGACATCGAGCTGGCCGGACTGCACACTGCCGGCGCGAACCCCCGATTCGGGGATGACGGTGAACTCGATGGAGTCGAGGTAGGCCTCGCCCTGCTTGGTCCACAACGGCGAGCCCCACCCGTAGCCGACCCGCTTGCTGATCGTGATCGACTGGTTGGGAACGTATTTCGACAGCACGAAGGGTCCGGAGCCGATCACGCCGTCGCTGCAGCGCTGCTGGGGCGTCTTCGCGGCATCGGCCGTCGAGATCAGGCCGAGCGCGGCGGTCGAGGTCGCCTGCAGGAACTGCGCGTTGGGCTGTTCGAAGGTGATCTTGGCGGTGTGCTCGTCGACGACCTCGGTGCCGACGTAGCCGGTGATATAGCCCTTGGACAGGATGGCGAGCGCTCCCAGCTTCGGGATCGCGTCGAAGTTCGCCTTCACCACCTGCGCGTTCAGCGGGGTGCCGTCGCTGAAGGTGACGTCGGGCCGCAGCCGGAAGGTGAACGACCTGGCGTCAGGGCTCACCTCCCAGCTCTGCGCCAGCCACGGCACCGGCTTGCCGGTGGTGGGATCCTGGTCGGTCAGCGAATCGACCGTCTCACGCAGCGAATACAGGGTGTCGCTGCTGCCCACCTGCTGCGGATCGACACAGCCCGCGTCGGAGGCGACCGAGAACTTCAGCGTGCCGCCGGATCTCGGTGGACCGGCATCGCCGCCTTGCTCACCACCGGCGCCACAGGCACCGGTGAACAGGGTGACCACCGCCGCCGATGCCACGGCACAGCGAATCGACTTCGAACGCACAACACTGCTCACGCAAGAATTCCTCTGTCTACTGCCCGGATTCACGTGGGACTCACGGCGGGCGACACGACGAAACATTTCACACCTTGAAATACCCGGTCAACAATTCGGATCACCTCGCTCGGAATACATCGTGGCACCGAATAGTGCGGTACGCCATCGGGCGGTATCGGGCACCGTGCTAGCTTCGCATCGTGTCGATTACCGAACGGCGCGCCGCGCGATGGGTTGTCGCCCGGCAGAGAAAGGACCGACGTGACCGCTGTACATGACAATCTGCTCGCCACGATCGAAGCGGAGCGGGCGATCTTCCGAACGTTCTACAAATTCTTCCGGATCGCCGACACACAGGAGAGCGAACGGTTCAGCGAGTGCTTCACCCCCGACGCGCTGATCGAGTACCGGATCATGCCCGGCCCGCCGGTGCTGTTCCACGGTCGTGACGAGTTCACCGATCACATGAGCCGGGTGCCCAAGTCGCAACGCTCCCTGGTCGCCCATGTCATCGGGCAGGCCACCATCGAGTGGAACGGCGACAAACCCCTGCTCACCGCCTATGCGACCGTGTGGCACTGGTTCTCCAGCACCGCCGCCACCGATGTGGGCCGACCGGCTGACTGGGTGGTCATCGGGCTGGTTCAGGACGAGTTCGAGCAGTACGAGGGTGAATGGCTCATCTCGCACCGGGATGTCCGGCATGTCGCGGGCCGGGTCGCCGCGGGCCACGGCCCGGGCTGAATATCACGGTTACCCACCGCCGGAGATCGGGCCGGACTCGGCGACGAGTCCAGCCCGATCTCGCGTACACAGAACTTCGCCCGCAATGGCTAGGCGAATTGTTCGGAGACATCGGTGACAATATGTTCCGGCGACTTGGGAAACAATTCACTCGCTCGATTTACGACGCCATGATCGAAATGTCACCGATGTCTCCATAACACTTGCGCGACCGTCCAGGCGATATTCGAACCCTGCGGGCGTGGCAGTCGAAACCTACGGTCGAACCGCAGGGTTTCCGACGCGATCTTGTGACCTCTGAATATCGCGTGCAATGGTGATTCCAGCCCGGCCGGAGAAACACGGTGGCCGCGGTTTTCCCGGAGTCCGCTCCGGTACGTGTACGGAACGAGAGGTGTCACAGCGATGTCAGAAGTCTTGGACCTGGTCGAACAGGTCGAGCAGCTCACCGAACGACTCGAGACGCTCGAGGCCGTCCGCGCGCTGAACACCTTGCGCCACGACCTACCCCGCTACATCAACGAGGGCCGATGGGACCAGGTCGGCGAACTGTTCAGTGCCGACGCCTATCTCGACTACCGCCATCTGGGCCAAGCCGACGGTCGAGCCGCCATCCAGGCGTACTTCGCCGGGCTGCCGCAGCTCATCGAGGACAACAGCCCGGCGGGTCAGGTGCTGGTCAAGCAGTTCCTGCACGGGCACGACGTGGAGATCCTCGGCGATCGCGCCACCGGCGTGTCGTTCTTCGAGGAGAAGGTCGTCTTCGACACCGAAAGCTCGTTCGTGGCAGGCAAGTTCACCGACGAGTACGTCCGTGAGGGCGGCCGGTGGCGGTTCGCGCGAATCGCCCTCGACCTGTACTGGGTCATCCCGTACTCGCGCGGCTGGCAGCAGTAGCCGACGTTCGACAACAGAGAGGCTCGTCATGCTCCAGAAGAACACGACCAAGCGCATCGGGTACTGGCTGCTGCACCTGCACCAGCAGTTCGACGTCGCCACCGGCGCGCTGCTGCACGAGCAGAAGCTCACCCGCCGGGACTGGCAGATCCTGCACGCCCTGCAGATCGGTCTGGGCAGCGTCGCCGAACTCGACGCGGCGTTCGAGCCGTTCCTGGTCTCCGACGGCGCCCAGACCTACCAACCGATCGTCGACGACTTCGTCGGCCGCGGCTGGGTCGAGATCTCCGGCACGACGCTGCGACTCACCGCCGCGGGCGAGACGGCGCACGAGCGCGCCGAAGCTCTGGTGAACGCCCATGCCGACGAATCGCTGCGTGGCATCACCGAGGAGGAATTCCTCGCCGCGAACGCGGTCCTGGCCAAGATCGCCGACAACATCGCCACCGAATGAGCTCGCGAGGAGCGTCATGACTTCCCTGTACGACCGACCGTTCCGCTTCGGTCTCTGCCTGTTCACCCCGTCCACCAGGGCCGAATGGATCGCCAAGGTACGCAAGGCCGAGGAACTGGGCTACGACGTCATCTCGGTGTCGGACCACCTCGGCATGCCCGCCCCGATCCCGACCCTGCTGCTGGCCGCCGAGGCGACCGAGCGGATCCGTATCGGCACGCTGGTGTTCAACACCGCCTTCTACCATCCGACGGTGCTGGCTCGCGACCTCGCCACGGTCGACCGGTACTCCGGCGGCCGGGTGGAACTCGGGCTGGGCGCCGGCTACGACCGCGCGCAGTTCGACGCGGCGGGCATCCCGTTTCCCACTGCGGGCGAACGAGTTTCCCAGCTGGAGCGCACGGTCGCCGAGTTCCGCAAACCCAAGTCCGAGCTCGACCAGTACGCACGGTTCGAACAGCCCGGCGGCCCGCCGATCCTGATCGCCGGTCGCGGGGCACGGGTCCTGCGGCTGGCGGCCGCCCACGCCGACATCATCGCCTTCACCGGCACCACCGAGGTCCGCGACGGTGACGGGCTGAAGCTGGGTGGCATCACCGAGGTCACCGACCGGATCGACTACGTGCGCGGGCTGCTCGGCGACCGGATCGACCAGGTGGAGTTCAACATTCCCATCCACAAAGTGCTGCCCAAGGGCGCGACCGACGGCGTGACCGATGTCTGGCAGAACCGGCTCGACCTCACGCCCGACGAGCTCGCCGAACTGCCGTCGCTGCTGTTCGGCACACCCGAGGAGAACGCCGACACCTTGCGCGAACGGCGCAAGACCCTCGGCCTGACCTACTACACCGTGCTCGAACCCGAGATGGAGGCCTTCGCCCCGATCATCCAGGCGCTCCGATAACAGGGCAGCACCACGTCTTTCGCACGCGGAGGAGACCGACATGACCGAACGAACCACGGTGGACACCGGTACCGGGTACGGCCGCAAGGCCCCGTCCTACGACGCACGCCTGACCGAGGTGGGCCCCGGCACACCGATGGGCGAGGCACTGCGGCGGTACTGGCACCCGATCGCCACCTCAGCCACCCTCACCGCCGAAGCACCCCATCGCACCCGCGTCCTCGGCGAGGATCTGGTCGTCTTCCGGGACGGAAGCGGCCGCGCGGGGGTGGTTTTCGAGCGTTGCGCGCACCGCGGTGCCAGTCTGTTCTTCGGCCGGATCGAGGACGACGGGCTGCGCTGTGGCTATCACGGCTGGAAATACGATGTGCAGGGGCGTTGCCTGGAGCAGGCCTGTGAACCCGATCGTGGCAAGCGCCGCGATGCCGCGCGTCAGCCGTGGTATCCGGTCGAGGAACGCTACGGGCTGGTGTTCGTCTACATGGGCCCGCCCGACCGCAAGCCCGTGCTGCCACGCTACGACGTGCTCGAGGACCTCGCCGAGGGTGAGCAGTACTTCGCCGAGTGGCCGTTCCCCGGACTGTCGGTCACCGGCGCCGAGCAGGATTTCCACTGGCTGCTGATCTACGAGAATACGATCGACCCGGTGCACATCAACTGGCTGCACTCCCAGCACAGCGGCTACCAGTTCCTCGGCACCGGCACCACCGGCTTCCCCGAGGACTTCTTCGACCCGTACACCTTGCCGGGCCGGGTCAGCTACGACCGCACCGATTTCGGGGCGAAGTACGGTGTCCGGTTCCTGGACAAGGAGCGCGACGGGGTGCGGACCGAGCGGGTCTGGGGCGCCGAGTTGCACCTGCCCAATGCCACGGTGCTGCCGGACTGGGTCGAGCTGACCCCGGATACCAAGGCCGACATGGTGATCTGGGCGGTCCCGATCGACGACACCCGCCATCGCGCGTTCTTCTCCATCCGAGCGAGCGATCCCGCACGCGTGCAACGGTTCCTGTTCGGCATCACCCAGGACGGCAAGAACTCCTGGGAGCTGACCGACCAGGAACGTCAGCGCTTCCCCGGCGACGGCGAGGTGATGACCTCGCAGGGTCCGGTCGCGCTGCATTCGGAGGAGACCTTGGCGACGACGGACCGGGGCGTGGTGCTGCTGCGCCGGTTGCTGCGGACGATGATCGACGATGTGGAGGCGGGCCGTGATCCGCAGGGGGTGAGTCTGATCGAGGAGCCGGTACGGCACACCCAGGCCGGTCTGTTCACCCTCGCCACGGCAGCCGCGGACGAGACCGTGGCAGCGGTGCCTGCGGCCGGTGTCTGACCGGGGCAGCCCCGTGACCTGGATCGATGCGGTGGTCCATGCCCGCACCCCGGCGACATCCGAGATCGCGGTGTTCGAACTCACCCCGGTCGACGGCACCGAGTTCCCCTCCTACACAGCGGGATCCCACGTCGACGTGCACCTGGGTTCGGGCCTGGTCCGCCAGTATTCACTGTGCGGACCGCCCGAGCCGGGCCGATACCGCCTGGCGGTGTTGAACGTCGCGAACTCGCGGGGCGGGTCGCGGGCGATGCACGCGCTCACAGTGGGCGAACCGGTGCGGATCTCTCCCCCGCGCAACCACTTTCCGCTCGCCGACACGAACAGCCATGTACTGATCGCGGGCGGCATCGGAATCACACCGCTGCTGGCCATGCTGACTCACCTCGAGCAGACCGAGGCCGACTACGTTCTGCACTACAGTGCTCGAACCCGCTCTCGCGCGGCCTTTCTCGACGAGCTGTCCGCGAATCCCCGCGTCCGGTTCCATTTCGACGACGAAGACCCGAGCCTACTGCTCGACATCACCCGCGATCTGGGCGATCCGAGACCGGACACCGCGGTCTACGTCTGCGGGCCGGACGGCTTCATGGACTACGTCGTAGGCAAAGCCGAAGCCCTCGGCTGGCCGCGCACAGCACTGCACACCGAACGATTCGGCACCGACCTCACCGCGCCGACCGAGTCACAAGAGGCCGGATTCACCGTCCGCCTGGCCTCCACCGGCGCCGAATACCTCGTCGGCGACAACCACAGCGTGCTGGATGTCCTGTTGGACAACGGTGTCGACGCGCCCTTCTCGTGCCAGCAGGGCATCTGCGGGGAATGCGTCGTGCGGGTACTCGCCGGCGAACCCGACCATCGCGACGACGTCCTCACCGACGCCGAACGCGCCGACGGCATGTTCACCACGTGCTCGTCACGATCCCACTCCCCCGTCCTCGAGGTGGACCTTTGAGAACAGTCCGCCGAAGGCGCGGGGCTCGAAAATGAGTGGCGTCAACCGGTTGGCGAGGGCAAGGTCGCCGGTGTGGTGAGCAGCGATGTGTG
Source organism: Nocardia sp. NPDC055050 (assembly GCF_053608345.1). Lineage (NCBI taxonomy): Bacteria > Bacillati > Actinomycetota > Actinomycetes > Mycobacteriales > Nocardiaceae > Nocardia > Nocardia sp. NPDC055050. The sequence continues at coordinate 46,674 of NZ_JBSGVG010000008.1, forward strand.
GGATGCCGCGCAGGCCGAACGATACGACCGCGATTCGGCCTTCATGTACACGCCCGAAGTACTCGATCCGACGGTGCGGTTCCTAGCGGACGCGGCAGACGGTGGTGCCGCGCTGGAATTCGCCATCGGCACCGGCCGCGTCGCGATTCCGCTGATCGAGCAGGGCGTCGAGGTGAGTGGAATAGAGCTCTCCGCGCACATGGTCGACCAGCTGCACCGCAAGCGCCCCGAGGTGCCGGTGATCATCGGCGACATGGCATCGAGCCGGGTGCCGGGCGAATTCTCCCTGGTGTACCTGGTGTGGAACAGCCTCGGGAATCTGCGAACCCAAGCCGAGCAGGTCGAGTGCTTCCGCAATGCCGCACGGCATCTCGCACCCGGCGGCAGATTCGTTGTCGAGCTGTGGGTTCCCGGCATCCGCCGGTTTCCGCCCGGCCAAGCGGCGGTGCCGTTCCATGTGGGCAGCCACCACACCGGGTTCGACACCTACGACCTGAGCACTCAGCAGGGCACATCGCATCACTACCGACACCGACCGGATGGCACGGTGACATACGGCGCCAGCCACTTTCGCTACGTCTGGCCCGCGGAGTGCGATCTGATGGCCCAGTTGGCCGGGTTGTCGCTGGAGCGACGGAGCGCGGATTGGCTCGGTACTCCGTTCGCCGACGACAGCGAGAATCATGTGTCGGTCTGGCGTAAGCCGCCGGACCTACACCGGGCCACGACGAGTCGACGGTGAGGTAGCCGACCGCCGACTCAGTGCCGCCCTGGTGCTTCGAGCCTGGAGCGGGCGATACCCGCCGCGCTTTCTCCCACGGCGAGCCACAGCGAAGCGATGTCCTCTACGAGGCTGCTCCGGTCGATGGGCGCGGTCCCGTCCGCCCAGGACAGGATCGCCTGGGCGGTTCCGCCGATGACGAAGGCCGGAGCACTCGCGGCGAGCGAGTCGTTTTCCAGTTCGACACCGTGCACGCTGCGGGCGTGGCCGATGAGAATCGCGGTGAGGCCCTTCATCGCCTCTGCTCGCCGAGCATGGGCAGTAGGACTGTCGGCCACGCCGCCGAGTAGGACCAGCGCCTTCCGCGGGTCGGTTCCCAACGCGGCGACCACCGCATCGACCGCGGCGCGCGCCTGGTCTGCGAGGGGCAGCTCGATCGAGTCCACGTAGGCGGCGACAGCGGCCTGACCCACTTCCACCGCTACCTCATCGATCACCTCGCTCGCCAGCGTGTCGAGATCGACGAAGCTTTCGTAGAAGTACCGCTTGTTGAGTTGCGCCTCGACGCAGAGCCCCGCGACGGTCGCGGACCGCCACCGATTCTCGGCCATCGCAGTCAGGGCCGCGTCGATCAACTGGGAGCGCCGCCGCCGGACGCGATCCGGTGCGGACTCTCCCCCGTAGCTGCGTTTGCCGGCTGAGGACACGCGCAGCATTCTCCCACCTCCGCCACAGCCGGTTCACCGTTGACATCCGTCGAGCAATTCTGGCACAGTTTCGTACCAGTTGATTCAGGTACCGCTACGTACCAGATTGGAAGTCGAGTGATGACCGCAGACCTGAAGGGTGTCGAGATGCCCGAGAAACACCTGCCGAACGCCACCGCGATGCTCGATGAGCTCCGTGCGCTGGCCGAGCACAGCCCGACTCGGGCGCGGACGGAGACGTGGTCCTACCTCCGTGCGCTGGGAAGCCGAGACGACCACGACGCGCTGTCACAGCTCTTCGGCGCGGGCGTCGAACCCCGCGATCTGGACGGCAAGCTCGAAGGCCAGATCGTCGGGAAGCTGTTCGGCATTCCCGAAGCCGCACTCGCCAACCAGCTCATGAAGGTCGACCCGACGTGGCGGGGTAAATCCTTCGATCTGGCGGCGGGCACGGGATCGAATCGCCTGTCCCCGATCGCGCTGCTGGCGATGCCCCTGGTCACCTTCGGCTACCTCGGACTCCGAATGGTCGGTGGCGAGGCCGAAGGGTTCCACTTCCACCATTCCGTCGACCGGGGTCTCATCGAGCCGCGAGTCACAGTGCGCGCCTTGGACTATGGCGTGCCACACCACAAGAACCCCGGCGTTCGCACCTTCCCGATCCGCAAGACGCGCGACGAGATCGTGGAACTGACGCCCGGCGTATACCTCGGCCGCGCACTGTTGTTCACTGGGGCCGAGGAGATCCGTCTCATCGCCTATTTCGCCCTGCGGCACCCCGTGGGCAGCCCGCTGTGATCGGGCTCGACGGCGCCAACGTCTGTGTGACCGGTGGCGCCCGCGGCATCGGACGCGCCACTGTCGCGGAACTGACCCGTCGCGGAGCCACGGTCTGGATCGGTGATCGCGACCTCGCCGCCGCCCAGGAAACCGCCGAGACACTCGGCGCCCACGCGCACCCTCTCGACGTCACCGACGAATCCAGCTTCCAGGAATTCCTTCGCGCAGCGTCGGAGCGAGGGCCCATCGATATGTTGGTCAACAACGCCGGAATCCAGCTCATGGGCCGTTTCGTCGATCACGACCTCGCCGCGCTACAGCGTGAGCTGGCGATCAACCTGGGAGCGGTGCTGACCGGAACGCACCTCGTCCTACCCGACATGATCCGACGCGGACGAGGACACATCGTGAACGTGTCCTCGATGGCGGGCAAGGTCACCACCCCGGGTATCGCGACCTACTGCGCGTCGAAATTCGGCGTGGTCGCCCTCTCCAGGGCCGTCCGAGCAGAACTCGCCGGAACCGGCGTCACCCTGACCACCGTCATGCCTGCCGCCACCCGAACAGAGCTGACCGCCGGGGTGTTGCTTCGCCTTCAACCCACCCTCACACCCGAAACCGTCGCCGCTGCCATCGTCGACAGCGCGGAACACGGCCGAGGCGAGGTGACCGTTCCCCGATACCTCGCCCCGATCGGCCTGCTCGAGGAAATCATCCCCGCGCAGATCATGTGGCACCTCAAACGATTCGTCGGTGGTGCCGATTACGGCGCTTTCGACCCGGTCGGACGACAGGCGTACCTAGAGCGGACCCGATCATCCTGAGAGCGCGCCACCGCTTGCGTCAACCCATGAACCAGTGACGTCTGGTGGGTCAGCGGCTAGCGCTGCTCTTCGGGTGTGGAGATCGCCGTCGAGCTGACGTCGGGGGCGATGCGGCGGGAGAATCCGGTCAGTACCTGGCCAGGTCCCAGTTCGACCAGTTCGTCGTAGCCGTCGGCAGCGGCCCGTTGGACGGTCTCCACCCAGCGGACCGGGGCCAGCAGTTGGCCGCGCAGCAGGGCGCGGATCTCGGTGGGGTCGGTGACGTAGTCGGCCGTGACCGCGCTGAGCACCGGAACGACCGGCGGGCCGAGGGTGTAGCGGTCGAGTTCGGCGCCGAATTCGGCGGCGATGTCGGCCATCAGGGGCGAATGAAAGGCTCCGGCGACCTTGAGCCGCACCACTTTCGCCGCGCCGGCGGACCGGGCCAGGTCCTCGAGGTCGGCTACGGCGGTGGCGGCGCCGGAGACCACGGTCTGGGTCGGCTGGTTGTAGTTGGCCACGCCGACGACGCCCGAGGTGACGCGGGCGCATAGCGCGTCGACCTGCTCGGCGGGTAGGCCGATGACGGCGCTCATCGCGCCGTCGTAGCGGCGGGAGACTTCGGCCATGAGCTCGCCCCGGCGGCGGACCAGTTGCAGGACGGTGTCCTCGTCGAACACTCCGGCGACGGCCAGGGCGGTGAACTCCCCCAGGCTGTGACCGGCGACCGCCGCGGGCGGCAGTCCCCGCTGTGTACGGACCGCGCTGAGGGCCAGGCTGGTGGCGACGATCGCGGGCTGGGCCACGTCGGTGGCGCGCAACTGCTCGGCGGTGCCGTCGACGCACAGCTGGGTCAGCGGGATGCCGAGAATGTCGTCGGCGCGGCGGAAGACCTCCTCCGCCACCGGGTAGTCGGTGATCCACGCGGCCATGCCGGGCCGCTGGGAGCCCTGCCCGGGGAACAGTGCCAGGGTCCTGGGACCTGTCGCCAGCTGGTCGGGCTGTTCTCGGATGAAGACGTCGACGGTCATGAGTGGTACCTCCTCGAGGTGGGTGTGGCTGTCATGGAACAGCTTTCGCGGGTGCGGGTGTCGCGGATGCGCGCAGTTCGCTACTCGCGGCGAGGACCGCGAGCAGCCCAGCAACCGCGATCACCGCCGCCGCGGGACGGTAGGCATCGAAGGCCACCGCCACTCCGATGGTGATCGGCAGCACGAACGCCGCGCCGAACTGGACACCGGTTTGATACAGCGGCACCGCGATCGGGCGGAATTCGGCGGGCACGGTAGCGGTCGACTGCATGTTCAGCGCGGCGAACGACAGGACGAACCCCGCTTCGATCAGCAGCAGCACCGGTAGTGCGTCGGTCCCGTAGTCGTGGATCTCGGGTCGGACGAACAGCAGCAGGTGCCCGGCCAGCGTCGCCACCGCGCCGGCGAGGATCAGCCGCGCGGTGCCGAACCGCTCCACGAACCGTCCCGCGAACGGAACCGACAGTGCCAGCGGCAGACTCGCGGGTAGCAGTCCGACGGCGATCTGCCACGGCGCCCAACCGAGCGACTCGTGCAGTTGCACCGCGATCACCACCAGCAGCGCGAGGTAGCCGCCGTTGAGGGCTCCTGCTCCGAGAGCGGAGCGCAGTAAGGAACCATTGCGCAACAACGATTTCGACAGCTGCGGCGGGGCGGCCACCGGTGAGTCAGGGATCACCCGCCACGCGGCGACGAGCAGGGCGAGCGCGATCGGTGCGGGGAACACGAACAGCAGGTGCCAGTTCAGCGCGGTGAGCCATCCCGACAGCAGGAGACCGGTGGTGAATCCGGCCGCGCCGAAGACCGCGTACACCGAGATCGCGCGGCGCTGCTGGGCACCGGCGGGGAACTCCGCGGCGATCACCGCCAGCCCGGCGGGTGCGGTCAGCGCGGCGGCGGCGCCCTTCACCACGCGGGTCGCGACGAGCAGGGCCAGGTCGTCGGTGAGCCCGCCGATCACCGAGGCGACAGCGAACAGCGCCATGGCGACGAGATAGACCTGCCTGCGCCCGAACCGGGCGGCCAACGCGGGCCCGGCGAGCAGCAGCGTGGCGAACCCCGCCGCGAAACCGCTGAGCAGCCATTGGGTTTGCCCGATCGACCGATTCAGTTCGGTGGTGAGCACGCCGAGTGCGGGCACCAGGATGGAGCCTTCGATGGCGTCGAGGATCATGTTGCCCGACAGCACCAGCAGCAGTATCCAGCGGCGCCGATCCCAGGTCGGCGCCGCTGGTCGCACGTCAGCCATGGCCGTTGCGCGCCGAGATCGGGCCGCCGGTGGTGACCTGGAACTGCTTGTCCAGCAACGGTGGCAGCTGTTCACTCACCAGCTCGATGTGGCGGGTGACCAGGTCGTCGGGCATGCCGGCGATGCTGGCCCAGAAGATCAGGTGCCGCACCGGCAGACCGGCCACCCGTTCGTGGATCCGCACGGCAGCCTGTTCGGGGGTGAGGATCTCGAGCAGACCGAAGGATCCGTCCTCGGGGCGTTGGCGCAGCTGATCGAGTTCGAGGGCGGGCGGCACCGGCGCGTCGGTGCCCTCCACCGACAGCTGCCGGTAGGAGTTCATCTGGTGCGCGAGGTGCGGTGCGACCCGAGCCCAGGCGGCCTCGGGGTCATCGGCCAGCAGGATCGGCAGCAGATCCGAGACCCGCGCGGACTCGGGATCGTGACCGCCCTCGATGAGTCCCTCGCGGTACAGCGGGAACAGCTGGTGCGAGATGTGCAGGAATCCGATGCCGAGGCGCCCGGCGAGGCGGGCGCCGCGCGGACCGTAGAACCCGCCCCACAGCGGCACGGGATCCTGGATCGGCCCCGGCGTGATCCCGCCGGTGGCCCACAACCGCTGGATCTCGGCGATGTTGTCGCCGGTACGAGCGAACCGGCGGCTGAAATCGGTGTCGAAGAGCTGATATTCGGGCAGGCGATAGCCGGCGCCGAGACCGAGTTCGAGACGGCCGCCGCTGATCAGATCGACCAGTGCCGCCTCCTCGGCCAGCTGGGCCGGCTTGCGCAGGGCGGGCAGTACTACGGCGGTGCCGATGCGCACCCGCTTGGTTCTGGCGGCCGCCGCGGCGGCGAAGGTGAGCGGTTGCGGGAGATAGCCGTCCTCGAACAGGTGGTGCTCGGTGAACCAGACTCCGCCCGCGCCGCGCAGGTCGGCCTCCTCGCAGAACTCGAGGGTGCGGGCGTAGTGGTCGGCCCACGGGCGCTGCCACTGTGCGGGGTTGCGCAGGTCGAAGAGCAGTCCGACGTCCATGGTGGCTCCGTTCGTCAGCGGGTGGATCCGGTCCACGCGCGGGGGTCGGTGAAGGCGGGGCGGCGTTCCAGACGCCGCCAGCGAGCGACGGGCCTGGTCGGGGTCGGCGCCGCGGCGGCGGCCCGTCGCCGGGCGAGCAGCAGCACGAGCAGCGCGCCGAGTTCGTCCGGGTCGGCGCTGCCCTTCTCGACGCGAAGGAAGGGCACCGGGTCCTCGGCGCTCATTGCGGCGGATTCCCGTGCTTGCGGCGGGGCAGATCGGTGTCCTTGCCCGCCAGCATGGCGAAGGCGCGGATCAGCACGCCACGGGTGTCGCGCGGATCGATCACGTCGTCGATGAGTCCGCGCTCGGCCGCGTAGTAGGGGTGCACGAGTTCCTCGCGGTACTCGGCGATCTTGCGGTCCCTGGTGGCCGCGGGATCCTCCGACGCGGCGATCTCGCGCCGGAACACCACGTCGGCCGCGGCCTCGGCGCCCATGACGGCGATCTCGTTGGTCGGCCAGGCCAGCGCGAGATCGGTGCCGATCGACAGCGAGTCCATCACGATGTAGGCGCCGCCGTAGGACTTGCGCAGTACCAACGAGATTCGCGGCACCGTCGCGTTGCAGTAGGCGTAGAGCAGTTTCGCGCCGCGCCGGATGATGCCCGCGTGTTCCTGTCCGACGCCGGGCAGGAACCCCGGCACGTCGACCAGGGTCAGCAACGGAATGTTGAAGGCGTCGCAGAACTGGACGAACCGCGCGCCCTTCTCACTCGCGTCGATGTCGAGCACCCCGGCCAGGCTCATCGGTTGGCTGGCCACCACCCCGACCACATGGCCGTCGAGCCGGGCCAGCGCGCACACCAGGTTGGTCGCCCAGGTGGCCTGTACTTCGAAATAGTCGCCGTCGTCGACGATTTCGGCCAGCACCTCGCGAATGTCGTAGGGGCGGTTGCCGTCCAGCGGCACCAGGTCGGTCAGTGCCGTGGTCTGCCGGTCGGCGGGGTCGGCGGTGAACGCCACCGGCGGCAGCTCCCGATTGTTGGCGGGCAGCATCGACAGCAGCGCGCGAACATCGGACAGGCACGACTGCTCGTCGTCGTAGACGAAATGGGCCACCCCCGAGACCGAGGCGTGGATGTCGGCGCCGCCGAGTTCGTCGTGGGTCACCACCTCGCCGGTCACGGTGCGCACCACATCGGGACCGGTGATGAACATCTGCGCGATATCGCGCACCACGAAGACGAAGTCGGTGAGCGCGGGCGAGTACGCCGCCCCGCCGGCGCACGGCCCGAGCATCACGCTGATCTGCGGGATGACGCCCGAGGCCCTGGTGTTGCGGCGGAAGATCCCGCCGTAGCCCGCCAGCGCCGTCACGCCCTCCTGGATGCGGGCGCCCGCACCGTCGTTGAGCGAGACCAGTGGAGCACCCGCCGTGACGGCCATGTCCATGATCTTGTGGATCTTCTGGGCGTGTGCCTCGCCGAGTGCGCCGCCGAAGATCCGGAAGTCGCTGGCGTAGACGAAGACCGTGCGCGTGTCGACGGTTCCCCACCCGGTGATCACGCCGTCGGTGTGGGGTCTGCGCGCCTCCAGTCCGAAGCCGGTGGCCCGGTGTCTGCGCAGCGGCTCCACCTCGACGAACGAACCGGGGTCGAGGAGCAGGTCGATACGTTCGCGGGCAGTGAGTTTGCCCTTGGCGTGCTGGCGTTCGGTGGCCGCCGGGTCGGGGCCGAGACGTGCGGCGCGCTTGAGCGCGTCGAGTTCGTCGAGCCGTTGGGTGTACCCGGTGGGTTCTTGCACTGTCGTCATCGGATCTCCTGATGTGGTCGGCGGCGGCCGTGCTGTCAGCCGAGTAGCGTCCCGCCGGTGGCGTCGATGAACGCGCCGGTGATCCAGCGGGCTTCGTCGGTGGCGAGGAAGGTGACGACATCGGCCACGTCGACCGCCTCGCCGACGCGCTTGAACGCCGAGAACTGCGCCATCTGCTCGACTGCCTCCGGGATGTCGAACACGGCGCTGCCGTTGTTGGTGATGCCGGGCGCGACGCTGTTGACGGTGATCCCGCGCGGTGCCAGGTGTCGGGCGAAGTGCAGCGTGATCTGTTCCACCGCACCCTTTGTCATCGAGTAGGCCACCTGGTCGGGGCTGGCGAATCGGGTGAGTCCGGAGGAGATGTTGATGATGCGCCCGCCTTCGGGCAGCAGGCCGAGAGCGCGCTGCACGATGAAGAACGGCGCGCGCACATTGACCGCGAACAGCCGGTCGAAGTCCTCGGGTGTCACGTCCTCGGGGGCGACGCCGGCCGGGGTGGTGACACCGGCGTTGTTGACCAGGATGTCGAGCGTGGTCTGCCCCGTCCGTTCCTTGAGTCCCTGTTCGAGACCGAGGAACAGCTCGTGCACGCCGCCTGTCGTGCCGAGCTCGGCACGCACGGGAAACGCACGGCCGCCGTCGTTCTCGATGACCTCGACGGTCTCGCGGGCGGCGGCCTCGTTGTCCGCGTAGTGCACGGCCACCAGCGCGCCCTTGGCGGCGAGCTGGCGGGCGGTCGCGCGGCCGATGCCGCGGCTGGATCCGGTGACCAGGGCGGTCTTGTTCGTCAGGCTCATCGGTGTCTCCTTGGAATCGGGTGGTGCGGGCGCCGGGTCGCCGGGACCGGGCAGGCCGCTGATCATGCGGGCGAGATGGGATCGGACATCGCCGAGCCGCAGGAGCTCGGCGAACAGCTGCCTGGCGGGTTCGACCTCCGGTCCGCCCAGCAGCAGCAAGGTCTGGGCGCGGATATTGGTCAGGGTGCGCGCGCCGACGGCGTGGCGGGTGCGGTGATAGCCGTCGAGTTCGGCCTCGCCTGCGGTGCCGGTGATCGCGGCGATCAGCCGGCCCGACAGGTCGGCCGCGTCCTGCAGGCCGAGATTGAGGGCTTGGCCGCCCACCGGCATCTGCCGATGGGCCGCGTCACCGGCGAGCAGGACCCGGCCGCGCCGGTACCGGGTGACCTGTTGGCTGGTGTCGTCGAACGCGTTGCGCCACAACGGTGTTCCGTGTCCGATCGACTCGCCGGTCACCCGTTCCCAGGCGTCGGCGATCTCGGCGAACTCCGGTTCCCCGCCCCCGGCGCGGGGTGCGGCGCCGTAGACGTGCACCATCACCCTGGTGCTGCCGTCGGGCCAGCGCGAGGACACCGCGAGCCCGTGCGGGAGTCGTTCGAATCGACGGGCCGGGATATCTATTCCGGCCACGTCGGCTCGCAGCATCTCCCGCCCGGCCTCGAGACCCGCCAGTTCGAAGCCGGCCAGCTCACGCACGGTGCCGCGTTCCCCATCGCAGCCGACGAGGTAGGCGCCCCGGTGGGTGTGCCGTTCGCCGTCGGGGGTGACGGTGTCGATCAGCACAGCGCCCGCCCGCGCGGTCAGGGTGGTGACTCGGTGCCCACGCCGAAGCACCGCGCCCGCCTCGAGTGCTCGTTCCCCCAGCACCGCCTCCAGCCGGACCTGCGGGCACTTCCACTGGCCCGAGAACCGGTGGGCCGGATCGGCTTCGGTCAGATCCAGGCGCAGTCCGCCGAAGTGTCCCGGTCCGCCGTCGGGCAGCGGCCCGAGCCGATCGAGCCCGCCCCGCTCGGCGAGCACGTCCATGGTGCGGGCGTGCAGGGTGGAGGCCCGCGATTCGGTGGTGGGGGTGATCCGCTGTTCCACCACCGTCACGCGGACGCCCGCACCGGCCAGATCGCCCGCGAGCAGCAACCCGACCGGCCCCGCGCCGACGATCAGGACGTCGGTGTCATCGACGAGCTTCGGCATAGTTCTTGGCGTGGTTCAGCGTGGCCCGGCTGTTGCCCCCGAGCGCCTCGCGCAGGAAGGTCCGCGCCTCGGGCACCCCGGCGTCGGGGCCGAGGATCTCGGTGATCCGCGACGCCTCGATGATCACCGTGTGCTGCGAGGACGCGGTGGTCGTGCCGTCGGGGTTGGTCCGGAACTCCCAGTAGCCGGTGTGCAGGGCCATCAGAGCGGGCAGGGTGGTCTGCTTGTAGGCGATCCGGTGCTGCGGGAAGCAGACCCGGACCGACTCGGTGGTGTGACTCGAGCCGTCCTTGGTCAGGGTGTCCATCCGCAGTACCTGTACACCGGGGGTGTTCTCGGTCAGCTGCACCGAGGCCACGTGCGGCAGCCGCTCGGTCCACAGGTTCGCCTCGTTGACGAAGTCGTAGACATCGCCCGCCGCACCGGCGATCTCGACCGAGTCGACGAACGACAGGGTCAGATCGGCGGTGCGCACCACCGACTCCACCGCGGCCTTGAGACCGGGCAGTTCCGCACGGCTGTTGTCGTCGACCGCCTTCTCGATCCACGCCAGCCCGTCCGGATCGTCGTCGATGGCTCGGTAGGAGTGCAGCAGCCGCAGCTCGGTCCCGCCGTCCTCGCGCGGTTCGATGATCCAGGTGCCGCTCATCTGGGCCACCGGGGGCGCGGACACCTCCTGCCAGAAGGTGATCCGCAGTTGCTCGGGCTCGAGCACGCGGCGCGAGATCCAGGTCTTGGGTTCACCGTTGGCGGTCGCCCAGATCTGGATGCGTTCCTCGTTGCCCTCGTGTTCGAGGCGGGTCACATACACCGAGGGTGGGAACAGCCGGGGCCAGTTCTCCACTTCGGCCAGAAGGCGGTACACCTCGGTCGGCGGGGCCGCCACGGTGATCGTGTGCTCGACCTCGCGGGTGGTCTGCGTCGTCATGGGAGTCTCCTGGTGCTCGTCGGCCGGAATCAGAAGTTGCCGAGTCCGCCGCAGACGTTGAGCGCCTGCGCGGTGATGGAGGCGGCCAGATCGGACGCCAGGTAGCCGACCAGGCCGGCCACCTCTTCGGGGGTGGAGTAACGGCCGAGCGGGATCTTGGCCTGGAACTTGGTGAGGATCGCGTCCTCGGTGGTGTCGTAGGCCGCGGCGTAGCCGGACCGAACACGTTGCGCCATCGGCGTTTCCACGTAGCCGGGGCACACGGCGTTGACCGTGATCCCGGTCGGGGCCAGCTCGTTGCCGAGCGCCTTGGTGAACCCGACGACGCCGTGCTTGGACGCCGAGTACGGCGCCCCGAGCACCACGCCCTGCTTGCCCGCCGTCGAGGCGATGTTGATGATGCGGCCGCGCTGTTTTTCTCGCATGCCGCCGGTGGTGAGTACCTCGCGGCTGGCCAGGAACACGCTGTTGAGGTTGGTCGCGATCACGTCGGACCACAGTTCCTCGGTGAGGTCGGCGGTGACGCCGCCGCCGGAGCGGCCCGCGTTGTTGACCAACACGTCCACCGGGCCGTACCGGTCGACCGCGGCCCGTACGAACGCCGAGATGTCCTCGGCCGCACGGACATCGGCGGTGGTGCCGTCCACGTCGAAGCCCTCGCCCCGCAATTGCGCGACGGTGTCGGCGACGGCTTCCTTGTTGCGTGCGCACAGGAACACCCGGTGTCCCTGCCCCGCCAGTTGACGGACCGAGGCGAGGCCGATGCCGCTGGTGGCGCCGGTGACCAGAGCCACCTTGTCGTCGTTGGTCATATCTGTTCTCCTGTCGGGCAATCGGTGTCGCGCTCAGCTGGGCTGGGGCGCTTCGAGCAGCTGTTCGTTGACCAGGTCGACCAGCGCGCGCGGCGTGGTCACGGCGACGACGGCGTCGTCGTCGAGGGTGACGCCGAATTCGCGTTTGATCCGGCCGGTGGTCTCGAGCAGCGCCAGCGACTCGTAGCCGAGGTCTTCGAACTCGATGTCGGCGAATTCGCCGTCGAGGCCGGGGCTGTCGCCGCTGCCTTCTCGTAGGATGCGGCGCAGATCGTCGAGTGTGAACGATGTCGACACGGGCTTTCCTTTCCTCAGGGGCGAAGGTGTTCGGGGCCGCGCACGACCATGGCGGAGTTGAACCCACCCGCACCGCGGGCGAGCACGAGCGCGGTCCGCACGGGTGCGGGCCTGACCTCGGTGACCAGGTCGAGCTGGTAGTCCGCGGCAAGATCGGTGCCGATGGTCGGCGGGATCACCCCGTCGCGGATGGACAGGAAGGCGGCGGCCAGGTCCAGCGGTGCCGCGCCCGAATAGAGCCGTCCGGTCATGGTTTTCGGTGCTGTTACCGGCACGCCACGCGCACCGAACACCGCGACCAGGGCGTCGACCTCGATCCGGTCGAGTTCGGCGATGCCTGCGGCATCGGCGAAGACGACGTCGATCTCGGCGGGAGTCACCCCCGCGTCGCCGAGGGCGAGTTCGATCGCCCTGCGCAGCCCCGGCTCGCCCGGACCGTCGGGGCGCGGGTCGACGGTGGCCGCGTGCCCGGCGATCTCGCCGTATATCTGGGGCGCATCGCGTTGTCTGGCGTGCTCGGCGTCCTCGAGGACCAGCAGCGCGCCGCCCTCACCCGGGACGTAGCCGTCCGCCTGCGCGTCGAACGGCAGGTAGGCGCGGTCCGGGTCGGTGACGGTGCTCAGTCCGCCGCCCGCCAGCTGTGCCACCCACCCCCAGGGGCAGATCGAGGCGTCGATCGCGCCCGTCACCACCAGCGTGGTGCCGCGCCGAATCTGTCTGCGCGCCTGGGCGACCGCGTCCAGCCCACCGGCCTGGTCGCTGACCACCACGCTGCTCGGACCGCGCAGCCCGTTGCGGATGGAGATCTGTCCGCTGTTGACCGCGTAGAACCAGGCGAAGGACTGATAGGCGCTCACGTACTCGCCGCCCTTGCTCCACAGTGCGCGCAGTTCGTTCTGCCCGAACTCGAAGCCACCCGAACTGCTGGCGGTGATCACGCCCGCGGCGTAATCGGGCAGCTCGTCGGGTCGCACGCCGGCGTCGGCGAAGGCCCAGTCCGCGCTCACCAGAGCCAGCCGCGTCATCCGGTCGGTCTGCGGCAACAGCCGGCCCGGCAGGTGCTCCTCGGCCTCGAATCCGGTGATCTCCCCGGCCAATTGCGCGGGATAGGACGCGGGGTCGAACCGGGTGACCCGGCGGATCCCGGTGCGCCCGGCCAGCGTGGTGCGCCAGTACTCTTCCAACCCGAGACCGGTCGGCGCGGCGACGCCGAGCCCGGTCACCACCGCGGCGCTCATCGTCGGCTCCGGAAAGGATCGGCGAGCACGACCGCGCTCTGGAACCCACCGAACCCGCTGCCCACCGACAGCACCACGTCGACCTTGTGGTCGCGCGCGGTCAACGGCACATAGTCCAGATCGCATTCGGGGTCGGGATTGTGCAGGTTGGCCGTGGGCGGCACCACGTTGTTGACCAACGCCAGCACCGACGCCGCGATCTCGATAGACCCGATCGCGCCGAGCGAATGCCCGACCATCGACTTGATCGAGCTCATCGGCGTGCGGTAGGCGTGATCGCCGAGAACGCGCTTGACCGCGGCGGTCTCGTGCCGGTCGTTCTGTTTGGTGCCGGAACCGTGCGCGTTGATGTAGTCGATCTCGGTGCCGTCGATCCGCGCCTGGCCGAGTGCGGTGCGGATCGCCTCGGCCATCTCCTTGCCGTCCGGGCGCAGACCGGTCATGTGGAAGGCATTGGAACGGGTGGCGTGTCCGGCCAGCTCGGCGTAGATCGTCGCGCCGCGTTTGCGCGCGCTCTCCAGTTCCTCGAGCACGAACACCGCCGCGCCCTCGCCGAGGACGAAGCCGTTGCGGCTGGCGTCGAAGGGCCGCGAGGCGTGCGCGGGATCGTCGTTGCGCGGGGTGGTGGCCTTGATCGCGTCGAAGCAGGCCACCGTGATCGGGCTGATCGGGGCGTCGGTAGCGCCCGCGATCATCACGTCCGCGCCACCTTCGCGCAGCACTTCCGCGGCGTAGCCGACCGCGTCCAGACCGGAAGTGCACCCGGTGGACACCACGGTCGACGGTCCTTGCGCGCCGACCGCCCAAGCTACTTCGGTCGCGAACGAACTCGGGACGAAGTAGTTGTAGAGGTGCGGCACCGCGTAGTTGTGATCGACCAGTTCCAGCCGCCCACCATCACTGACGGTGCGGTACTCCTCATCGAGGCCCATCGTGGCGCCCACCGCGCTGCCGATGGTGACACCGGTCCGGAACGGGTCGATATTGTCGAACTCGAGCCCGCTGTCGGCGACCGCCTCGCGGGCACTGACCACCGCCAGCTGCGCCGCCCGGTCCATCCGCCGGATCTCCTGCGGGGTCAGGCCGTGTAATTCGGGGTCGAAGTCGATCTCGGCGGCCACCTGGGACCGGAACGGCGCCGGATCGAACAGCGAGATCCGTCCGGTCGCGGTGCGGCCGTTGGAGATCAGGTCCCAGAAGCTCTTCGTTCCCACCCCGCCGGGGGCGGACACCCCGACGCCGGTGATCACCACGCGACGTTCGGGCGCGCTCATCGCGCGTTCCAGTCGTAGAAGCGGTGCGCCATCGCGTCCGCCGGTGAGCGCCAGGTCTTCGGGTCGTAGGCCTCGATGAACGGCTTGAGATCCTGGCTGATCCGCACGAAGCGGTCGTCGGTCTTGGCGTCCTCGATCCGTTCGCCGCCGTTGTCCTCGTCGAAGTCCTGCAGGTGGAAGTACAGGCCGCGGTAGTGGAAGAGCTGGCGGCGGCGCGTGCCCATCCGGTGTGGCAGCTCGGTGGTGTCGAATTCCCGGAACAGTCCGGCGACATCGCCCGCGGACGCGAGGTCCATGCGGGCCACGATCAGTGTGCTGAACATTGACTTCCCCTTCTCTCGGATGTTCATCGGGCCGGCCCGAACCAGCGGTCCAGGACGGTCGGCAGGGCGTTGTGCGTGCCGGGGGCGACCCAGGCCACATGGCCGTCGGGCCGCACCAGCAGCGCGGTGGTGCGCGCGTCGGCGTCGATCGGTTCGGTCGCGGTCGCGGTGACCACGTCGATGCGGTCGGTCCACGGCTGGGCCCGGTGGCGCAGCGCCGGGTTGTCGGTGAGGTCGAGCAGAACGCCCCGGCCCGGCCGCAGCAGGGCGGCGGTGTCGGTGGCGTGCGCGCCGCGCGCGAGCCGGCGCCGTGGCAGCCGGGCGCCCAGCAGCGGGTGGGACCCGCCGCCCACGTCGTAGCGGATGTCGAGTCCGGTGACCCTGGCCGCGAGGTGCCGTTCCACCTCCGGATAGGCGACGAGTTCGCGCAGCACCTCACGCAGTGGCCCGACCTCCTCGCCACCGAGGATGAACAGGCTCTGCGCCTTGGTGTTGGCCAGCAGCCGCTGCCCGACCGGGTGACGTTCCCCGTGGTAGGTGTCGAGCAGGGTGGCCGGTGCCCTGCCGCGGCTCACCGCGGCGAGCTTCCAGCCGAGGTTCACCGCGTCCTGGATGCCGGTGTTCATGCCCTGCCCGCCCGCGGGCAGATGGACGTGCGCCGCGTCGCCCGCGAGCAGCACCCGCCCCCGCCGGTACTCGGTGACCAGACGCGCGGCGTCACCGAAGGCGCTCACCCAGACCGGTTCCGCGTGCGAGATGTCGACATCGGTCAGCCGCTTCCAGACGTCGGCGACCTCGGCGAAATCCGGTGGGCCGGTGCGACGCCGGGGTGCGGCGCCGCGTTCGCCGACGATGATCCGATAGGCGCCCCCGGGCAGCGGGGCGCTCATCACCATGCCGCCGGATACCTGCTGGCCGATCATCCGCGGCGCGATCTCCACCCCGCGGACATCGGCGAGCAGCAGTTCGGTGGTGGCCGGGGTGCCGGGGAAGTCGAACCCGGCGGCCTTGCGCACCACACTGCGGCCACCGTCGGCGCCGACGAGATAGCCGGCGCGCAACGGCGCGTGCTCCGCGAAGTGCACGGTGACGCCGTCGGCGTCGCTGTCGAGCCCGACCACTTCGTGTCCGCGCCGGATGTCGGCGCCCAGCTCACGCGCCCAGCCCTCCAACACCGCTTCGGTCGTCGACTGGGGCACCACGCGTGGCGCTTCCAGCGGTGCGCCGAGGACCGTGAGGTCGAGCGGAATCCCGCCGAAATGCCCCGCCGAACCGGTCTCCACCGCACCGAAGCGGCCGAGCAGTCCACGCTGGTCGAGCACTTCGGTGGTGCGCAGGGTCAACCCGATGCCACGCGATTCCCCGGTGCGAGCGGGCAGCCGGTCGACGACGATCACGTCGACGCCCGCCAGCCGCAGTTCCCCGGCCAGTGTCAGCCCGGTCGGTCCCGCGCCTGCCACGATGACGGCAGCGTCCATGGTTACCTCCTGAATTCCGTTCATGCCGCATGACTTCCGGAGTCGTCGAGGCGGCACACTGTGGTGCCGGAGCTCACCGTCGTGCCGACGGTGGCGGTCAGTTCGCGCACGATGCCCGCCCGGTGCGCGGTGAGCGGCTGTTCCATCTTCATGGCCTCGAGAACGGCGACGAGGTCGCCGGAATCGACCCATTGCCCTTCCGTCACAGCGATTTTCACGACGGTTCCCTGCATCGGCGCGACCAGCGCGTCGGAGGCGGAAGCGCCGCGTCCACCGCGTGCGGTGCGAGCGCTACGGCGTGGCGACGCGATGCCGATGCGGTCGGGGGCGGGCAGCGAGACCTCGAGCCGTCGGCCGCTGATCTCCACGACCATCGTTTCCCGCTCGGGTTCGACTGTCGTCTCCCCCGCGATGTCCTGCGCGGCGATGCGATTGTCGAAGTCGGTCTCGATCCAGCGGGTGTGCACCGTGAACGGCACGCCGGTGAAGGCCGGGTCGTCGAGCACCGCGCGGTGGAACGGCAGCGTCGTCGCGACGCCGTCCACGGTGAGCTCGGCGAGCACCCGGCGCGACCGCGCCAGCGCTTGATCGCGATCGGCGCCGGTGACGATCACTTTGGCCAGCAACGAGTCCCAGGCCGGGCCGATCACCGATCCCTGCTCCACGCCGGTGTCGACCCGCACCCCCGGACCCGAGGGCGCGGCGAACTTCGTCACCGTGCCCGGCGCGGGGAGGAAGCCACGCCCCGGGTCCTCGGCGTTGATGCGGAATTCCAGCGCGTGCCCGCGCGCGGGCGGGTCGTCGTAGCCGAGGGGTTCACCGCGGGCGATCCGGAACATCTCCCGGACCAGGTCGATCCCGGTCACTTCCTCGCTCACGGGATGTTCGACCTGCAGCCGGGTGTTCACCTCCAGGAACGACAGCGTCCCGTCTCGCCCGATCAGGAATTCGCAGGTGCCCGCGCCCACGTACCCCGCCTGGGACAGGATCGCCTTCGACGCCCGGTACAGCTCGTCGCGTTGGGCGTCGGTGAGAAACGGTGCGGGCGCCTCCTCCACCAGCTTCTGGTGGCGGCGCTGCAACGAGCAGTCCCTCGTCGACACCACCACCACATGACCGAAGACATCGGCGAGGCACTGGGTTTCCACGTGTCGCGGCTGCTCGAGGTAGCGCTCCACGAAGCACTCCCCGCGCCCGAAGGCGGCGGTAGCCTCGCGCACGGCCGCGTCGAACAGCTCGGCGATCTCGGCGCGCTCGCGCACCACCCGTAACCCGCGACCTCCGCCACCGTGGGCGGCTTTGATCGCGATCGGCAGTCCGTGCCGGTCGGCGAAGTCGACCGCCTCGGCAGCGCCGGCTATGGGGTCCCGCGTGCCCGGCACGAGCGGCGCGCCGACCGCCTCGGCGATGCGCCGGGCCGACACCTTGTCGCCGAGCGCACGGATTGCCGCGGGCGGCGGGCCGATCCAGGTGAGACCGGCGTCGAGCACCGCCTGCGCGAAATCGGCGTCTTCGGAAAGGAATCCGTAGCCGGGGTGAACCGCGTCCGCACCGGCGGCGGCTGCCGCGCGCAGCAGTTTCGCGGCGTCGAGGTAACTCGTCGCCGGCGTGTCCCCGCCCAGCGCGTACGCCTCGTCGGCCAGCCGCACATGGGGTGCGTCCCGATCGGGTTCGGCGTAGACCGCGACCGCGGCCAATCCTTCGTCGCGGCACGCACGCACGACGCGGACCGCGATCTCGCCCCGATTGGCGATGAGTACCTTGCGCATGGTCGCTGCTCCCTGTCGCTTCGTCACGGTCACAGGTAGACGGTGTTGGGCGGCAGGCCGACCAGCGAACGGCCGTACAGCTCGATGTTCACGCTGGGCGTGATCATCGCGTGCAGCGAGGTCGCGTGGATATCACGCTGCAACCGCGCGATCGGCACGTCGCGCTGGATCGAGGAACCGCCACTGGCCTGGGCCAGGATCTCCACCGCCTGCTTGGCCTGGTGGGCCACCCAGCCGATCTGCACCCGCGACCAGACCCGTTCCTGTTCGGTCCACGCCTCGTTCGCCGCGGCCTTCGCATCGATCACGTCGGCGTAGGTCCGCGCCCGCGCCTCGGCGTCCTCGATCAGCAGGGCCGCCTCGCCGACCTGCAAATGGGTGACCGGGGCGTCGAGCTGGCTGGCGTAATCGGTGTAGGTGATGGGCCGACCGGGCAGCCGTTCGACGAACGCCGCCAGCGCCGCCCGCGCCGCACCGACCAGCTGACCGGTCTGGATCGCGGTGACCGGCACCAGCACCGGCGCCGCGTACTGCGGCTTGAGCACGTTCACCGCAGACTTGGACCGATTCTGGTAGAAGTCCTCGCCGGTGATCACCCGGTACTCGGGCACGAACACGTTCTCGGCGATTGTCGAGACGCTGCCGGAGCCTTCCAGCCCGGAGGTGTACCAGTCGTCGACGATGCGCAGATCAGCCGTGGGCACCAGGGCGAAGATCGGCACCGGCTCGGCGCCGGGCTCGGTCGGCAGCGCCACGGTGACCTTCCAGTGTGCGTGCAGCACACCGCTGTTGAAGCGCCACGTGCCGTTCAGTACCCACCCGCCGTCGACCTTCGTCGCGGTACCGGTGGGCGCGGTGGTGCCCGAGATCCGTACGTTCGGTGTCGCGAAGACCTCGTCGAGTGCGGCGTCGGGCCACAGCGCCGACATCCAGGTGAGCGAGGCGTAGATCGACAGGCAGAAGGCCACCGAGGTGTTGCCACGGGCGACCTCGGCGAGCACGTCCACGAAATCCCGGGTGTTGGATTCGTAGCCGCCGTACTGCGCGGGAACCTGCATGTTCAGCAGCGAGGATTCCTCGATCGCGTCGATGACATCGTCGGGCAGGCGGCGGTTCTCGTCGATCCAGCGAGCCCGCGAACGCAATAGCGGCGCCAGCTTGGTGGCACGCTCGACGAGTTCCTCACGGGACGGGTTGGTAGACATGGTCGATTCCTCTCGCCGAATATCGTGAATACCGAAGCGGTATCGAAGAAGTTCGAGAATTATTCGGCGACAACGCTGCTCACCGATCACCGAAAATCTCGCACAGAATTCGGCGACGATTCAAGGGCTGCGGAACGACTCTACGGTCGACCCGTAGGTTCTCCCCGGGGAAACCACAGGATCATCACCAGGGCAACGCCTTCGGAACCGAGGCACACGCACAAAAGACGGCAGTCGTGTGGAACACGACTGCCGTCCGAGTAATTCGACTACCGGAAACTACCTCACGCGCACTCCCGCGCATTCATTACCCCGGCCAGTTGACGCCGACCCGCGATACCGAGTTTCCGGTACACATTGGACAGGTGGAACTCGACGGTGCGCACCGTCAGGAACAACTGCTCGGCGATTTCCTTGTTGCTGAGCCCCCGCACCGCGAGGCCGGCGATCTTGCGCTCCTGTCTGGTCAAGCCGGTCTCGCGATGCTGCGTATCCAAGGCGCCGAGGACCGAGCCCGCGCGCTGCAGTACAGGGCCGCTACCGGCAGCGGCCGCGAGCTCGGTGGCCGCCGTGACAGCCCACCGCGACCGCTCCACATCACCCTCGACCGCGTGCAACTGCCCCAGATCACACAGTGCGCCCATCAGCTCGTAGCGTGCTTCAGCGAGTTCGAGCAGCTCTACGGCACGTTCGAGCGCGCCCACCGACCGACTGTCGCGCCGCGCCATGCCGACCGCGTGCAGGGCCCGTCCCACCGCCCCCGGTGAACCCCAGCGCCGGGCTGCGGCCAGCTCGTCGTCGGCCAGTGCCGCCGCGAGATCGCAGCGGCCGAGCGCGGCCGCCACCAGCGCGGCGCGGGAACGCCACGGAACGATCGCCGGATTGGCCACATTCAGTGCGGTCAACACCTTTCCGCAGGCCAGGTAGTCCGCCAGGCTGCGCTCGAGGTCGCCTTCGGCGCGATGCAGCGCACCTCGGGCGGCGAGCACGTGCGCGTGGTCGGGCATCGCGTCCACCGCGCTCATCCGGTCCTCGAACAGACACCGGGCACTGCTCAGATCGCCGACCTGAACCAGCGCCTCGACGAGCCAGGCCAGCGCCATGCCACGCAGTGCGGGTGACACACCGCGACGCAGCAGCGGTTCCATCGCCGCGATCGCCGCGGCGGGGCGACCGGACTGCGCGTCGATCCTGGCGCGAATGAGCGTCAGCGCTTCGAAGAGGCGGAACGAGATCTCGCCGCGTCCGTCGGACAGCAGCCGGGTGCAGTACGCCGCGGCCTCGGCACATCGGTCCGCGTAGACCAGGGCCAGCAGAGCCAGCCACAGACATCCCGGGTCGGGCTCGTCGGATTCGGCATCGAGCACGACTTCCGACCGCCGGACGATGGTCTCCCGGTCCAGAACTCCGCAGTGCACGAAAAGCATGTTCTGCACGCCGCCGCACAGGGTGTCGGCATCGCCGAAACGGAGGCGGGCCTCGGCGCGACCGACGCCGGACAGATAGTCGACCTTGTCGGTGAGCCGGGAGTCTCGGCGTTCACACCACGTCGATTCCGCGTGACCACATCGCACCGGCTCGACGCACCCCGAGTTTCGAGGTGTTTTGATCGACAACACCTTCTGACGTTCCGACATAACATTCATTACGCTCGGGGCCGACAGGCCTTCCGAACGGGACACAGGATGATCGGTCATGAAGTCTCCCTGGTGCAGCAAGCCGAGCTTCCACGACCATGCCGTCGAAGGCCGCGAAAATCCCCCCGGTTGTCAAAGTACCAGCGACACAGCGCAATTCTGAGTGATGTTCAACATATGAATACGTTGATCTTATCTCTTGCAGATCACATCGTGAATTATCGACTCGCACACGCTATTACCCGAACAAGATCGAGCATTGCCATGACACCGAATGTGATGGTAATCGTACGCGCAATGGGATGGATGCCACCGAGAGGCCTTGGCGCAGACCTCGAACCGGGGCACGCCCACGGCCCGGCGCGACTGGAGCCGGGCGAGTAGCCTCCTCGTCTCGTCGAACAGTCTCGATGTTCAACGGTAACGGGATAGTTCATCTATGTCATCTCGAAAGACCAGGCAACTGTATCCACGAGTTCAACTCGATGGCCCGAGAGGACACGGGTTTCACTCACGCAGATCGGTGGTCTGGTGCGAGCCCGGCGGTGCTCGCTAGATTCGGAATCCAGTGCCCACCAGTGCAATCGGAGGTCCACATGGGGCAGACCGTCCATGACACGGTGTCCGTCTCCTGGCTCCGTGACCACCGGGGCGAGCCCGACCTGCTGGTCGTGGACGCGAGCACCGACTTCACTGTGCTCGACGACGCGACATTCACCCTGGAGTCGGGGCGCACCTCGTACGCGGCAGCCCATGTCCCGGGCGCGGTGTTCGCCGACCTACTCACCGACTTCGCCGATCCGGCGTCCGATCAACCGTGCACCGCACCGGAATCGGAGCGCTTCGCCGCGGCCGCCGGCGCGATCGGCATCGGCGACGGGGTACGCGTCGTCGTCTACGACCAGCACGACGGAATCTGGGCCACTCGCTTCTGGTGGCAGTTGCGTTTGGAGGGTTTCGACGACGTCGCGGTCCTCGACGGCGGCCTTCCCGCATGGCGGGCGGCGGGCGCCGAGGTTTCGGGCTCCCCGGTGACACCCACACCGGCCACCTTCACCGCCCGCCGCCGCCCTGGCCTCATCCGATCCACCGACGAGGTCGAGGCGGCGACAGCCGATGACAAGTTCCTGCTCGTGGGCGTCCTGGACGCCGCGACCTATCGTGGCGAGACAGACGTTTTCGCCCGACCCGGCCACATCCCTGGAAGCATCAACCTGCCGATCGACCAGATCCGCGACCCGGAGACCGGCGCACTACGCCCCCTCGAGGAACTGCGGGCCTTGTTCGCTGCCGCGGGTCTGCTCGATCCAGCGATCACACCCGTGACCTACTGCGGCGGAGGCGTCGCGGCAACCGGGGTCGCCCACGCGTTGGCACTGGTCGGGCGCGACGATGTCGCTGTCTACGACGGATCCCTGACCGCATGGACCGCCGACCCCGCGCTACCTCTGGTCGTCGGCGAGCAGCCTGGTTGACCCAACAGCTCCGGTCGGCACCCCGTGTGCCGGAACATGGAGGCATGGACAACGGAGCACAGAATTCGACGGGAAAGCTGGTCATGGTGCGCCATGGCGAGTCGCACGGCAATGTCGGCAAGCGGCTCGAAACTCGTATTCCCGGCCCATCTCTCACCGAACGCGGCACCGCGCAGGCCGCACGATTCGGAGCTGCCGTCGCCGGTTCGCCGCGACTGTTCTGCTCGGCCGCGCTGCGGGCCCGCCAGACCGCCGAGCAGATCGAGTCGGTCATCGGAGGTCCGGTGATTGTGCTGGACGGTGTGCACGAGGTGCAGGCCGGCAACTTCGAGGGAGTCGACACCGACGTCGCGCACCAGGCATTCCACCAGACCTATCAACGGTGGCACAGTGGGGAACTCGACCTGGCGGTTCCCGGCGGCGAAGCGGGCACCGACGTGCTCGACCGGTTCCTGCCGGTGCTCGAGGACCTGCGCACGCGGTACCTGACGCCGGGTGCGGGCACTGATGTGGTGCTGGTCAGTCACGGTATGGCGATGCGGCTGGCGGCCGGCGCGATCGGCGGTGTGCCCACGGCGTTCGCCGCGAGCACACGCCTCGACTTCACCCAGACGATCGAGCTGACGCCGCGCTACGGTCCGGCAGCGCAGTTCCTCGGCTGGGGATGTACGCGGTGGGGACACCACGTCCCACCGTTCGGCGACATCGCTACGTAGCTCAGACGCTGTCCCCCAGCAGGTTCAGCGCCCGGAAGTCGGCGAGATACTTGCCGATGAGGGCGCGATCGAGATGCGGGACGGCCAGGCCGACGGCGCGCAGTGCTTCCTGAAACTGCTTGGTGGGCAGTGCTGTTCGTGGCTCGGCGGGTTGCCGATAGGCCGGCAGCAGCGGGAGCACCGAGCGACGGCGGAGCGGTTCGGGCAAACGGGTCAGTGCCGCTTCGAACCGGCCGAACCACTCCGGGTAGCTGTCGATCCGCCGCACGGGCAGCCCTGCCTCGATCAGCCAGTCCACCAGCCGGTCCAGCGAAACGCCGTCGTCGTGGGGATTGGCGACATGGAAGACCCGGTGATCCGGTCGGGGATCACCCCCGAGCGCCGTGATCGCCGCGGCGGTGAAGTCGACCGGAAGCCCGTCGTAGTGATCGTGGACAGGCCCGCCGCGGACGAACGACCGCGGCGCGACCCCGGTGGCACCCAGGCTCACCAGCAGCCGGGTGAAGGCATCCGCGACATTGAGCTGACCGGTATAGCGGCGGTGTGCCAGGGCCATGTTCGAGCGGAACACCGTCACCGGGAGTCCGCAGCGGTCATGGGCTGTGCGCAGCAGTATCTCCCCCGCCCACTTTCCTGCCTCGTAGCCATTGGCGTAGCTGTCGTCGATGCGGCGACCGGGTGCGGCGACCCGGATGTCAGCGTCCTCGTCGAGTGCCGAGGAGTCGGCGACCGCGATCGTGGACAGGAAGTCGACCGACTTGACGCGGGTGGTCGACGCCAGCCGGATGATCTCGGCGGTCCCCACCACATTCGCGTCGAACAGATGCCGGTACGGGAGAACATGATTGACGTGCGCTGCTGCATGCACGACATGGTCGACCCGCGCAGCCAGCCGCTCCCACTCCGAACGGCCCACGCCGAGAGCGGGTTGCGCGATATCGCCGACAACGATCTCGAGATGCCGGGCCGCCAGCGCCCGGAACTCCGCACGCAGATCGGCGTCGCTGTCGAAGACGTCGTCGAGCCTGCATCGCGCCGCCGCCGGGTCCGCACCACGCACCAGACAGATCAGCGTGCCACCGATATCGGCCAGCCGGCGCAGCCATTCCAGACACAGGAAGCGCCCGATATAGCCGGTCGCACCGGTCAGCAGGACGGTGCCGGCGACCTCGGCGACCCAAGGTAGCGTGTGCGCCCGCGCGACGGTCGCGGGGTCGAGGAACGCCTCCAGCGTCAAGTCCTCGGCACGCACCTGGACGGTGTCGTCCCCGTGGACGGCAGCGAAGCTCGGGCGCGCGAACTCCGGCTGTCGTTGTCGCCGAACGTATTCCGCGATCGCGGCGAAGTCCGTGCCCGGACCGGTGAGCAGCCCGGCGGGCAACTCCACGTCGAGCAGTTCGCTCAGCAGGCTCGAATACGTCACGACAGCCAGCGAATCACCGCCCAGATCGGTGAAACTCGCGCCGACGGGCAGATCCTTCTCGGCACCGCCGACGACCGCCCTGGCAGCCCGCACGACGACATCGAGCAACGGAAGCTCGGCCGCGCGCGCCCGCAGTTCACGCAGTTCGGCCGCCCGGTCGTCGGCGTGATCACGATAGATCCCCTCCAACCTCGCCTCGTAGCGCTCCCGCACCTTCGGGCGAAGCAGCTTACCCAGGCCGGACAGCAGACCGTTGTCGGCGGTGAAAGGTGCTGTTTCGACGAGGAAGTCGCGCGGGATCTCGTGGGCGGCCAGCCCCGTCTCCGACGCAACCTCGCGCAGGGCCGCCGTGAGCGCCGAGTCCAGTGACCCGGCGGCCAGTGCTTCGTCGGTCGGCACGATCACCGCGAGCAGGTAGGCGCGCTCGCTGGAGCCGTAGACGAAGATCTGCCGGATCAGCGGGCTGGTCCCATAGACGGCCTCCAGCCGGGCTACCGTCACGAACTCGCCGTTGGACAGCTTGAGCACGTTGTTGCGCCGGTCGAGATAGACGAGGTGGTCGGGTGCGATCTCGGTCATGACATCGCCGGTGCGGTAGTAGCCCTCGGCGTCGAAGATCGCCGCGGACAGCTCGGGCCGGCGGTAGTAACCCGGGATCGCGGTGGATACGCGCACCAGCAGTTCACCGCGCGGATGTGGTCGGTCGGTGGTGAAGTAGCCCAGCTCGGGCACGTCGAGCAGCTTGTAGTCGGTCACCGGCGGACGCTGGATGCGATGGTCGAGCAGGATGTCGAGTGCTTCGGTGGCGCCGTACCCGTCGTGCAGTGCGAAGCCGAGCAGTGCCTCGGCGAACAGTTTCGCGTCGGCGGCCATCGGGGCGCTACCGAAGATGGCGTACACCGCGCGTCCGCCGAGCACCTCGCGGCGCAGGGTGTCGAGGGCGGCCTCGCGCGCGAGGTCCGGGTCCGCGCCCGCTGCTCGGCGCCGGTCCACGTCGTCCCGGAACCGGTGCAGCAGCAGCTCACAGACCCTCGGCGCGAAAGCGATCTCCGTGGGCCGCACCAGCGCGAGGTCGTCGAGCAGAGTCGAACGATCGGGACGCCCCGTGAAATAGGTGGTGCCGCCACGACCGAACGTGCCGTAGAGCGAAAGCCGCGCCGCCACATGGCTCATCGGCATATACGCCAGGGTGAGGGCGGGCACCGGACTGGCGTTGAGCCACATCCTGGTGACCAGCCGCTGGGTGTAGATCGCGCCTTTGGGCGTTCCGGTGCTGCCCGAGGTGTAGATGAGCAGGCTCATCGAGTCGGCGTCATCGGCGAACAACGGAGCCGGCGGCTCGGCACGGCCGTCGCTGACGATCTCGTCGAGCGTGCGCACGGCGACAAGGGGCAGTCGGCGTCGAGCGTCGGCGAGAATGCGGGCGTGCTCGTCGTCTCCGAGGTTCACATCGAAGATGATCAGAGCCCGTGGAAACCGCTGTGCCGGAATACTTCCCACTGCCCGGTCGAGGAACTCCACTCCTACCGCGAGGACGCGCGGCGCGGTCTCGGTCAGGATCGTTGTCAGTTCGCCACCGGATGCGTTGGCCTGCAGCGGAACTGCCACCGCGCCCAGATGCACGCACGCGAGATCGAGCGTCGCGTAGTCGCCACCGGTGACCCCGAGGATCGCCACGAAGTCACCGGGTCGCAACCCGAAGCCCCACCAGGACGCCGCGACCGCGCCGACGCGATCCCACAGCTCACGATAGGTGATGGTGTGGAACTCCGGCCGCAATCGTGTTGTTCGACAGCCTGTCTCACTGTCGACAACGAGTTCGGTGACCCGCTGCCCGACGGCGGGCCGATCACCGTAGCCGGTCATCACCGTCTCGGCGAGATGAGCCAACGGCAGTGCGGGTTGTCGAAGCTTCGCCGAGAGTTCTGGGTCGCGCAGCGCGGCCCTGGCCTGCGAGTCGCCCTCGCACAGGATCTCGATCCGGCGTTCCAGCGGAATGCCCGCACTGCCCATGGTCTCAGCCCCTGCCCACGAACGGCATCGTCGTCGGGAAGACGCCGAGAAATTGGATATTCGTGTCCAGCGGCATCGAGGCCATCAGCACCAGCGCCTCGGTGAACCGCTCGGCCGGGATGGTCTGTTCGACCGCCAGTGTGCCGTCGGCCTGCCGCGCCGCGGGTTGCCCACTGCCGTCGGGCGGCGTCACATTGCCGACATCTATTTGCCCGCAGGCGATTCCGTGCGCGCGCCCGTCCAGTGACAGCGCCCGGGTCAGGCCGAGCAGCGCGTGTTTGGCCGTCGTGTAGGCGATGGCATTGGGTCTGGGCGCGTGCGCGGACGGCGCGCCCATATTGATGATCCGGCCACCACCGGGCGACTGGGCACGCATCACGCGGAAGGCCTGCTGCGCGCACAGGAACGCCCCGGTGACGAGAGTGTCGAGTGCGCGATTCCAGTCCTCGACTCGGATGTCCTCGATGGGACAGCGCGGTACCGCCGCCCCGGCGTTGTTGAACAGCAGATCCAGGCGGCCGAAATACCGCTGTACTCCGGTGAACAGGTCGGCGACCGCGGTGGGATCGGTGATGTCGGCGGGTGCCACCAGGACTCGGCTCGCGGGGACGTTCGCGAGGTCGGCGGTCTCCTTCAGCAGCATTTCGCGACGGCCGGTCAGCGCCACCGCCCAGCCCTGCTCGAGCAGCGCGAGGGCCGCCGCGCGGCCCAGCCCACTACCCCCACCGGTGACCAGGGCGATGCGATCTTCGGTGCTCATCGGTTCTCCTTGTCCACCCACAGCCGCAGCACGCGGCGCGCTTTCGGTCCCGGTTGGTCGATGTAGGGCGATCGACCGTGTAGTGCCCGGCTGTTGCGGATGATCAGCAGATCGCCCGCGGCCAGCATCAGATCGAAGCCGACGCCGGGGCGGTGCAGCACCTCGTCGAGTACGTCGAGCGCGGCGAGCCGGGGTGCGTCGGCGGGGTCGTCCGCATTCAGCGAGGCACGCACGGTTCGGGTCTGGTAGTAGCAGCCGATGGTGCCGTCGGGCTGGGTGAACAGGATGGGCGACACCACGATCTGCGGTCCGGCACGGCCGGTGCGGTCGTAGGTCCAGTCACCACGCAGCAGCGAAAGGGTCTCGCGGTCTTCGGCTTCCAGGATGTCGTTGACCCGGCGGGCGCCGGCGAGCCGAGTGAATCCCTGCCCGTCCGCCGCCGGTTGCAGACACACCAGGACCAGCAGATCGCAGGTGTCGCAATGGAATCCGAGTGCGGTGGCGCCGTCTCCCTCGCGATCTCGCAGGACCTGGCGCAGGTCGCCCGCGCCGTTCTGCGGAACGACCACGCCGATCCCGTCGAGCACGAACAGCAGCGTGCGGGTGATGTCGTCTTCCGAGGCGGCGGGATCGACGAAGTCGGCGACGTGGGCGAACCCCACCCGTTCGACAGCGCCGTCGACGAAGGCGTGCACGGCGGTCCGCACCTTGCCCGCGTCGTCGTCGGTCGCGGCGAGGGTGTCGCGGTCGTCGCCGGGCAGTCGCAGCGACCACACCGCGGGGTCGCGAGCGATCTCGGCTGCGTCCCAGCTGATCTCAACGGATTTCGACATGGTTGGTCCCGTTCCTTTCTGCGCCGTCACCGGTCGCGAGGCCGACGGCCTTCGACCACAGCGCGACCGCGGTGTCGATCTGGTCGGCCGTCACCACCAGCGCCGGGATCATCCGGACGACATTTCCGTAGGGTCCACAGGTCAGCAGCAACAGCCCCAGCGCCGCAGCGGCCTGCTGCGCGCGTTTGGCGGTGTCGGGATCCGGTGTGCCCTCGGGCGTGCAGAACTCGATGCCGATCATCAGGCCGAGCCCACGGACGTCCGCGATACCGGGAACGGCCAGCGCGTCGGGGCGAATCGCGGCGAGCAGTCGTTCACCCTGGACCGCGGCGTTCTCGACCAGCTGCTCGTCCCGGATCACCGCCAAGGTCGCCAGGGCGGCCGCGCAGGCCACGGCATTGCCGCCATAGGTTCCGCCCTGCGAGGACGGCCAGGCCCGGCGCATCAGCTCGGTGGACGCGGCGATGGCCGAGAGCGGGAACCCGCTCGCCAAACCCTTGGCGGTGACCAGGATGTCGGCGCGCGCATCCGGTTCGTGCTGATGCGCCCAGAATTTCCCGGTGCGGCCGAACCCGGTCTGCACCTCGTCGAGGATCAGCAGCATGCCGTGGCGATCGGCCCGTTCACGCAGTCCGGCGAGGAATCCCGGCGGTGCGGGCACATAACCCCCCTCGCCGAGCACGGGTTCGACGAGCAACGCGGCGGTCTCGGCGGGCGCGGTCACGGTGGCCAGAACATGATCGAGACCGTGCA
This sequence comes from Nocardia sp. NPDC055050, assembly GCF_053608345.1. Taxonomy (NCBI): domain Bacteria; kingdom Bacillati; phylum Actinomycetota; class Actinomycetes; order Mycobacteriales; family Nocardiaceae; genus Nocardia; species Nocardia sp. NPDC055050. Next base: position 75,694 of record NZ_JBSGVG010000008.1, read on the forward strand.
GCGCGTGGTCGACGGCGGCCTCCTCGCTCAGGCCGAGCCGGAACGCCGCCGGGAACGGTGCCACCGCCACACCGGGCATCAGCGGCCCGATACCGGCCCGATATCGGGTCGAGGCGGTGGTCAGGGCGGCCGCCCCCATCGTGCGGCCGTGGAAGGACCCGTCGAACACGACGACGTTGGGTCTGCCCGTGGCGTGCCGGGCCAGGCGTACCGCGGCCTCGATCGCCTCACTGCCGGAGTTGCTGTAGAACAGCGAATCCAGACCGGGCGGCAGCACCGCGCCGAGCTGCGCGGTCAGTTCGAGCAGCGGCTCGTGCAGGACCGTCGTGTACTGGCCGTGGATCAAGCGAGCGACCTGCTGTTGCGCGGCCTCCACGACGCGGGGATGGCAGTGGCCGGTGCTGGTCACCCCGACACCGGCGGTGAAATCGAGATACTGCTCGCCTGCCGCGTCGAACAGATACATTCCCACACCGCGGCATGCGGTGACGGGAGTGGCCTGGGCGAGAACCGGGGAAAGCTCGGACATTCGACCTCCTATCGATGGGATGTGGGTCAGGCGGTGCGGTCGGCGGTCGCGACGGCCGGGAAGTACCCGGCCTCGGCCCCCCACGCCAGCGCGGTCGACCACCATCGCGGGGTGGGCGCGGCGAAATGGATGCCGAGTCGGTTGAGCGCGGCGACGGTCCAGGAACTATCGATCCGCACATTGCGGTCCGCGTCGTGGTGCGACCACGCCATGGCCTGCCGCACCGCGGCCGAATGCGACCGCTCGACCCGGGCGAGTGCGGCCGTGAACGCGGTGTCGTCGGTGAGCACGACCGGGTAGCCGGCCGCGGCGCTCCAGGCCACGAGCTCGTCGTGGGCCACCAGATGCGGGGTTTCGACGTGATAGACCCCGGGCGCGCAGGCGGGTCGGCCTGCCAGTGTGGCGATCGCCGCGGCGACGGTGTCGACATAGGAGAACCCGAAACTCACCGCGGGCCGACGTGGCGCGGCACCGGCGAGCAGGTAGCCGCGGATCATCTGGTAGACGCGGTTGTCCCCGATATTGCGTTGGAACGCCCCGGTCCGGCTGTCGGCCGCGATGTGCCCGCTGCGATGGATATAGCACTGCCGACCCTGGGCAGCCCACCGTCGCACGGTCAGTTCGGCCCCGAATTTGGCCCGTTCGTAGGGCGTTCGGAAGTACTGGCCGATCCGCAGGTCGGCTTCGCTGAATCGTCGCGCGGTGCCTTCGACACCGCCGGCGACGCCGAGGGTCGACAGGTGGTGGAACCGGGCGTCGGGTGCGTGCGCGTCGATCCAGGCAAGGAGTCCGGACACCGCGGCGTGGTTGGTTCGTTCGAGTTCGGCGGGTGCGGCGACCAGTCGGGTGTCTGCCGCGGCGTGGATGATCACCTGTGCCCGGCCCGCCGCGCGGGTCGCGTCGACCGACATCCCGAGGTCGGTCCGGGTGATGTCACCGGCGAGCACCCGGATACCCCGCACGTGGCGCAGCCGCTGCCGGGCCTCGATGTCGCGCTCCCCGCGCACCAGACACGTCACCTGCGCGTTGCGTGCGAGCAGCGCCGAGAGCAGATGCCCGCCCAGGTAGCCGGTCGCGCCGGTGACCAGCACTCGGGGCGCCTCCTCGACCACCCGCACCCCGGCCCGCGGTGCGCGCGCGCCCGCGAGCAGAACCTGCCCCGACGTCGACAGTGCCGATGTCGTGGCGGGGGCCGCGACCGTGCCCGCGTACTCGGCGACGGCACCGGCGAAACGGGTCATGATCTGGCGCGCCCGGTCGTCGGAGTCCGGGGACCCCGGGTGTACCAGGTCGGTGACGAGGCGGCCCTCGACGATGCGAGCTGTGAGCTTGAGCCGGTAGAGCAGGTCGCAGTGGGGATTGCGCGCGGTACCCGCCTGTTCCGGCGCGACCGACCAATCCAGGGTCTGCTTGTCCGGCAATTCGAACGTGCCGAGAAAATTGAACCCGATGTCGGGGCGCGCACCCACGGTGTCCATCGGCTGCTCGGGCGTGCCCGCGAGGAGGCGCTCGATCTCCGCGGCGGAGTGGGTGGGCTCCGACGGCGAACGTCGTTCCAGCAGTATCCATTTGGCGGCGGTGAACCAGCCGACCGTATCGAGGTACTCACCGCCGCCGTCACCGGCGTCACGGCCGTGGGTCTCCACCTCGACCGCGAGCGACTGCTCCTCACCGCGCTGCACCACCGCGGCGAATGCCGACAGCAGCAGGGCTTCGAGCCCTTGCGCACCGCCGTACTCGCGAACGAGCGCGGCCGTCGCGGTCCGGTCCAACGTCCACACCAGGCTCGCCGGTCGTGGCGCCGGCCCGATCGTGCGAGCCGGGCGCCGCACCACCGCGGCCACGGAGCCGCCACGATCGGCCGCCCAACGGTAGTAGTCACCGGTACCCGGCAGGTCGAACCGCTTGCCGTGCAATGCCGTTCGATACGCGTAGGCGAGATCGTCGAGCAGGATGTGCCAGGAGAACCCGTCGACGGCCAGGTGGTGGACCACGATGGCGAGGCGATCGTCGTGGTCGTCACCGCCGTCGAACAGGTGCACGCGCAGGAGCCGCCCCGCCGCCGGATCCAGGCCGAGGTGCAAGTCGGTGCAGGTACCCTCGACGAACTCCGCGATCCCCGCGGCCGATCGCGGCAGCCGGGAGAACGAGACCGTCGCCACCTCGTCGACGTCGCGACAGGCGCCCGGTCCGGTGGGCCCGATCTCGGTACGCAGCACAGCATGTCGCTCGGCAAGATCGGTCACTGCGCGCGACAGGACACCGGCGTCTACAGCGTGACCGCAGCGCAGCACCACCGACTGATTCCACTGCCGGTGATCACCGACCGGCTGTGCGAACATCCACCGCTGGGCAGGCCCGAGCCGGCGACCGGGCTGCTGTCCCCCGCCGGCCTTCGACGCGCCGGCGTCGATCGGTCGTGCGACCGCCGCCAGCCGCCGCGGAGTCGCATGCTGGTAGAAGTCGTCGAAAGTCACGCGCTGACCACGCCGGTAGAGGTAGGCGATCGTGCGCATGGCCAGAATCGAATCGCCACCGAGGTCGATGATGTCGGCCTCGGGATCGACCGACTGCACTCCCAGCGCACCTGCCCACAATGCGGCGATGCTGTGTGCGAGGCCGCCCGCCGGATCGTCGCCTCGACGAGTCGAGCCGGCGGCACCGCCCGCACGGGAGTCGAGCAGTGCGGTCACCATCACGCCGACGCGGGGGCGATCCAGCTTGCCCGTGGACCCCAGCGGCAGTTCCGGCAGCACGAAGATCGGCTGTGGCACCGCGTAACCCGGCAGCACTTCGTGCAAGTAGGCACGCAGTGCTGCCAGTGTCGCGGCATCGTCGGTGCGCGGCGTCAGCCGAACAGCCGCACGGAGCCGAGCGCCCACGGCCGTCGACTGGACGACCACGGCTGCCCGCTCGACGCCGGGCACGCACTCGGCGGCTCGTTCGACCTCGGCGGGATCGACCCGGAACCCCCGAACTTTCACCTGACGGTCGACGCGGCGCACGAACACGAGTGCTCCGTCCGCGCGCCGCCGACAGATGTCGCCGGTGCGGTAGACCCGGTCGTCGTCGCGCGGTACGAACTTTCTCGCGGTGTCGCCCGGTGACCCGAAATAGCCCGCGGTGACCCCCCTTCCGCCGATGTACAGCTCACCCTCCGATCCGTCGGGGACCGGATCGCCCCGGTCGTCGAGCAAGCGCAGCGTCGTTGTCGCGCCGATGGCCGTTCCGATGGGAACGACCTCCTCCTCGGGCAGTTCGGCCGCCGTGGTCGCAACGAAGCACGTCGCGCCGACGGTCGTCTCGGTGGGACCGTAGTGATTGACCACCCGGTGCGCGATACCGCGGGTGAGCAAGCTCGCGGCGAAGGCGCGGGAGAGCGGTTCGCCGCCGAGCAGCACCGCATCCAAAGGCTCACAGTCCGCGTCCTGTTCGAGTGCGCCCAGGTGAGACGGCGTCGTCTTCAGTACCGAGATACCCGCCCGGCGCACCGCGGGCCAGAAGGCCGCTGGGTCGCGGGTGTCGCGATCGGCGACGACGTGCACCGAACCAGCGCTGGCCAGTGCGAGCAACCACGCCGTGTGGCCGAGATCGGCCGCCAATGTCGTGACATGTCCGACGCACGGCGCGTTGCCCGCATCGAAACCCAGCCGTTCGCACAGTGCCCGCGCATAGTGAGTCGCGTTGCCGTGCGTGACCGCGACCGCCTTCGGCTCGCCCGAGGACCCGGACGTGAACGAGAGATAGGCGAGGTCACCGGCATCGACGTGGCACGCACCGCCCCGTCCGTCGCTCTCGATCGCCTCGACCGGATCGATGACGACCGATCCGTAGTCGGTGACCGTCGCCGACACCGCACAGCGTGCCCCGACAGCGCCGAGTCGGCGACGTAATTGACCTGCACTCCACGAGGATTCGACCGGAACCGCGACCGCGCCGCGGCACCACACCCCGAACATCAGCGCGCATTGCCGGGCGTCTCGTTCGCCGAGAACAGCGACACGATCGCCCCGGCCGACCCCCGACGCACACAGTCGATCCGCGGCCACCTCGGCTATTCGCTCGACCTCGCGATAGGTGAACACGCGGTCGGCATCGGCCAGTGCGGGTCGCTGTGGGTGTTCGCGCGCGTTACGCCGCAACAGCTCGATCAGCGTGTCCGCGTTCATCGCCGCACACCTTCGCCGCGCAGCTCACCGGCCACGACACCGTCGATCAGATCCCCCTCGGGCAGCCTGCCCGCGAGTTCCCACGCGATCATGCGGTGCAGCCCGTCGAGGTGGAACAGTCCTTCCTCGGCCCGCAGATCGGCATAGTCGCTGTGCCCGGCCGGAGCGGCGCTGAGAAACACGGTGGTGAACGGCGCTTCGGTCAGGGCGGTGATCAGCCCCGTGCACACCGGGTTGGCGGCGGCCAGATCGGCCCGTTCGGTGCGCAGTCGCGCGGCCGCCTGTTCGACCGTCAGCCCGGTGCGCGGCACCAGTTCCCGCTCGCCGCCCTCGCTCAGATGCCAGGGCAGGGTCACCGCGGCCAGATCAGCCCGCGACAACAGCACCCGGGTCCAGGTGCCCGACAATTCGTCACCCCGGCGAAGATTGTCCTCTCCTTCGCGAAACCGCACACCCTCTTCCGCCCCGTGCGCGCAATGCTCATCCCGGTAGATCGCCAATACCTCGGCGAGATCGCTGTCTCCGACGATTCTCATGATCGGGCGCCCCTATCCTTGTGCGATATCGTCTCGGAAATGCTTGTCGGCGAACAGCTCCGGCGAAAGCCCGGTGCCGAGGCCCAGCTCACGCGCACGTGCCAACATATGGCGCCAATACGGTTTCACCGGCCGCCAGCGCGCCGCGCCGGTCTGGCAATAGGACGCGTCGACGAAGTAGCGATGCCGGTCCGACGTCGTCGTCGACAGTCGTCGCGCGTGCAGTAACGCCGAATGCAAGAGCACCGTCGAACCCGGTGGTAGCGAATCGATCACCACTTCACCATCGAGATGGTCGGTGCCGACATGCGCCATCGCCGACTTTTCGCGCGACTGATGATGCGAACCCGGCAGAATCACCAGCGCGGCCATGGTGTCATCGAGTCCGGTGAGGTAATGCAGCGTGTGCACCATCGCCAGGGTGGAATCGGCCAGATCGTTGGGTTCGTAGTCGTGGTGCCACGATTTCGCCGCGATCGTCGCGTCATGGCGGTCACTGTGCAGATGGTGGTAGACGAAATCGGGTCCGAGCAGCTGGGACAGGATCGCCATCAGCGGCCGATACGTCAGGATTTCCCCGTGCGCGGGCAATTCCAGCTCCATCACCGGCGGTATTCCGTAGGTCGCGGGATCACGGCAACTGTCGATGGACCGCGCACGTAATCCCTGGTCCACCCAGCGGTCCACTTCCGGCAACAGCCGTGCGCGCAGTTCGCCCGGAATCAGTCCCGGCACGATCAGATAGCCCGATTCGGCGAATTGTCTCGCCGCGAGAATTCCGGTGTGATCATCATCGAGAACAGGCCGCATCAGCCCGCCCCTCCCTTCGACAACAAGCGATTACACGGTGGGAACCAGGGACGCTTGCGCGTCCCGCAGCCAATTCAGGGTGCGTTCGATGCCATTCGGCAGGGCGGTGGTCGCCTCGAGGATTCGCTCGGCGCGGGCGCGGGCGACATCGAGGCAGCTGCGGCGCACTTCACCGTCGCGAGCGGCGGCATAATGCGGCAGCCACGCGGTCGGTTGCAGGCCGGCGGCGGTGCGAATCGCATCGACCAGTCCGTTGACGGTGATCTCGACCCCGGTGCCCACGTTGTATTCACCGAAACTGTGCTGACCACATTGCGCGGCAGCGATATTGGCTTCGACCACGTCGTCGACGTAGACGAAATCCCGGGTCTGCATTCCGTCGCCGTAGATGATCGGCGGACGACGATCCAGCGCGGCCGCGCAGAAACGCAGCACGACACCGGCATCACCGTCGAGTGATTGCCGCGGACCGTAGACATTGCTGTATCGCAGGGCCACGACATCGATATTCGTGGTGTCGGCGAACCAGCGCCCGTATCGTTCGCCCGCCCATTTCGCCAACCCATAGGCCGACGGTGGATCGGGCGCGGTCGCCTCGGGTGTCGGGTAGTGCGCGGACTCGCCGTAGATCGCACCGCCGGTCGAACTCAACACCACGCGCCGCACCCCGGCAGCCACTGCGGCGGCCAGCACACTGACCACACCGACCACGTTCTGCTCGGCGTCTGTCACCGGATCCGCGATCGAATAATGGACGCTGACCTGCGCGGCGAGATGGAACACCACATCCGGATGAAACCGCTGCATGATCTCGCGGACGGTATCCGCCGATCGGACGTCCGCACTGACCAAGTTCGCGCCGCGGTGCAACGCCGACTCGAGATTTCGAACATTGCCGTGGCTGAGGTCGTCCACCACGAGCACTTCGGCGCCGCGTGCCACGAGCGCATCCGTCACATGCGAACCGACAAATCCGGCACCTCCGGTCACCAACGCACGCATCACTCAGGCCCCCTGAGAAGAAGTGGTCGAGAACCATCACGAGTGGATGGCTCGAGTTGTGAACGATGTTGTCCTACACGATATTTCGGAACATCTGCCGAACCCGACGGTCCAGTCACCGTAACACGCTGTTATCCAATGATGTTGCAACTCAACAGGTTTCAATATTGCGTTCGCAGTGCGAGTCGTGATGTGACGCCGGGTCGAGTATCGGACACAGCCGAGGAGGTGCCGGCGGCGAGGTGCCCGGCCGGCGGATGCGCTGCGGAATCAGGGATCACCTGGCGCGGGCGCCCCGAACGGGACATAAGCGACTCAGCTCTCGTTCCCGTCTTACTCTGCGCCACACTGTGTTTGGATCGAGACAATCGCATTACGCACTGCAGGTGGGTAATCGGTCGATCAACGGCAGGAGCGATCTCATGCGCGGCACCGTCATCCACGCCCCCGGCGACATCCGCGTCGAACAGCTGCCCGACCCCCGGATCGAGGCGCCGACCGATGCGATCATCCGCACCGTCGCGACCTGCGTGTGCGGGACGGACCTTTGGGTCTACCGCGGCATCGAGGCCGTCCACGAACCGCAACCGATGGGCCACGAGTACATCGGTGTCATCGAAGAGGTCGGCACAGAGGTGCGCACGCTCCGGCCCGGCCAGTTCGTCGTCGGCTCGTTCGCCACCTCCGACAACACCTGCCCGAACTGCCGCCACGGCTACCAATCCCGCTGCGTGCACCGCGCATTCCTGAGCACCTGCCAGGCCGAATACATCCGTATCCCGAATGCCGCGGGCACCCTCGTCGCGCTCGACGAGACCCCCGATCGCCGTCACCTCCCCAGCCTGCTCGCCCTCTCCGATGTGATGGGCACCGGCTGGTACGCCGCCATCGCCGCCGAAGTACACCCAGGGGCGACCGCAGCTGTGGTCGGCGACGGCGCGGTCGGGCTGTGCGCCGTGCTCGCCGCACGGGAACTGGGCGCCGAACGGATCATCGCGATGAGCAGGCATCCCGCACGACAAAAGCTCGCACTGGCGTTCGGCGCCACCGATATCGTCACCGAACGCGGCACGGAGGGCGTCGCGGTAATGCTGGAGCTCACCGGCGGCATCGGCGCGGACTCGGTGATGGAATGCGTCGGCACCGGCGAGTCGGTGACCCAGGCTCTGCGCTCGACCCGCGCGGGCGGGAATCTGGGCGTCGTCGGTATCCCCCATGCTGTCGAACTCGACAGTGCCGAGATCCTCGCGTCCGCGGTGGGTGTGCGCGGCGGTGCGGCCCCCGTGCGCCGGTTCCTTCCCGATCTCATCGACCGCGTCCGCACCGACCGCATCGACCCCGGCCGAGTCTTCGACCTCGTGCTCCCCCTGGACCGGATCGCCGAGGGCTACCGCGCGATGAACGAACGCCGAGCCGTCAAAGCCCTACTACTACCGTAGTTTTAGGCGCGTCGGATCCCGCACGACCTGCAGCTCACCGCCGCGGCCAGGGTCGCCATAGTGAGTCCCGGCAACGCCGCGACAGGCTCCAGCGCGTAGTCGCGCGCTGCCTTTCGGCGACCGATATTGCCGTGGGGCGCGGGAAGCATCCCCGCGCCCCACAGGTCGCCGTTGCTTGAGCGCCCTCGAATCAGTGGCCTTTGCCGAATCTGCTACCCGCGTGCGGCGTTCGCGGTCGTGATGAACTCGATCTGCGCGGGTGAGGGTCCGCAGAACTCGCTCTCGATCCGGTCGGACTCCTCGGCCTGCATCCGATACATGCTCTCGCGCAGGCCTTCGTCGCCGCCGTGGAAGCCCTCCAAGAGCCTCATCCACCGAGCCGCCATTTCCTGCGCCTCGGGTGAGGTCGGGTCCGTGCCCGCCGCGATCGCCGCGTCGACCTGGGGGATCAGCACGGCCCAGTCCGCTTCGGCTTGCTGAATGCGCTGTTCACCGAGTTCCTCCCGGCGCAGCGCGAGCTGGGTCAACTGCTCTTCGGTGAAGTATTGCTTGATGGTGTCGTCGACCATGACGGTCCTCCTGATCAATTCCAGGAAGTGATCCGTGGATGCGTCCGACCGGCTTTGCACCGTGGCGGTCAGTGCCGCGACCAAGGCATGCAGATCCCGGGTCGCGGCCAGTTGCGCGGCCAGATAGTCGCGGTGAGCGGCCAGTACCTGCGTCATCGCCACGGAGCCCTCGAGCAGATCCGCGATCTGGTCGAGCCCCAGGCCCAGTTGCCGCAGAGCCAGCACTTGATACAGCCGCTCGACATCGCTCGCGGTGTAGAGCCGGTGGCCGGTGCCGGAGCGTTGCGCCGGGTGCACCAACCCGATCCGGTCGTAGTGATGCAACGTCCGCACCGTCAGTCCGGCCTCGGCCGCGAGCTCACCGACTTTCCACACACGCTCGGTTCCGCGCTGGTCCATCCGCTTCATCCCACTTCCACCGGCGCCCTGTGCGCCGGTGTCGTCGACGGTAGAACCTGACCTTACGTCAGGTGCAAGCCCGAATACGCCCGCCGAATCCAGAGTTCAGCACATCGCTAGACCCGATCCAGGGCCTTCCACGGCTGCGGCGGAAGTTCAGCAACGATACTGTCGCCGGGGTGGACCTCGCCACCGGTGACGACCACGCCCATGATTCCGGCCTTGCGCACAAGGGTGCCTGCCGCATCGTGGTGGACCAGCTGCTTCAACAGCCCGTCTTGGAACCTGTCGATCTGGACGCACGGGTTGCGTAGGCCGGTAATCTCCACGACCGCGGCGGAACCGATCCGCAGCAGCGCCCCCACCGGAAGTGCGAGTAGATCCAGGCCGCTGGTGGTGATGTTCTCGCCGAGATCGCCGGGGAATACGGCGAATCCGTGTTCGGCGACCTCGGTGAACAGTTCCTCGTGCATGAGGTGAACCTGCCGCAGGTTCGGCTGGGTCGGGTCCTGCGCGACCCGAGAGCGGTGTTTGACCGTTGTTCCGGCGTGGACATCGCCCTCCACACCGAGTCCTGTCAGGAGCCGAATGCTCGGTCTGGTCGGCTTGCTGAACGAGTACTCACCGTTGCTGTTCACCGCGATCACTGTGCCGCTCATCGTGTTTCGTGCCCCTCGTCGTTCGAAACGTCACGGCGAGCGTAACCCGGCACAACGCTGTCTCTCCGGCGTTTTTCGACTCAGCGAGGGGTCGGGCACTGGCCTTCGTAGCGGCTCAAGCCGAGACCGTTGGCCTTCTTGCTTCGGCCTACGGGACCGTTCTTGGCGGAGCGGACCCAGGTGCCGTCGGTGTCGAGGACGGGCATGCGTTCGCTGAAGGCTCGGCTGTAGTGGATGGTGCCGTCGACGGTGAGGATGCCGTCGCGCACGTCGATATGGGCGACGGTGGCCCAGAAGGAGCTCTTGCCGTTGCCGATGATGACGGTGATCTGGTCGGCATCCTTGTCGGGGAGGCCGTCGGGGCCGGGACGGCCGTAGCGGACGCGCACGCGCGGGTTGCCGAATTTGTCGATGGCGCCCGCACCGTTGTCCACGGATTGGTAGACGTTGAGCAGCAGATCACCGTTCTCGGTGGGGCGGACGGTGACCTGTTCGGTGGCGGGGAGGTTGTCGGCCCCGGGGCCGCGGGTGTCGCCCTGGTGATGGATGAACGGCCACTGCGTGATGTCGCCCTGGTGGCCCTTCTCCCCGCTGAGGACCACGTAGTCGCCGGTGATCTCGTTGCGGCAGAAGAAGTACACGTCCAGGTCGCCCGTGCCGAACTCGGTGACACGACCGTTCGCGTCGTATTTCGCACCGCGGCCGTCCCACTCGAGACCGACGGTCAGGACGTAGCCCGGATCGCCCTTGCGCAGGTCGATCGTGGCGCGGCGATCCGGCGACTCCTTGGTCAGCACGACATCGACTTTGCGCAGATCGACCGAGGGCGCCGGGGGTGCAACACTCTGGGGTGCAGGCGCTTCGGCCACGTGCGAGGAGACGTCGGCCGGTTCTTCGTCGACGACGATGCCGTGATCGGTCGCGAACGCCGCCAGCCCCGCGCTGTATCCCTGACCGATCGCGTCGAGACGCCACCCACTCCCCCGCCGATACAGCGCGACGGCTTGCAACACCGTCTCCGAATCCAGCCCCGGCGGCACGAAACTCACCGATTGACTGGAACCGACGGCACAGACCCGTAGCCCGGCGACCGCACCGAACCGAATCCCCTGCGCCTCGGTGCTCCCGGTGATCACCACCCGATGGATCTCGGCGGGCACTGCCGAGAGATCGACCGCGACAACAGCATCGGATTCCAGCCGAACGCCCGACGCCGCCGGATTATTGAAGAACACGAAGTCGGCATCGGAACGCACCTTGCCGTCGACGGTCAACAGCACCGCCGCGATGTCCACCGCCCCGGCCGGGCTGTCGAGATCCAGGCGCACCGTGTACCGCCCGTCGACGAGATCGGTCTTGGACCCTTTGGACACCTCGACCATCGTTGCCGCACTCCCACTCATGATTTCTGCCCCTCCACTGGTCGGCTGAGCCCCACGGTACCCGCCGGGCCTGCCATCGGGTCTGCGTTCAGTGACCGGCACGGACCTGTAGGTATGTCCAAGCACGGGCGGAAAACCGTTGGGCTCGGTCACAGATCGAGACGCAGCGGTAGCGGGAGTGGTGAGTGTGTCGTTGACTGACTGGATGGACGTCCGTGAACTGATCGACCGCAAGGCGGGTCGTCGGGTCTCGGTGGTGGTGCCCGCGCTGGATGACGAGGACACCGTCGCCGGGGTGGTCGCTTCGGTGACGCCGCTGCTCGGTGGGCTGGTCGACGAGTTGATCGTGCTCGATGCCGGGTCCGCTGATCGGACCATCGCGCGGGCGCGCGCCGCCGGGGCCGAGGTCTTCACGCGGGAGGAGGCGTTGCCGGGGGTGGCGGTGCGGCCGGGCAAGGGCGAGGTGCTGTGGCGGTCGATGGCGGTGTGTACCGGTGACCTGATTGTTTTCCTGGACGCGGACCTCGTCGACCCCGATCCGATGTCCGCGCCCACCCTGCTCGCACCGTTGCTCGCAGACCCCAACATCGCGCTGGTGAAGGGCTTCTATCGCAGGCCGACGACCGATGATGCCGACGGCGGTGGCCGGGTCACACAGCTCGTGGCGCGTCCGCTGCTCACCGCGCTCGCACCCGCGCTGGCCGAGATCATCCAGCCGCTCGGCGGCGAATGTGGGGCCACGCGTGCGTTTCTCGGGCAGATCTCCATCGCCGGCGGGTACGGCGCGGAGATCGGGATCCTGCTCGATTGCTGGCAGCGGCGCGGTGTGTCTGCCATCGCCCAGGTCGACCTCGGGATCCGCGTGCATCGTCATCGGCCGACGCACGAACTGGCGGTGATGAGCCGCCAGGTCGTGGCGACTCTGCTCGACCGACTCGGCATCCGGGATTCCGGGATCGGCCTGGTGCAGTTCCTGCCCGGGGAAACCGGGTGGCGGCGAACACCTTCCGAGGTCAGCCTGGCGGACCGGCCACCGATGTCGCGCCGCATCGCCGAGTGCCGCGACATCGCCTGACACACGAGAACGCCGGCCCCGCGAGGGACCGGCGTTCACGCCTCACACAGCGACGAGACCGAAGTCGAGCTTCACCAGTTGGTCGGCGCAATCGAAGTACCGGTCGTCATGGGTGATCACGATGACCGTCTTACCGCGGCGCTTCAGATCGGTGAGGATCTCGTGGTAGAACACATCGCGGAACCGCGGCTCCTGATCGGCGGCCCATTCGTCGAAGACATAGATCTGGCGGTCTTCGAGCAGGGCGGTGAGCAGGGCCAACCGCTTGCGCTGCCCCTGCGACAGGTCGACGGTCGACAATCGCCCGTCCTGCACCGTCACCTTGTGCGCGATCTGCAACTCGTCGAGATAACGCTGGACTTCGGCGTCGATACCGGGGCGGTCGAAACCCAGGTAATCCTCGAACAGATGGAAATCGGTGAACACCGCCGACGAATTCTGCCGGTACCACTCGATGTTGTCGTGGTCGATCCTCTCCCCGTTGAGCGACAACGACCCCGAGCGTGGCACATACAGACCGGTGATGAGCTTGGCCAGCGTCGACTTCCCGCTGCCGTTGCCACCGACGATGAACGTGATCTGGCCCGGTTCGAAAACCAGGTCGATCGGGCCGAGACGGAAACCGGCGTCCTCGGACTCGTCGCGCCCGGGCGGCGGAGCCAGCGGGCGCACATCCACGCCACCGTGGTCGACCCAGTTCTTGCCGTTGACATCCACCTGACCGCCACCCGGATGCGCGCCGGGGTGAGCGGGATGCGGATGCGGCGGCCTGCCGTCGCCCTCGCGCGGCGGCATCCCCGGACGCGGTGGATGCCCACCCGGCCCGTGCGATCCCGGCGGCGGTGGCACCTGCGAGGGCGCCTCCGAACGATAGATGTAGCTGACGTTGGTCAGTTCCAGCTTGGCCTCCCCTGCCGCTGGACGCTCCGAATACGGCAGCGACTCCTCGTCGTGCAGCGTGGTCATCGACAGGTTCATCGCCCGGATCTTGGCCAGCGCCACATCACCACGCAGCAGATCGGGGATGCGGTGCATGAAGTTCTGCATCGGCATCGCCAGGAACGTGGTGACCAGCACGTAGCCGACCATCGTCTCGCGCGGCAGATCCAGTGCGGCCGCGATGACGAACAGGATCAGCGCCATCGTGCCCAGCTGCAACGCCTGGCCGAAGCCTTGGGCGTAGGAGAACTTCGAGCCCGCGTCGGTGTTCTGATCGCGCAGCGTGCCCGCCGAACCGAGCAGGTGCCGGTCCATGAAGTCACGGCGACGACCACGGTGCAGCTTCAGTTCCTTGATGCCGAGGGTGACGGCCTGGAACGATCGCAGCAACGCGTCCTCGTTCTCCCGAGCTTCCCGGTAGATACCGCGGACGCGCTTGAGAACCAGTTCGACACAAGCGATGCCGACCAATGTGCCGCCGACCGTGACCGCGAAAATCGGTCCCGAAACCACGGCGAGGAACACGAAGCAGCCGACGATGGTCGCCACATCCACGCAGATCGAGGGAATGGCGGTGACGGCCTGCGACAGCGAACGCACGTCCTCGGTGAGCGTCGCCATCAGGCGATGCATGCCGAGCCGTTCGAGGTGTTCCAGTGGGGCGGAGACGATTCCGGAGCTCAGGTCGCTGCGCAACCGGTAGATCGCGTCCTGGGAGAGCCGGATCAGCAGAACCTGCGACAGCACACCGCTGACGAGGATCACCAGACCCGTGCCACCGAAGCGCAGCAGCAGGTTGTCCGGCTGCGGGCGCGGCGAGACGACCGCGTTGATCAGCGTCACCAGGTAGGTGTTGGCGGCGCCGCAGATCAGGCCCGCGGCGACGACGGCCGCGATCCTGGCCGGCGACAGCGCGGCGAGAAAACGGAGCAGATGCATAACCTTCGGCTCTCAGCTTCGGATGACATCGAACACGATGCCCTCGAGGGTGACACCGGGTGCGAACGAGAACGCCACACCGGTAGAGATCGGTGCCGCTGTCTGTGCGTCGCGGATCATCCGCTCCAGCACGAAGATCAGCGAGACACTGAGCATGTTGCCGTGCTCGGCGAGCACCGCCCAGCTCGGCGCCGCCAGCTCGGCGGGAATGCCGAGCGAATGCGCCGACTCCTCGATGATGCGGGGGCCACCGGGGTGGATCGCCCACAACTCGATATCGGACTTGCCGAGTCCGTTGCGCGCCAGCACTTCCGACACCACCGGGTCGACACCGCGGTAGATGTAGTCGGGCAGGCTGGTCGCCAGTTCGCAGGTGATGCCCGCGTCCTTCACGCCGAGCACGATGCCGTCCTCGGCGTCGTCGAACAGGTGGCTGAAGCTGTCGCGGATCACGACGCTGCCTGCCGCGAGCGGCTTGTGCACCTGGTTGGCGCCGATCACCACCGCCCCGCAGCCGTCACCGAACAGGCTGTGGGTGATCACGTCGTTGACGTCATCGTCGAAAACGGCGTTGACCGAACTCAATTCGATGCACAGCACCATCGCCTTCTTGTCCGGATGGGCCCGGACATAGTCGACGGCGGCGCGGATGCCGTTCATGGCCGCGGCGCAACCCATGAAATTGATGACCATCCGGCCGACCTTCGGCGACAGACCCAGCTGCTTGACCACCGCGACGTCGACGCCGGGAGCGATGAAGCCGGTGCTGGTCACGAAGATCAACTGGCCGATATCCTCGGCCGGGTCGTCCAGCCCCGCGACGGCGCGCTGGGCGACGTCGACGGCGAGCGGCACGGCGTGTTCGAAGAACAGGTTCATCCGCTCCCGGATGGTGCCGGGCTGGCGGCTGAACTCGAGGAACTCGGGGTCGAGTGGGTCGATGGCGAGGTGGCGGGTGTCGATCCTGGTCTTGGCGTAGATCCGCGGAATGCGCTGGCGCTGAGCGGGATCGGAGAACAGTTCGGCGACCCGGCCCGCGTTCACGGACTGCTCGACGACCAGCGAGGGCGAACCGGTGGCGACCGCTTCGATCACGCCGACGGTCGTCGGCGGCGTGGGTGGTAGCAGGTCGTGCCCGCGCTCGACGTCGGGCGTGCGGAGCAGGTCAAAGGAAACAGACACGGGCACAAATCCTTTCGAGACAGATCAGAGGTGGCAACGGGCCGGGTCAGACGGTTCCGATGCCGGAGAAGCCCTGCGCGGTGTAGACGACACAGGTCTTCAGCGCTGATGGTGCGCAGTGTTCGCGCACGAAACCCCACCGGTTCTCCTCGGCCTCACGGGAGGGCGCGAGCAGATAGGTCCGGCACAGCTTGGGGAAACGATCTCCGAAGAAGCTCTTGGCGGGCAGCCACTCCACACCGAACTTCGCGGCCTCCTCACGCACCACGTTCTCCGACGCGATGTTGGCGAAACCACTGCGCTGGAACGGAAGTACGTGATGAGCACGGTGCGAGCTCAAGCCCGCCGAGAGGAAGCAGTCGACGTACTTGTTACCGACCACGGTCAGGTCGTAGGCCTGCTCGAGCTGGTTCACCGCCCAGTCCTCGGTCTCGGTGTGCAGTTCCTCGGTCGGGATCTCGAAGTCGTGGCTGGCCACCACCATGAAGGTGCTGATCCACAGCGTGATCACGAACTGCAGGCCCCAGGCGAGCAGGTCGCCCGCGATGGCGAAGGCCACGAACTCGGCCACCAGCAGGAACCGCATCCCGAACGAGCCGATGAAGTGCGGCAGCGCGCCACGCCAGCTGCCGTACATGTCCTTGATGCCCACCTTGCGGGTGAGCCGGCAGACATCGAGGAGGCGAATGATCATGCCCGTCAGCAGATGTCCGAACTTGTGCACGGTGTGCACCGGCACCCGGTACAGGCGCGGGATCTGCATCATCATCGTGAAGACGTTCTTCTTGATGTCGACTTCACTCTGGGTGTGCGGGTGGTGCAGTAGCGCGTGCCCGTCGGCGGTGACGAAAGACAGTGCGACATAGTTCATGTCGAAGGCGTTGACCGCGTACTTGTTCAAGCCCTTCTGCGCGCGGTGGATCGCGTAGTGACCGAACCCGGCCAGTGAGCTGCGCAGCAGCACCATCGCGATCACGAAGGCGGGCAACGGCATCCAGCTCGTGTCGTAGAGGCGCAGCGCCTGCACGGCGATGTAGGCGAAGATCAGCACGCCGACGACGATGTTGAACGCGCGGTCCATCCGCTGCAGCCGGGCCGCCAGCTCCGGTTCCTTGAGCCGGGCCTTCACCTGGTGCAGCAGATCGGACTTGTTGTCGAACTTGTACTTCGGGGTGTCGTCCCAGCTGTTGAAGCCGTCCTTGAACAGGAAGTCGGGGGCGTTGTTCTTCGGATGGATGTCCTCGGGTGTGGCATCGCGACCGAGACTGTAACGCTCGATCATCCGCGCGATTTTTTCCGGATCACGGTGGTAGGAACCGATGATCGAGGTGATATCGCGATTTTTCGTGCGGCCGATGAAGAATTCACCGCCTGGATGCTTGGAGATCCAGTCACTCAGGTCGTAGGCTCTGCCGTTATAAACCCATACGTTGTTGACGGGAGGCCGACCCCCCGGGCCGGGCGGTGGCGGGAGCTCGCGCTCCGCTTCATCAGGTCGATCATCGATCGTCATTAGTTCTTCCTCCGTGTCCGATCGGCGTCCGATGCGTGTTGCCTGCCGACCAGCGTCCCGACACGTATAGTCCTTGTGGCGCCTTGCATCTCGCTGAACATTCTCTTATTGGATGCGTACTCGTGCGTTCGTGATTCGTTTACCGCAGGCGACACCCAGACGACACACCGGCCCGGGGCTGCGGAGGGCACTGCGTGCCAGGCTCCGCTGACCCCGGACCGGTGTGGGTTGATCCGGTATTACCGGCGAATATCAGCCGGCGGGCTTGATGATGTTGACGGGCTTGGCCCAGTTCGACAGGCCGACGGTGACCTCACCCTGATCCTTCTTCACCACGGCGCGAACAAGATTCGGGCCGTCGCCGGTGGACGCGGCGTCCGAGGGCTTGGTCGAATCGGAGGCGGGCGGGGCGGTGTCCTGGATCCACACGGTGATCGGCATGGTGCCCGCGTTCTGACCGATGCGCGGCACGATCGGGTCGATCACAGCGGCGTCGATGGTGCCGGAGACCTTGACGGTGTTGATGCCGTCGATCACCTCACGGCCCTCGGTCTTCGCGTTCTGGATATTGGCGATCACATTCGCGATGCCCTTGTCCTTGTCCAGGATGACGCCCGGATCGTAGACCTTCTCCGCCGGGCCCGACGGCACGTAGCGGCCACCGGCCTGGGTGTACAGGACCTTGTCCACCACAAGGAACTTCGCCTCGGTGAACGAGGCTTCGGGGGTGAGCTTGACCTTCGCGTCACCCATCGCCGCGCCCGAGCCCTGGGTCTCGTTGGTGACATCGGCCGACACGGTTTCCACCGGCAGGTCGGGCAGGTTCTTGACGTTGATCTTCAGGTGCACGTTGTGCAGGGTCTGCGTGGTCTTCGCCGACTCCTTCACGATCTGTGCGCCCTCGGGCAGCTGGCCGGTGGGCGCCGGGCCCGCCGTGGTGGCCGAATCGTCTTTGGTGCAGCCGGATACGAGGGCCGCGCAGACCGCCGCCGCCGCGACGACCGAAGTGATGCCGGAACGTCGCGCGAAGCGCCGACGCGAGGTGGGGTTCGGTGTCATGTGGATCAAGTTTCATCCCCTGGAGATGGTCGCATATCGGTATAGGGCAGCCGAAGACCATCGTTCATCTCGTGCTCCCCCGTCGGCGATAGTACCTGAGGAATTCAGTTTGCGAGTTGTGTCTTCGCGCTATCGATTTCGGATATCTGAGTCCCGGCGTGATCCGCCATCACCCCAGGTCAGCCGACCGGTGGAATCGCCGCCGATGATCGTCGCCGGGCCGCCGCCGCTCGTCGTCCGACATCGCCAGCAGCTCGGAGAGCTTCGCGGCCTCGGCGTCGTCGACCGGGGTGAAGATCTGGATCCACTCGCCGTCGGTGGCGGGCAGACTCATGATCGTCAGATGCATCGCGAGGTCACCCACGGCGAGATGCTGGATCACCTTGACCAGGTTCACCGGCACCGCCACGTCGTTGCGAGCCCACATTCGGGCGAACTCGGCGCTGGACGTACACAGCTCGTCGATCAACTCCTGCCAGGCCGGATCGTCGAGGTGACGGACCGACGCACCGCGCAGGTAGGCAACCATGCGACGCAGATCATCGATGTTGTGCCGATAGGGATTGCAGCACTCCGGTGTCAGGAACACCGTGCGCAGCACATTGGCGTCGGGGCGGGCGAGGCCGGGAAACAACACGCGATAGGCGTCATTGTGCGCCAGGACGTCGTATCGGGAATCGAGAAGCACCGCGGGCAAGGGTGCGAGCTGGTCCAGGATCATCGGCAGACCGGGCGGCATCGCCGACTCCGCCGCCGCAGCGGGCACCGACGGCACATCCGCGAGGCGATAGAGATGCACTTTCTCGGCGTGATCCAGGCCGAGGGTGCGCGCCACCGCGTCGAGCACCTGAACACTGGCGTTGATCGGTCTGCCCTGCTCCAGCCACGTGTACCAGGTGACGCCGATTCCCGACAGCTGCGCGACTTCTTCGCGCCGCAGACCCGGCGTTCGCCGCCGCGGGCCCGGTGGCAGACCCACATCCGCGGGGGTGATCTTGGCGCGACGGGACTTCAGGAACGCACCGAGCTGGGCTCGGCGCTCGATGCTCACCGAGCGCAGGTCGACCGCTTCACTCATCCCATCATCGTGGTCCATGCCGATCCTGGTATCCAGGTGGTGCTGGTACCCGGATCAGCTTGCGCTGCGTCGAATTCAGTGCGTGCGCAAATGCCGGTCCCGGCCGGTTCGAGCGCCGGATCACCGCTGCGCGATCAGTAGATTGTGGTCAACTCGACGCGCTCAGGAGGTTCCGCTGTGGCGGTACACACGCTCACCCTCGCCGTGGCCACGGCCGACGGCAAGGCCGATTCCTTCCTCGCCTACCCCGACGACAACGCGCCCCACCCCGCGGTGCTGGTGTTCTCCGACGCGTTCGGGCTGCGGCCGGTGGTGCGCCGTGACGCCGAACGCCTCGCCGCCCACGGCTTCACGGTGCTCGTTCCGAATCTGTTCTACCGCCACGGTTGCGCACCGGTGGTCGACCTTCCCGATGTCATCGGGGCCGACCGTCGCGGTGAGATCTTCGGTGTCCTGCGCCCGCTGCTGACCGCGTTGACACCCGAGCTCGTCGTCGCCGACGCCGCCGCGTATCTGTCGTGGCTGGCGGATTCCCCGCTGACCACGGGCAATCCGGTGGGCCTGTCCGGCTATTGCATGGGCGTGCGCCACGCACTACACACCGCCGCCGCCTACCCCGACCGAGTGGCCGCGGTGGCCGGCTTTCACGGCGGCCGGCTGGCCACCGAAGACTCCACCAGCCCGCACGCCGTAGTCGATCGAATCACCGCCGAGGTGTATCTCGCGCACGCCGACGCCGACCCCGGCCTCCCGCCGGAACAGATCGAACAGCTCGACGCCGCCTTCAGCGCCGCAGGCACCATCTTCCGCACCGAGGTGTATCCCGGTGCCGGCCACGGCTTCACCCAATCCGACACCGATGTCTATGACGCCGGGGCCGATGCCCGGCACTGGACCGAACTGACCGGCTTGTTCACCCGCGTTCTGCGCTGAACCTGCTCGGTAGGGCGGCCCGCGGGTTCGGCGACATCGGTGGCCAGCGGGCCCACGAACAGCCACCGGCTGTGATCAGCAATCCGGGCTCGTCGCTCGCGCAGCGACCATGTCGGTGAAGGCGGTGGCGACGAGGGCGACGGAGTGATCGGTGTCCGCGCTCAGTGCCCGCAGGGTCGCCAGCGCGCGGGTGCCGGGCAGCTCCACCAGCGCTTGGACGAGCCGGATGCGGATGCCGGCGTCGTCTTCGTGTGCGGTCAGCGCGGCGGTCAGCGCGCCCAGTATTCGATCCGCGGATTCCGGGTCCTGCGACAGCGCGCCGAGCACTTCGCCGGCGTCGACATCGTTGGTGCCCGCGATCACCATGGCCACCAGGATCGGTTCGGCCGCTCTGATCCCGCGACTGCCGGCGGCCAGGGCGGCGGGGGCACGGACGGTCGGGTTCGGGTCGTCGAGTGCGGCGGTGAGCAGCGCGGTCGCGGCGTCGCCCGGGATTTCCGCCACGGCCAGCACCGCCCGGCGCCGGACCTCGGCATCGGCGGCGGCCAGCCCGGGCGCGAGCCCGACCAGTCCGTCCTCGCCTGCCCGCGACAGCGCCCAGCGCAGGGCGCCTGCCATGTTGGGTTCGGCCTCGGTGAGCACGGCCGCGGCCAGCATCTCGGTCGGCACCGGCACGTTGTCGGCCGGGTTCAGCACTGCCTGCAGGCGGCGGTGGGGGTCGGTCGAGCCGAGTGTGCGCATGAGTTCGACGATGCGTAGCGCGTCGTGCCAGTCACCGGGCTCGGCGTTTTCGACGGCGCGCAGACGTTCGAGTAGTTCGCGCTCGCGCGCCAGCCGTTCCTCGGTGCGTGCGATCAGCTCGCTCACCAAGGTCTGCGGCGTGAACGATTTGTCTGCGAGTACGCGAGCGATCTCGCGCAGCGACAGCCCGAGGGAGCGCAGGCTCTCCACGTGGAAGATGCCACGGATGTCGGCGTCGGAGTACTGGCGGTAGCCGCCGACGGTGCGCCCGGTGGGCCGCACCAGTCCGAGCGAGTCGTAGTGGCGCAGCATTCGGGTGCTGACTCCCGAACGCCGCGCCACCTCGCCGATCAGCACGGTGCGCCGTCGAGCGCCGCGACTCTTTTCGCCGCGTCGATGTCGGGATCGAAGGCCGCGTCCGGGTCGCGCAGCAGCCGCTCGGTGGCCTGTGCGTGACCTCGCACGTGCGGGTCGGTACTGCCGGCCGCCCGGTGGAGCACCGTGGTGATCGCCTCACCCAGGGTGGCCAGCGCCCGGCTCAGGCTGCGCCGAACATCTCGATCACCGCGTCCGAATTGGGTGGCTAGTTCGGTGGCCAGCGCCGCGCGCTCGGCATCGGGCACGAGAACGACCGCGGCTCGCCACGCGCTGCGGGCCACGTCGTCGTCGGGATCGCGCAGCAGCGCGGGGGTGATCGCCGGCCAGACTGCCGGATCGCCGATCTTGGACAGGGTGTGCAGCGCTTGGCTGCGGGCCTGGGCACCCCCGGATTCCAGCTCGGCGCGCAGCCGCGGCACGGTCAGCTCGCCGGGGAGCCTGGTCAGTGCCCAGGTGAGCATGTCGCGGACGAAGAAGTCCGGCTCCACGGCGCAGCGGTCGATCAGGACTCCGAGCAGCGCCGGGCGTGGCTGTGTGCCCGCGGCCAGGGCAGCCCGCAGCCGGATCGACGCAGTCTCCGCACTCAGTGCGGCAAGCAGCCGCGGGTCTACCGAGTGTGCTGGTGTCGAGTTCATGGGAACCACCTCCTGCCTCCAGTGAAGACGTTGTCACTGTGTCAGGGTCAAGCGCTCGATCGTGTCATGATGCTCAGCCGTGTCGCGGGGCCCCGATCCGTTGGATTCGACCGCCGAACGTGACTCGGTGGACGAATTGATCCTCGGCGCCCTCGCTCAGGTGTGACTGTGCGACGAAAGTGCTGTGCCGACAAGGTTTTCCAGTGCCGCGCGGGCGTTGGCGACGGCGATGCGGGCGGCGATGACGGGCGAGAGCAGTGCGCGGGGTTTGTCGACGAGTCCCATCACCCGGTACAGGGTTGTCGCGACCGCGGTGTCACGCTCGGCGGCGATCAGCACCGGCTCGAGCGCCGCCACGGCGGCTCGGACCGGCAACGAGACACCGGCACTGACGTGTGGCATGGCGCCGTCGGCGATCACGGTGAGTTGCCAGGCGTTGTCGATTTCCGGCGTGACCGCCGTGTAGAACCTGGTGGCAAGATTCTTTCCACCCCGCGCGAGGCACTCACGCAGCACGGCCATCTGGATCGCGGCGACAGTCATGCCCTGCCCGTAGACGGGGCTGAAGCTGCACAGGCTGTCACCGACCGCGAGCAGTCCCTCGGGAAAGCGATCGAGCCGCTCGTAGCGTCGGCGCAGGTTGGCCTTGTAGCGGAAGGTCGAGATATCGCCGATGATTTCACCGTTCTTGATGGCATCGAGCACGTCGGGCGGGGCGATGGCTGCGGCGAAGTCGAGGAATCCTTCCTGGTCCCTGGGCGGCTCCTCGCCGTCGTGGCCGATCAGCGTCAGGATGTGCCGGTTGCCCTCGACGGCGAACAGGGCGAGGGCACGCGGGGGTAAATCGCGTACCCCGATCGTGACCAGCTTGTCGTGAGGCAATGCGTTCGGCGGCAGCTGGATGAAGGCGCTGCGGTAGATGATGTCGATCGCGGTGCCTTCTTCGGCTGGGCGGTCGTAGCCGAGCTTGTCGAGCCATGAGGGGACGACGCCGGCTCGACCCATCGATGCCACGACCAGGTCCGCGTCGATGGTTTCACGCGCCCCGTCCGAACGGTCCACGATCGCGACCCCGGATATCCGCGTTCCATCGGTGCTGACAACGAGCGACCCGGCATCACACCTGTCGCGAATGGTGACGTTGGGCAGCGCCGCGACCCGCGTGCGAAGGTGCTGCTCGAGGTGTGGGCGACTTGCTTGAAAGGCCCTGTGTCCGGTCGATACTCGCTTGAGGGTCCGACCGGCCATGGTGAAGCGGACTTCGCGGAGCGCGTCGCATTCGACCACACCGCTTGTTCGCATGTCCTGCCCGAACCCTGGGAACAATTCCTCGAGGATGTCCTTGCCCCGCGGCAGCAGCCCGTGCACGTGGCGCCCCTGCGGGACTCCCTTTCGCGCCTCGGAGTCCGGGAGCAGGGCATCCCGCTCGATCACCGTCACCATCGAGTAGGCCTCGCTGAGCACCCGAGCGGCCAATAGCCCGCCGATGCCCGCGCCCAACACGACCGCGTGATCGCCGATTCTCCGCATGCCATACCTCCGAACGTCGTTGTTCCGAGTCCTGTTCATGGATCGAGTCAGGGATCCATGACTGAGACTGAATGCCAATATAGTCTCAGTGCTGACATGACCACAACCGGGCGTGCCATCCCGGATCGGGAACAGGGAGAATGACCGGCATGACCAACGCGACGCAGTCGTCCTGCTTGCTTGTGGACACAGCCTTGGCGATGATGGCCGAGACCGGCCTGGATGATCTGACGCTGACCGCGGTCGCTCGCCGGGCGGGCGTCTCACGCGCGACCGCCTACCGTGAGTTCGGAGACAAGAACGGTCTCATCGCGGCCGTCAGCAAAATCGAAGTTGCCCGCATGATGAGCGCCGCCTACCTGGAGATAGACATCTTCACGCCGGTACGGCAGCTGGCGAAAGAGGCCGTGGTCTTTGCGATCCCCTACCTGCGCCGACACCCGGTGATCTCCCGACTGCGCGACCAGGAACCAGGATGGCTGCTCAATGTCGCGATCGAGCACGAGGGGTCGAAGCTCAACCTGATCGAAACCGTCGGCGCCTTCGTCGCACCACTGCTGGCGGCCCGCGACGACAGCGCAGCACTGGTGGTCACACCGGCACAGGCGGCGGAGATCGCCGTCCGCACCGTGCTCTCGCATGTGCTGATCCAGCGCAGCAGCCTCACCGACGAACAGGTCGGCGACACGGTAGCCCGCGCTATCAGCCGCTAGCAGATCCGAGGACTGCAACGGATCATGCTATCCGTATCAGTGAGCGCCGGATCCGTGTACGTCGTCGGCCATGCCGATTCCGGTCTCAACATGGTGCTGGTACCGGACAGCGACAGGCCCCGTCCTCGGTGAGATTCACCCGTTACGGGGGATACGGACCCATCGACGGCAGCTCTACCGTCGAAACCATGACCACCACCTCACAGGTCGTCATCAGTGAGCAGGCCGCCGACGACATCGGCTCGCGCGGCGCCGACTTCTCGCACACGCGTCCCGACTCATGTCCGAACTGCTGTTGGCAGAACTGAAATCGAAGGGATAACCATGTCGCGCAGGCGCACTCACGTTCCTCAGGTCTCCCCGGCATACACCGGGCGGCTGTCGATGGCGCCGGTACCCGCGCTGCGGATGCCCGAGGAATCGATGGATCCTGACGTCGCCTATCGATTCATCCACGACGAACTGATGCTCGACGGGAGCAGCAGGCTGAATCTGGCGACCTTCGTCTCGACGTGGATGGATCCACAGGCCGAGAAGCTGATGGCGGAGACGTTCGACAAGAACATGATCGACAAGGATGAATACCCCGCGACCGCGGCGATCGAGCAACGGTGTGTGTGCATGGTCGCCGACCTGTTCCATGCGGAGGGCCTGCGCGACGACGACCCGTCCAGTGCCACCGGGGTATCGACGATCGGATCCAGCGAGGCGGTGATGCTGGCCGGGCTGGCGATGAAGTGGCTGTGGCGCGAGAAGGTCGGCGACGGGTGGAAAGGCCGCACACCGAACATGGTGATGGGGTCCAACGTGCAGGTGGTGTGGGAGAAGTTCTGCCGCTATTTCGACGTCGAGCCGCGGTATCTGCCGATGGAGAAGGGCCGCTACGTCATTACACCCGAGCAGGTGCTGGCCAACGTCGACGAGGACACCATCGGCGTGGTGGCCATCTTGGGCACGACATTCACCGGCGAACTCGAACCGATCAACGACATCTGCGCGGCGCTCGACAAGCTCGCTGCCGACACAGGACTGGACATCCCCGTGCACGTCGACGCGGCCAGCGGCGGCTTTGTGGTGCCCTTCCTGCATCCCGATCTGGTGTGGGATTTCCGGCTGCCGCGCGTGGTGTCGATCAACGTCAGTGGCCACAAATACGGGCTGACGTATCCCGGCATCGGGTTCGTGGTGTGGCGCGGCCCCGAGTACCTGCCCGACGACCTGATTTTCCGGGTCAACTACCTGGGCGGCGACATGCCCACTTTCACCCTGAACTTCTCCCGACCCGGCAATCAGGTCATCGGCCAGTACTACAACTTCCTCAGGCTCGGCCGATTCGGCTACAGCCTGGTCATGCAATCCCTCTCGCAAACCGCGCGCTGGCTCGGCGACCAGCTGCGCGCGAGCGGACACTTCGAGGTGATCACCGACGGCTCGGCGATCCCGGTGATCAGCTTCCGGCTGTCGGGCGACCCTGAATACACCGAGTTCGACGTCTCGCACGCGCTGCGCTCCTACGGCTGGCAGGTGCCCGCGTACACCATGCCGGACAACGCTACCGATATCGCGGTGCTGCGCGTCGTGGTGCGGGAGGGGTTCTCGGCGGACATGGCCAGGGCGTTGAGCGAGGACATCACCGCCGCGCTCGGGCACCTCGACACGCTCAAACCCAACGGATACTTCGACCGGCTGAAGCCGTTCGCCCACTAACCCGGCCGCGAATCACCCCGGTGCGCTCACGTCGCGTGGAGATACACCGGAACACTGGCGTGCCCGTTGGAGATGAAACTCGGCACCGGCGTCAGTTCGGTCCGGCTCGTGGCCAGGCTCATCCGAGGGAACCGATCGAACAGTGCAGGCAACGCAACAGCCGCTTCGAGACGGGCCAGTGACGCGCCGATGCAGTGGTGTGCGCCGTGGCCGAAGGCGAGGTGCTGATCGCGGGTGGCACGGGTGGGATCGAACTCGGCGGTGCTGGCGCCGTGCACTTTCGGGTCGCGGCCTGCGCCTGCGTAGGAGGCCAAGATGGCCTCGCCCTTGCCGATTCGGTACTTCCCGGCGATGTCGATGTCCTCGACCGCGTATCGGAGGGGCAGGTGTGCCACCGGTGCCTGGAAGCGCAGCGTCTCCTCGACCACGTCTGCCCACGACACCTGCCCTGCGGCCACCGCGGCGCGCTGCTCAGGATGGGTGAGCAGGGCGACGATCGCTTGGTCGAGCAGATTGACCGTGGTCTCGTGACCGGCATTGATGATCAGCATCAGGGTGTCGGCGAGTTCCTTCTCCGACAGCGCGGAGTCGTCCTCGTCGCGCGTGGCGATCAGCGCGCTGGTGACATCGTCACCAGGATGCGCACGACGGTAGGCGACGAGTTCGCCGACCAGTCCATACATTTCGAGGTAGTTGGCCTGCGCCTGCTCGGCGGTGAACGAGCCGTCGAAGAAGCCGTCCACGCACTTGTGCAGCGCAGGCCCCAGCCCTTCGGGCACACCGACCAGTTCGGTGATGACCCGGATCGGAACCGGATAGGCGAAGCCGCTTCGCAGATCGACCGGTGCGCCGGCCGGGGTGGCTGCCAGCGCGTCGAGCAGGTTCTCGGTGATCTCGGCGATCCGCGGACGCAGCGCGGTACTGCGGCGATGACTGAAAGCTGGGGACACCAGTCGGCGCAGCCTGCGGTGATCGGCGCCGTAGGCGGTGAACATGTTGTCGACCGCTACCCACGGCAGCAACGGCCACGCCTCGGTGATCTCGCCGTTGATGAACGACATCCAGTGCTGTCTGGGGTCCTTCGACACCCGAGGATCGGCGAGCAGACTCCGCAGCACTGCCTGATCGGTGACCGACCAGGCGGGCACGCCACCGGGCAGTTCGACCAGCGCCACCGGGCCACGTTGCTGAATGCGTGCCGACTCACCTTGGATGTCGGCACCGGTCGTATCCAGCACGATCGGTTCCATGAAAATCTCCTCCACCAGGGTCTACGCCCGTAATCGACAGCGCCGCAGCCAGTTTCACCCGACCGATTACGAACTTACCCCTCGGCTGAGCGGTCCAGGGGACGAATAGGGGCACCAACGGCGGACGTTGATCGGTAGCCTCGTCATCGCGCGGGACCGGCTGAGGGCGCGGCGGACCCAGAAGCCGTGAGCCGATACACGATGATGTGACGGCCGTTTCCCGTCAGGGCGATGATCCACCGGTAGCGTTGGCAAGTGGCCAACCATGAGGAGACGCGGCGATGCCGAAAATTGTACTGTTCGGGGCAACCGGCTACACGGGACGCCTGACGGCCGAAGCCCTCACCGCACGCGGCGCATCGCCCGTGCTGGCGGGACGCAACCGGGCCGCCCTCGAGAAGCTCGGCGCCGAACTCGGCGGCTGCCGGACCGCCGTTGCCGACGCCACCGACCCCGCGTCGGTCCGGGCCCTGCTCGGTCGCGGCGATGTTCTGGTGACAACGGTCGGGCCGTTCCTGCGCCATGGGGGCCCCGCACTGGCCGCGACGATCGCCGCGGGCGCGCATTACATCGACTCCACCGGCGAAGGGCCTTTCATCCGCACCGTGTTCGAGCACGACGAGCAGGCCCGTGCCGCCGGCGCGGGGCTGCTCACCGCGTTCGGGTTCGACTACGTACCGGGCAATCTCGCGGCCGGGCTCGCCTTGCGCGAGGCTCCCGCCGCGGTGCGTGCCGAAGTCGGCTACTTCATGAAAAGTCCCGGTACCAGCGGTGGTACCCGCGCGTCCATGGCGGGGATGCTGTTCGAACCCGGCTTCGCGCTGCGCTCCGGACAGGTGGTCACCGAACGCACCGGCGCGCGTCTGCGTTCCTTCGATGTCGCCGGAGAGAGCCGGACGGGGGCATCGATTCCCGCGTCGGAGCATTTCGCGCTGACTCGCTCGCACCCACACTTGCGAGAAGTCGATGTGTTCCTCGGCTTGCCGCCGCTCGCGGCACAGACGCTGCGCGTCGGCTCACGACTGACCTCGGTCGTCGCACAGGTGCCTGCGCTGAAGCGCGGATTCGACGAGGCTTTGGCCCGAACGGTCAAGGGGTCGACCGGTGGCCCCGACGCCGAAGCTCGCCGCCGCACCCGCACCTGGGTGGTCGCCGAAGCTCAGGACGCGGCCGGCACGACGTTGGCCACCGTCACCCTGAAGGGCGGCGATCCCTACGATTTCACCGCGGCGATTCTGGCCTGGGCCGCCGACACCGCACTGGGCGGCGGCCTCCTCGGCTCCGGCGCGCTCGGCCCGGTCGACGCGTTCGGCCTGGACGCGCTGTATACCGCCGCCCGCGACGCAGGCTGGTCGCCGCACCCGGGCCCCTCCATCGAGCCGAAGGCACCCTGACACCGGCCGCCACCGCGTCGCGGCGCTAGGCCGCGTGGGTGAGTCGCGCGGCCGCCGCGCCGACGGTCGGTCCGGCGCTGACCAGTGTCCCCATGAACCGATCCTGTTCTCGCGCACCGCGATTCGCCGCACGGTCGAGTCCGCCGGGCAACAGCCGGGTGACCGAGCGCGCGACATTGACGGGGATTCGGATCGCCGGGTACCACGGAACGATCGCCGTCGGCAGCCCGAGCGCACGCATCGTGTGGCGGCCGAGGAAGGTCCCCGTCACCGACAGATGCTGGGCATAGGCAAGACGGCGCCTGATCGTGGGCAGCCGGTCATAGTTCCACGACAACGGGTCTCGTGACATCGGTACCGCGAGTTGAGGAGTCGACTCGTCGGGGTCGGCCAAGGCAGAGAGCGTGTGCACCAGGACGCGCACACCGTCACGGAAGGAGTGCGGCAGCCACTGTTCCTCGACACCGAGCAGCCAGCCGACGTAGCGGACCAGGTGCGCGACAGCGTCGGTTTCGGCGGGGGTGAGCAACAGACCCAGGCCCATCCCACCGATCGCCGGTGCGATGAAGGCGCCGACGAGCGTTGCCGCCATGTCCGTCTGGTTGATGGGCAGACCCCAGTCCTCGGTCCGCCAGTCCGGCATGGCGGCCACGTGCCTGCGGACGAAGGCGTGGATGAGTCGCACCCGGATCGTGGATCGGTATCCCAGACCCAGCGGGGACAATCCGTCCTCGGACAGGACATCCATCGCCCACTGCATCGTCTCGGCCCACCGCTGATTGGAGCCCTTTTCCAGCGCTCCTGTGCGCAACAGGGTCTTGTTGAAGCCGGAGAACTGGTAGCCGCCGAGCATGGCGACATCGCGCGCGATGTACATGCCGTCGGAACCGCTGGTGAGCAGGACCTTGGCCCCGCGCACGAGCGTGTCGTGATCGACCCACGCCGGAACAGTCTCGACCGCGGTGAAGAACTCGCGCAGCGGATCCGGCGCCTGCGGTACCGCAGCGATGCCGTCGGTGAGCGCTCGATCGAACAGCGGACGCATCTGCTTCGAGCCCGCGGCGACCATCCAGTCCACCAGCCGATCCATCGCGTCGTCACCGACGAGCAGGCCCTCGCCGAGATGTTGCCATTGCGTCGAGTCGGGGCTGTGAACCCCTAGCATCGCCGCGAAGCCGCCGACGAGGGGCGGGACGCGGTGGGGACGATCTGGATGACGGGCGGGAACGGTGGTCATCGACACTCCTCGTTGAGCGCTCCATTATGGATAACGACTGATATCCAAAATAGGTCGACTGCTAAAGTCCTGTCAATGGCGCGTGCAGAGGTGGTCCGGTCCTACCGTGGAATCAGCGCGGCGACTCGACGTGACGAACGCCGCGACAAACTCCTCGCCGCAGGTCGCCAGATCTGGGGCGAGGCCGGCCCGAGCGAAGTCACCGTGCGCCGCGTGTGCGCCGCGTCGGGGTTGACCCCGCGCTACTTCTACGAACAATTCGCCACCCGAGACGCACTGGTCCTCGCCGTCGCCGAGCAGGTGCAACAGGAGCTGTTCACCACCCTCGTCGACGCGAGCCAGGCCGAGCCGGGCACCTTGAAACGCAAACTCCTGCGGGCACTGACGACCTATCTCGACACGATCGCCGACGACCCCAGCATCCACCGCATCATGACCAGCGATACCCACAGCGTGGCAGGGCTCGAAGAGTTGCGCTCCCGTGCCGTCGGGATCGTCACCGACCTCGTGATGCAGTACAGCGCGGAATTCCTCGACGCTCCCGCGAATCCGGAGATCCGGCGCCAGGAAGCACTTTTCGTCGTCGGCGGGATCAACCAGCTGGTGGCGACCTGGCTGGGCGACCCCCATCGGCCGACCACCGAAGTAGCCGCCCTCTGCACCGAACTCGCACTGGCCGTGGTGAACCGAGCACCCTGACAGTCGGTGCAGTCGAATCAGTAGTTCGACCGCACCGCACGGGTCGGCAACGACGGTCGTTTCTGGCCGAGTGGGCGGCGCCGACGCCGGTGAATCACTCCCTTCCGTGCGGTACTGCCCGATCCCGGGCGCGCGTGGCGGGTGCGCTGGTCTACCGGTTGTGCCCGCCCACGCTGGTATCGAGCGCGCCGAGTTGGAGTTGGGTGGCTAGGACCTGGAGCGCTGCGGGGTCGTGCGGTGGCACCCGTTCCATCGCGCTGAAAGCCAGGTGGTCGGCGATCAACATGGTGCGCACCTCGGCGTCGGTGAGCTCGCCGGTCAGGACACCTTCGGGCAGGGTCTGCACCATAGCGAAGGTGGTGTCGACGATCAGTGGCACCAGCGAAGTCGGCATCGACAGCGGGTCGCCCACAACGAGCGCCTCGGTCGCTGTGTTCGTCGCGTCGGTGAACTCCGGTGAGACGTCGAGCATTCGGTGGACCGCCACGTCGACACTTCGCCGCACCCGATCCAGCATCGTGGTCCAGCGCCTCGACGAGGACGCCGCAAGCAGCGCGGCGCCGACCTTGCGCCGAAAGGGCGGGGGCGCGTCGACGGCCCCGCACAGGAAAGCCGTCGTGGTGATGGTCATGTGCGCCATCGCCACCCGCGCACCGAAACTCGGGGTGGCGGGACCGAGCCTGGCCAGGAGGGCGAAACCGCCCAGTGCCGGCACGAGGAGCTGGAGCATGACCTTCCGCTTCAGTTCCTCGCGGTCGGCGACGCCGTAGATCTGTAGCTCGTTGTCACGCAGGTCGTTGGCGGACTGAGCGATGATGGCGAGACAGCCGGCCAGTTCGCGCAGATCCGCCTCGGGCACAACGGCTTCGGAGGCGAGTTCACACGCGTAATAGGTGACCCGGCCGAGCACACCTTCGCTGTAGGCGACCCGCGACAGCGGCGAGTCGATATTGCGGGCCATCACCACCGCGACATCGATGACCACCGCGCCGACACGCTTGCGCCCGGCCGGCGACAGCGCTCCGAGCAGAGCTCGGATGTCGCCGATACGCTCGGCCAGGAGCCGGTCGACCGCTTCGCTGTCGCGGGCTTCGGTGCTGACCGAAGGCAATGCAGCGGGCTTGGTGTCGGTGTTGCCGGTGAGGTAGTCCGCAGCGTCCAGAACGGACCAGCTCGCGATCGTGCGATCGCTGAGATCCTCGAAGGCGTCCAGAACTCGGCAGGCCAGCAGGGCGGCGGTGGCCTCTGCCTGCAGGTGGGTGGGCAAGAAGCTCACCGCGATACCCAGGTTACGACCGGCTGGGATCAGTGCCAGCCGGGCCAGCTCCTCGGGTGAGGAGGCGGCCCGCATCGCGGCCAGATCCGGTGCGCGGCGCAGGTGTCGAAATCCATGGGCGAGTGATCCGATTCTGGTCTGCCTCATCGGGTGATCACTTCCTGTAGCAGTGCATGGAGGTCGTCGCGAGCAGGCGATGGCGGGAAGATGTCCAGTGCGGCGCTCGCCTTCTGTGTGGCGTCGAGGGCAACCGCCCGCGCGGCGTCGGTGGCCCCGCTGTCGATCAGGTCGCTCTGCAGGATCGTGCTCGGGGTGTCCGCGGACAGCCACATCTCCCGCGCGCCGGCGCGCATGTCGAGCCATTCGATCACCGGCCAGGTCGGAACCCGTCGTTCCAGGTCACCCCCTGCGTCCTTGCCCAGCCCGGGACCGCCCTCGACGTCGCGGACATCGTCCATGATCTGGAACGCGAGTGCGAGCTCATCGGCGTATGTCATCAGCGCTCGCAGGCGATCGTGATCGGCACCGCCTGCGGTGCCGCCGTAGGAGCACGACAATCGGAACAAGGTGCCGGTCTTGGCGCCCGCGACGAGTCGGTAATGGCGGCGCAGCGCGGTGGCATCGACCGCGGGCGGCAGCATCTCGATGAGCTGACCGAAGGACAGGTCCGACAGCCCGTCGGAATACGTCACACCGGGCACCTCCCCCAGGCAAGCAGACATTCCCGGGTTGTCGGCAAGTACCTCGGCGATCACCTGCACTGCGGCACCTGCCATGTGGAAGCCCGCTCGGGCCGCGATGCGCACGCCGAATGCGGCGGGCACCGACGTCGCGCCGCGGCGCAGCAACGAGCCGTCACAGATATCGTCGTGCACCAGCGAGGACTCGTGCAGCATCTCCATCGCGCAGGCCAGATCGAGGGCGGCGCGACTGGGTTCGGACCCGACGGGCGCAAGCAGGCCTGCGCTCGCGAGAACCAGACGTGCGCGCACACGCTTGCCAGGAGCGGCGAGGACATGCCTGCCGATGTCGTCGAAATCCCCACCGCTGATGAGGATTTCGTACAGGCGCGCGTTGACCAGCGTGAGAAGTTCGTGCTGAGTCCCACTCGGATGTCTGAGCATCAACGCGACCGGTTCGCCCTGGTGCTGCGGGTTACCTGCCGGACGAGCGTCGTTACGGCGGACTTCGGGTAGCGCGGGATTGTCCATAACGCTGAATTCCTTTGGTGCGGCCATGTGGCGGTGAGATCCCCTGATGGTTCACGGGGGCTGACACGATTCAGACGGAGCCGTCCTGCCACAGCTACTGTTCTGCCGCAGCGACAGACAGATAGGTAGCGTCGTGGCACGTAGGCATACGGTGAGCTGGTATTGCGCTGAAACAGTGAGGTTCGGACGTCACGATCCGTGGACGGTCACCTCGACGGGACCGGGACGATGTGGGTACGGTCGGCAAACACCTGCACTCGGACCGTTCACGAAAACGCCATTGTCCGGCGATCGGTCGTCGAAGGGAGCGACGTCGCTCTGCCGGCAATTCTACGGCGTGGATCACGTTGCCGCACAGGAGATTCGGCGCTTCGTGAGACTCCACGGCGCGGATCTCCGATATTGTGGGTTCCCGCCCAGTTTCCCGGCCACGACCGGACCGAGTCCTCGTCCCAGAGGACACCCTCGACGTCCCACACTCACGCGGACCCTTGGATGCTGACGCGAATAGCGTTGTGCCACAGTGACTTATCCGGTCCGGGTCGCACCGGCCGCGGTCAGGGGTCAACGGCGAGGATGCGCGGGACGGTGCCGACGATTCAGCACGCTTCCCGCGCGAGTCGGTTTCCCTGGGTTTCGCCGCCGTCGGTCGATCGAGTCACCGAGATCATCGAAGTGTCGCACCACTGCGGGTAGCTCAGTCACCGACATGGACGTGTGCGGCCCACCTGGTCGGCACGGCCGGATAGGCGTTGCGCATGGTGCGCAACGCCTCGGTGAGCGCGGTGGCCGCCTCGGCCGTGTCGGGCGCCCGGGTGCCGTGCGCGGTGAGCGCCGCGTAGACCGCCTCGGCGGTCTGGGAGCTGTCCGCGGTGTGCCACAGCGTGCCGATGACACCGCGGAAGCCCGCGAGGTGGAAAGCCGACGCCAAGTTCAGCGGCTCGTCGAGCAGAGCCGGGTCCGGGCTCGCGGTGTCGCAGGCGGACAGGAACGCCAGCTGTGCCCGCGTGGTGCGCAGGTCGTGCACGAACGAGGGCACGAACATCCCGTCGCTGAGCACCAGTCCCCCCTGGTCGGGATGCTTTGCCGAGCTGACCGCCCGGCCGTGGCAGGCGAAATGGGCGATCGCGTGCTCGTGCAGCCCCTGCTTGATGGCATCGAAGTCGGCGGCGGCGTCGATGAGCACAGTAGAGCCGGGCAGCAGTCCCGCCACCGCCTCAGCCTCGGCGCGGGCGCTCGGCAGCACCGATACGCCGTTACGCTCGCCGACACCGACGATGAGCGCGGTGTGACGGGCATGGCGCGGCCGGGGTGTGCTCAACGTGTCGGCGAGCGCGGTCAGCGACGGTGTGTACGAGGAGACCGCCCGGTCGAACACAGTCTGCCCCGCGTGCTCGCGATGTCTGCCCGCCGCGTGCAAGGGCAACTGGGCCATGATTCCGATCGGGCACCACCACAGCCGCGGCGTCGTGACCTTCTCCAGCACCGGCCGGGCCGTGGTGGTCCACAGCCATTCCAGCACCGCGTGCACCTCCAGCTGGGCCTGCTCACGCCGGTCGAACGAGCACGCCGGGTCCTTCACATCGGCCAGTGCTGCTCGCAACCGCCGGACCTGGGCGCGGGCGGTGGTCTCGGTGATCTGCGGCAGCGACACAGCCTCGACGGGCTCCCGACAGTCGGCGGGAACCACGAGCGCGCTGCCCTGAGCGCTGACGATCACCACGGTGTGCCCGGCCGTGCGCGTGCGCAGGACTTCGAGATTCGGCGGCACCAGCAGATCCTCGAACCCCGGCAACGTCCGCGCTCGCGCGAGCAGCCGGTCCCGCCGCATCGAGAGCTGCCGGATCTGTTCGACGGCCTGTGGTCGCGGGTCCCAGTCCCGGGAGGAGATCCGGCCGTTGAACTCCACTTCGATGTGAAACGTCAGGTCGGCGTATCCGTCGGCCGCAGCCAGCTCGCGCTCGACCTCGCTGAGCTCCTCGGCCAGCGACGGTTGCGTCTCGCCGAGTCGTGCCCAGCCGCGCCGGATACCCCACGCGTCGCCGAACAGCACGCCGCGGCACCGTTCGACCAATTCCAGAGCTCGGTCGAGCTGGCCCGACCGCACACCGGCATCCACCACCCGGTCGGCGAGGCCGTGCAGCTGCCGCGCCGCCTCCACCCTGCGGACCCAGGACAACGCTCGGCTGACCGTGGCGGGGATGGCGGTGATCACCCGTTCCTGCGCGTCCAGCCATGTTGCCGGGTTCGCCTCGGCGAACATCGCGGCCTGGGCCTGTTCGCAGATCATCCGATGCTGCGTGCTGGTGGCCGGGTGGCCGGAAACTGACCGGTAATAGGTGATCGCGAGTTCGCGCAACCGGTCGGCTCCCGGCCCGCCGAAGGTGGCGAGCGCACGAGCCGAGCGCGCGAGCGCGAACGCACGCAACGGCCACCAATGGTGGTCTCCAGGGGTCTGTCCGACGGCCTTCTCCGCGAGCGCGAGCGAGTCCTCCAGCGCGCCGAGATCACCGCACTGCCGGTACCGGTGATACAACACGTCGGCGATGGTGCTCTCGATGCGCGGCACGTCGGGGTGATCGGGACCCACGAGCGCGAGCGCGGCCCGGTAGGCGCGTTCGGCCTCGTGAAACGGTTCCGCATGCGTGACATCGGTGCTGACCGCCCGGGCCTGCACGGCACCGGCATAGTTGTAGAGCATGCCGACCCGGCGCACATCGTCTGTCGCCATGGTGGACACCGCCGATGCCGCCGCGTCGACCGCTGTGGTGAACATGGCGTGATCACCGGCCTCGGCCACCTCCTCGGCCGCCCTGGACAGGGACGACCAGCGCAGCGGGAGGTTCGGGTCATCGGGTGGGGTCAGCGCGAGGGCCTGCTCCGCGACGGTGACAGCCTCGCGGCCCGCCGCGGGGCTGGAGCCGACTCGGCATTGCGTGATCAGCGCGGACGCGAGTGCGGAGAGCCGGAGTGCGCGCTGGTCATCGTCGGCGGCCGGTAAGTTCAGCGCGGCGCGGGCGGCGTCGACCGCCAGCTTCGCTTCGTCGCGAGAGCCGGTCGCCATCGCGACGGTGCTCGCGCAGTGGGCGAGTGCTTTCAGCAGCTGCGCCCGCAGCGCGTGGCTCGGTGTGGTGGCGAGCAGCGCTTCGGTCACCGCGTCGTAGGCGAGCGTGATCGCCTCGGTGTCGCCGCCGATATCCCAGAGGTCGTTGTGCGCGTAGTAGAGATCCAGCAGCGCGGCAGGCCGCTCGGCGTGGTCCAGCGGCAGTCCGACGGCCAGCACCCACGCCTGGTCACGTCGCCGCACCAGCACATCGCCGGTGACCGGCTGCCGCCGCAGGCTCGCGACCAGGTCGTACTGCGCCTGCAGAGCGCGCGGATCGCGATGGCAGGTCAGCAGGAATCGCGCGATATCGGAACCGATCTCCCTGCTCACCTC
Organism: Nocardia sp. NPDC055050; assembly: GCF_053608345.1. Lineage (NCBI taxonomy): Bacteria > Bacillati > Actinomycetota > Actinomycetes > Mycobacteriales > Nocardiaceae > Nocardia > Nocardia sp. NPDC055050. Next base: position 112,116 of record NZ_JBSGVG010000008.1, read on the forward strand.
TTGCTCGAGCTGCGCGAGCGCGGGCACCCGCGCTGTGTCGCCGTAGTCGCGCTTCAACGCGTCGGCGAGATCACGACATGCGACCAGCGCACCGGCCAGGTGGATGGGCGCTGCACCGTCGGTGTAGAGATCGAACTCGTACTGGGCGAGCTCGAGCACGACGTCGCGCCACACCGGGCGTTCCCGCAACGCCAGTTGGGCCGCGGCCCGGTAGTCGGCGACGATCTTGCCCGGCGACAGGCCCGCGTTGTCCTGCGCTCGGGCGCGATCGACCAGCCTGCGGGCGCGTTGCGGATCGTCGCGAGGTGTGTGCGCGATCGTCCAGTTCAGCCCGTTGACGACGGTCTCGCGGTAGGTGTCGGTACCGTCGTGCTCGTCGAGCAGGAGCAGCAATGTGGCGTGATCGGCGGTGAGCGCGGCTTTCATCCGCTCGTCGTCCAGTGCGTTCATCACCGTCGTACAGGCGTTCGCGAACAGCACCAGCGAGTCACGGTCCTGGTAGACCTGGAACTGCTCGCGTGCCTGGTTCAACGCCCGGTATTGCGGCATGGCGACGACGCTCGCGACCGCGAGATCACCTGATGTGCCCGCGATGGCGGCCGCGATCTCCCGGTCGACCAGCCCGGCGAACCCGCTCTGCGCCTGGAACCGGTGCCAGTGCGCTCGGGCCAGGTGCGGCAACAGATTCGCGGGGCACTGCTGCGGTGGCGGCAGGCCCGCGGCCAGCAGTGCACCGATGTCACCGGTGTCGGCGAAGTTCTCGACCACCGACCGAATGTCGTCGTACACGCGCAGCCCCCGATCCCGTTCGGTCCACGGTAGCGTGACCCGAATCACCAAGCAGGAGGTTCGAATTCGGCATGACATCAACGAGCGGTCCCCGAGTCGAGGTTCTCTGCGAGCAGGCCGGAGCGGCGCTGGCCGAACGCGCTTCCCGCTACGGCGTCGCGGACGTACTGGCCAGAATCGTCACGGCGGCACAGCAGGGCGAGGTGCCCGAAGCTGACCTCGACCTGCTCGACAGTGCCTTCGCCCAACACGGCATCGACAACCTGACGCGGGCGCACCGCGGCTTCGAGCCGTGGAAGGGACCGCGCGACATCGTCGTCACGGCATGGGTGTGCCCGACGAGTGCGTGCACCAGGGCGAGGATCGACGAAGGTGCGCGGTGCGAGCTCACCGGGCAACCGTTGCGCAGGATCGAGCTGTGAACGCGTTCCTCACCGAGCTCGGCAAGAACCTTGCTACCCGCTGGGCTGCCGCGCTCGCGCTGCCCGCCGCGGTGTTCGTGGCCGTGGTGGTCGTGGCGGTCGCGCTCGGACCCTCGCACGCGCTCGACTTCAAGCTGTTGTGGACCCGGGTGACGACGGTGTCGACCGGTCCCGCGCTGGTGTGGGCCGCCGCGGCGTTCCTCGCCGCGACCGCGATGGTGGGGTTGGCGGTTACCGCGCTCGGCGGCATCGTGATCGCCGCGTGGGCAGCCACCGGCACCGGTGCAGGCAGACCGTTCGTCGCGCTGCGCCACCGCCGTTGGCGGCGTGCGACGGACAAGGCGGACGCCGCGGTCAAGGCGGTGCTGGCCGACCGATCGGACCGCCGGGCCAAGAGCACTGCGCAGCGAGCTGTGCTGCGGCGCAACGTGATCTCCGAGATCGAACCGGCATGCCCCACGTGGGCAGGCGACCGACTGCGGAGCGTGGACGAGCGCGTCAGCCGCGGCACGGGACTCGACCTGACCACGACGTGGCCGCGATTGTGGCTGGTGCTGCCCGACGCGGCGCGCACCGAGGTGACGACGGTCCAGGAACGGTGTGGCTCCGCCGCCCGCACCCCGGTGTGGGGCTTGGCCTATCTGGCAGTCGGTGTGTACTGGTGGCCGGCGCTCGTGCCGGGAGTGTGGGCATTGCTGGTGTCGCGCCGTCGGATCCGCCGTGCGGTGGGGGTATACGCGGACCTCGTGGAAGCCTCGATCGACCTGTACGCCCGAGACGTCGCCAACCAGCTCGGGTTCGAACTGACGGGCAGGTTGACACCGGCGATCGGCGAGCAACTGACCGAGATGCTGCGGAAACAGCCCGGGTAGCTGTGTGGCCATTTCTCGCGCGATCCGACCGGCCGGCGTCAGCCGTCGGAGCGCGGACCGGCCGTAGCGGCCAGAGCCGTGGCGAGGTCCCGGTGGATCGAAATCCACTCGGTCATCCCGGCGAGGTCGATCACGCGCGCGATGCTGGTAGGGGCCAGCCCGCCGGCGAGATGCATCCCGATGCCGCGGCGGTCCAGCTGCTGCGCCAGGTCGGCGACGACCATGATGGCACGGACCGACAGAAACGTGATCTCGGCCAGATCGACGACGAGATGACCACCACCGGCGGACGCGGGGACAGCCGACTCGAGCAGGCCCCGCCAGCGCGGGAGGGTGTAGGCGTCGATCTCCCCACGAGCATGGAGCACGATGACCTGTCCTGCGGATTCCGCGACGGCACCCAAGCGGCGGCAGAGATCGGCAGCCGGGTCGCCGGCTGCGGGCGAGCGGGTTTCGTCGGGACGATTGTTCAACGGACTCAATTCTTCAGCACCGGAGAGCAGTGCGCTGCCAACTGTCCTGTGTGCTCAAGATCGGGCCGGCAATCCTATTCCAGCACGCGGCCAGGCAACAGCCTTGCCCCGTCGCTGCCCTGGCGCCCAGTTGTTCGCTATCGGTCCTGATTCGCAGTAACCGGCCTTCGCATTTCGTCCCTGCGGACGGGCGCCGCAGGGACGACACGCGGTGCACCGAGGGCGAGACAACGGGTGCGTCGCCTGTTGCCGAGCCGGTAAAATGGCGCCGGGAAACCATACGGGCGCGGTCGTCCGGCGCCCGCCTACACCGGCGTGCCCTTCATCGCGTGTCCACGGAGGGAGCGTCGTGCAGAGTCTGAATTTCGAGAGCGACGACCTCGCCGCGACCGAGGAGTTCCTCAACAACGCCTACACCCGGGTGCAGATCGGCAACCACGGCCCGCACCAGGTGCGTTCCAGGATTCGTCGCGAGGTGCTCGGTTCGATCAACTTCGACCAGCTCGAGATGGGTTTCGACATGGCCTACGACGCCGACCCGCTCGGCCGGGTCTGCCTGGTCACCGTGCACAGCGGTCGGATCGAGGAGAACTATCACGGTAGCGGTACCGACACCTTCACGCCCGGGCAGACAGGTCTGCTCACCCCCCACGACCTGCCCTACTCGGGGGTCATCCGAACCAGCCGCTACGACATCACCATGTTCGACCCTGCGATCCTGAACCGTATGGCCACCGCCGCGGGTGGAGACCGCGTGCGCGTAGACGGGCACCGACCTGTCACTGTGGCGGCCGGACAGCGGCTGCGGCGGGTGATCATCCACCTGCAGCAGATCGCCGCGGACCCCGATGCAGCGAGCAGCCCGCTCACCGTCACGACGGCCTCGGACTATCTCGCCGCGACTGTGCTGGCCACCATGCCGACGACCGCCGAGCACGAGCCCACCGCCACCGATCGTCACGATGCTCACCCGCACACCGTGCGCCGTGCCATCGCCTACCTGGAGTCCCATCTGAGTGACAAGATCGCGATCAGCGACGTCGCAGCGGCAACCTTTGTCACGCCGCGCGCCTTGCAGCTCGCCTTTCGCCGCCATCTGGACACAACACCGCTCGAGTACCTGCAGCGACTGCGCCTTGCCGCGGCGCACGAGCAACTCGGCGCCGCGCTGCCCGGTGACGGTCAGACTGTCGCGACCATCGCCTACCGATGGGGCTTCCCCCATCCGGGCCGCTTCGCCACGGCCTACCGCCGGCGCTACGGTCGGCCACCGAGCCAGACCCTGCGCGAATGAGCGCTGCCGTATCGCGTCGCGAACGCGGTCCGAGCCCGCCGCGCCGGCGCGACCGAGGGGGTCAGGGCCGTCTCACGCCCGAGCGAACCGCATGTCCACCACCGTGCCTGCCGCCGATGTGCTGACCTCGAATTCACTGCTGAGAGCGCGCATGATGCCCATCCCGCGTCCACGTGACCGATCGATGTCCGGATCAGGGGTCGACCAGCGTCCCTCGTCGGTTACGACGGTGTGGACATGAGTCTCGGTGAGCGCCGCTGTAACGCGTACTGTGCCGCCGTCGCCACGGTGACCGTGCTCGACGGCGTTGGTACACGCCTCACCGACGGCGAGCACTATGTCGTACGCCTGGTTCGGGTCGACCGGTACCTCGGCCAGCCAAGCCTGTAGCGCGTGGCGCACTTCGGCCAACCGCGCGGCCTCTGCCGAGAAATCGATCTCGAACGGTTTCACGGCGCTGTCCTGCCGAGACGGGTGCGTCGTCACCTGATGCCTCCCTCTCCATCTCGACGTCCAACGAATCCGCGAGAGAACACCCGCGCCATTGGCAGTACCCCTGCAGTATCCGGATATGCCACGTCCGGGCGTGACAAAACCCTCTCGCGGCAGCCCTGCGGATACGTCCGAGCCAGGGTACCCCGGTGCGGCGCAACGGTTTGCGGCCCGAGCGGATGGGGTAGGTTGCTCGAGCAAGAATCGCTCGCACATTCGCCGACCCGGCGAAGCTAGAGGCAAGAGGTAGAAAAGTGGCGAATCGCAACCGAGGAGACCTTCGGTGAGTGTAGAAGGCGGCTTCCGCGACCTCGACGTGCAGACACGAGCACAAGACGACTTCGAAATCCTCTCCGTGCGCGGTGAAGTCGACATGGCCTCGGCGCCCCAGTTGCAGGCGGCGCTGGAGAAGGCACAGCAGAGCGGCAAGACACTGGTCGTCGATATGACCCAGGTCGGCTTCCTCGGCTCGGCCGGACTCAGCGCGTTGCTGGTCGTGTCCAAGGCAGCGCCCTACCAGCTGCGCGTGGTCGCCTCCCATGAGGTGGCTCGACCGATCGAATTGACCGGACTGGACAAGCTGCTCGCCGTCTACGCCACCCTGGAGGCGGCAATCGCCGCGGAGCCGAACGCGCACTAGGTCCGCAGTCGCGGCTCCCGTACTCGCGGGAGCCGCACGACCTGCACGAAGAACTCATCGATCTGCCTGATCGCAGCGATGAACTGGTCGAGATCCACCGGCTTGGTGACGTAGGCGTTCGCGTGCAGTTTGTAACTGCGCAGAATGTCTTCCTCGGCCGCCGATGTGGTGAGCACGACCACGGGGATGTGGGACAGCTCCGGGTCGGCCTTGATCTTCTCCAGCACCTGCCTGCCGTCGTACTTGGGCAGGTTCAGATCCAGCAGGATCAGATCCGGCCGTGGGGCGTCGACGTGCGCGCCGGTGCGATAGACGAAGTCCAGCGCTTCCTGACCGTCCCTGACCACGTGCAGCGTGTTGCCGATCTTGTTGTCCTCGAAGGCTTCCCGCGTCATCAGTTCGTCGCCGGGGTCGTCTTCGACGAGCAGGATATCGACCGGCTGGGCGGGATCGGTCATGCGAATACCTCGTTCTCGATGGATGCGGCGGTGGTCGCGGGCGCTGCCGCCCGCAGGGTGAAGCACAGGCGGGTGCCGTCACGGTAGTCGGTGTCGAGCCAGATCCGGCCGCCGTGGAACTCCACGATCTTCTTGCACACGGCCAGTCCGATCCCGGTGCCGCCGTACGCATCTCGCGGGTGTAGACGCTGGAAGATGACGAAGACCTTCTCCGCGAATTCGGCCGCGACGCCGATTCCGTTGTCCGACACCGAGAACTCCCATTCCTCGGCGTCGTCGACGTTGGACGCGCACGCCACCCGGACCACAGGGGTCAGGCCGGGCGTGCGGAATTTGATCGCGTTGCCGATGAGGTTCTGCCACAACATGATCAACAGGGTCGGTTCCCCGAGGAGCTCCGGCAACGCCGCCGGGCGCTCGATCACGGCCTCGGATTCCTCGATGGTCGCCGACAAGGCGGCCATCGCCTCGTCCAGGGTCTGATCCAGGCCCACCGGCTCGGTGCCCTCCGACATCCGGCCGACGCGGGAGAAGGTGAGCAGGTCGTTGATCAGCACCTGCATGCGCTTGGCGCCGTCGACGGCGAAGTCGATGTACTGCTTGCCGCGCTCGTCGAGCTGGTCGCCGTAGCGCTTCTCGAGCAACTGGCAGAACGAGGCCACCTTGCGCAGCGGCTCCTGCAGGTCATGGGAGGCGACGTAGGCGAACTGCTCCAACTCGGTGTTGGATCTGCGCAGTTCGTCGGCCTGGATGTCGAGATCCTGCTTCTGGCGCAGCAGTTCCGCCTCCTGGATCCGCGTGGAATCGAGCTCGGCGACGATGTGATGGCGCATGTTCTCCACCGCCTCGCAGACCAGCGCGATATCGGAAGGACCGACAGCCTCGATCTGCGCGTCGAACTCCCCCGCGGCTACCCGCCGCGACGACTCGGTGAGATAGCCCAACGGCCGTACCACCAGTCGCCGTACCAGCACGGTGAGCAGCACCCCGGTCAGCAGGAAGACCGCGACGATGCCCCACAGCACGATGTTGCGGGTGGTGCGTGCGCTTGCCAGCTCGGCGGAATCGCTGTCGACGACCGCGACGAGATGGTCGTTCTGCACCGCGAAGGTATCGCGCACGGCGTCGAAGAGCGCCTTTCGACGCACCGCTCCGGTGGCGGCGTCGAGACCGATGCCCGTGCGAGACGACACGGCCCCGGTCGCCGGATCGGTGAAGTCGGCCCGCCACTGCTGGGCGGCGAGGTCGACAGCGGCGAGGTCGGCGAGCAATCCGGGGTGGCCGACGAGCAGCTCCCGTAAGCGGTCCGCGGCGCGTGTCTGCTCCTGGCGCCCTCGGTCGTAGGGCTCGAGGAACTGCGGGTCCCCGGTGATGGCGTAGCCGCGGATGCCGGTCTCCTGATTCAGCAGCGCACCCTGCAGCCGATGGGCTTCGGTGGACGCGGGCAGAGTTTCGGCGAGCAGACGATCGGTGACCCGGCTGGTGTGCGCGATGACCTGCGCACCCGCCGCGGCACCGACGACCACCACCAGGATCATCAGCGCGAACACGAGCTGGAACCAGCCCTGTGCCGTCAGCTGACGGATCGACCCCGACCGGGCTGGTGCACTACTCGTCACGTCATCCGCCTCGTCACATCACTCCACCGCAAATACAGGATGGCCACATCGTCATCCAAACCGCCTGCCGCCGAGGCAAGCTCCGCCACCTGCCCGATCAGCGCGTCGACGAAGGACTCGGGCTGCCCGACGGGCAGTGTCTGTGCCAGTTCGAACAATCCGTCCTCGCCGAGGCGGGTGCTGCCGTCGCCGACGCGCCCTTCGAACAGTCCATCGGTGAACAGCATCAGCCCCGCCTCATCCGCCAGCGCCACCTCGTGCGCGGGCCACTGCGCGTGGCCCGGCACGAAACCGAGGGCCGGTCCGCCGGGCACCTCCACCCAGCTCAGTCCGCCACCGGTGCACGACAGCATGCCGGGGTGACCCGCGCGGCGTACCGACACCTGCCGGGTCGCCGGGTCGAGTACCAAGCTGGTAGCAGTGGCGAAGGTTTGCTGGTCGGCGCGTTCGGCGAGCAGCACTTCCTCGAGCAGGCTCAGTTGCCTGGCACCGGTGACACCGCTGAGCACCAGCGTGCGCCACGCCAGCCGTAATGCGACCCCGGTCGCCGCGGCGTCGGGACCGTGGCCGGAGACATCACCGATGATGGCGTGCACGATGCCGGTCGGGTCCTGGACCACGTCATAGAAGTCGCCGCCGAGCAGTGAGTGGTCGCGGCCGGGCCGATACCGCGACACCACCTCCACTGCGGGGTCGGCACCCAACAGCGGGGTCGGCAACAGTCCGCGTTCGAGCCGGGAGTTCTCCTGCGCCCGCATCTGACTGGCCTGCAGGGCCGCGCTGGTGAGTTCGGCCTGCTTGCGCTGGATCGCGTAACGCACTGCGCGCCCGAACAATTCCGGGTCCACCCGGCCCTTGACCAGGTAGTCCTGCGCGCCGGAGGCCAACGCGAACAGCCCGGTGCGCTCTTGGTCGAGCCCGGTCATCACCACGACAGGGACCTGATCGTTGCGGTCGCGGATCCCGGCCAGCGCCTCTAGTCCGTGCGCATCGGGCAGATGCAGATCGAGCAGCACGCAATCGGGGACGTCGGCGCGTAGGCGCTCGCCGGCCTCGGTCAAGGTGCGTACCCAATCCAGGTGCGGGCGCGGAGACAGATCGGCGACCATCTCTTCCACCAGCAAGGCGTCGCCGGGATCGTCCTCGACCAGCAGTATGCGGAGTTGACGTTGCGATCTGGGCCCGGCCGCGATGGGATCGGCGTTCAACGCGTCACTGCGCACCACGACCACCGCCGGCGCAGCCGAGAGTCGCCTGCTCGCGCCACATCAGACCTCCCCCTCCCCACCTGGACAGCACAAAACCCAGGGTGTGCACGAAAGCCTCCGATCACAGGCGCCCACGACGCGAACTGACTCCGCCGGCCGGTTGCTGGACCGAAAGGTAGTACCGGGGATGCTATCCGATTGCGCCGACACCCATGCCCACGCGGGATTTCGGCGTGGGCATGGACACCTTCGCCTATCGCACTACGTGCCCGGACTTGGTGTCCGCGAGGTCGACCACCCTATCGAAGGCCACTCCGCCCCTGAGCTCATCGCCGGCTACCTCCACGGATCCGAAGGTTCGAGAGCGAATCGCCCGGCGTACTGCGCGCTAGCCGCATACTGCGCGCGAGCCGCTGAGGCTTGCCCGCCACGTCCGACTTGCACCCACACCGGCCGCCGACGGGCCTCGTTGTCACATATGTGGCGGCTGGAGGTGGTCCTTCGCAAACACCGCCGTCACGTAATCGACGAGGTGAAGACGGAGGGCGGAAGGCCAGTCTGCCGAGAGATCGTCGAGGTCCACACCGAGTGCCTTTTCGACTTCCTTCAACACGAAGGGAAGCGGGATGCTCTCGCGCGAACAAACCTGTACCGCGTACTCCAATTGATCCACGACATCGTGGAGATGAGCGGTCTCGCTGTCATAAGATTCAGCGCCATGAGCCGCAAAGCGGTATTCAAGATTTCGTGAAACCCGATCGCCGCCTGCGTCATCGCGCGATAGCGGGGTACCACTGATGTTCTCGTCCATCGATCCCCCTGTCGAAGTAGTTCCCCGTCAATGGTCGACCGTACCCGAATATTCGCAGAAAATGGAGGGCCAAACCGGACATCTTATAGCTAATTAGTAGCTAACATAAGCGGGTTTGTGAGCCGTACCAAAGAGCATGTGATCTGCGCGAGATCGGCAGCCGGGCGCGAGGGCGGCCGTCTATCCGCGTGGCACAGGGCACTTCGGGCGGCCGTCACGACGCTTCCCACCTCGGCAAACGCCCAGTCTCGTCCCGGATACAGCACTGCCGACAGGAACGTCGGCGAGATGCCGAGGCCGCGAGGTCAGCCCAGGTGAACCAGTGAGCCGATACGGCGCAGATATCCCGGCCGGCCGACCGGAACCGTGTTGCGCTCGGCTTCGAGGAAGGCTGGCATCATTATCGCGGCCAGTTCTATAGCGTCCTTACGGTCGTGGCCGCTGTCGCAGTGTCGAAGCATTCCCTGGAAACTCCGCAGCTTCGCGGTGTTGGTGTTGAGAATTTTCTGTCAAACACCGGAAAGCACCGGAATACTACGCCTGAACGGCCGGTCCGGGCGGTCGAAAATTATTCATCCCCTGCCGCCGATGACCATACTGGCGACACTGCATCCAACTGTGAATTGCCCTGCGGCACAGAACAACCCGATTACTCCGTCTCGAATATTCATACTGCGATACCCGCGCCCGGCAAATAGCTGGCTCGACATTTCACTACGGATGCGACAGGAATCTCTTATACAAGTCATCCATGGACCCGGCGCCGGTCGACATGCAGTGCTGACGCACACGGCCTCGGCGGTTACACCTCTGCCGTCACGACGGATCATGTTCGCGACCGGATTCGATTCACAGCTGACGCGAATCCTGATTTCATAGGAGCTCTCGCAGTAGATGAATCAGGTTGCCCCTGACGACACACCGCCCCCACAGGTGCGGACCACCGAGGCGTCCGGTCGCGGTCGATCAGGCTTCTCTCCCGGCCCGACGCGGGCACCGTGGCATCGACACGGGCGGCGCCTACTCGTTCGCACCGCTGCGAACGACCCTTCGCCTCGATCTGCGCGAATCTCTGGCCGCCCTCCGAAACAGCACCAACCATGAAGGCGGAGATTCGTTGTCGCGACCCATCAACCCTAGGACGCCGCCATGACCGTCACAGACGAATACCTCAGTAACAACACCGCGTACGCAGCGCAGTTCAGCGGCCCGCTCCCGCTGCCGCCCAGCAAGCACGTCGCGGTGGTGGCGTGCATGGACGCCCGCCTCGATGTCTACCGCATCCTGGGACTGCACGACGGTGAAGCGCACGTCATCCGCAACGCGGGCGGCGTGGTCACCGACGACGAGATCCGCTCGCTGGCCATCAGCCAGCGACTGCTCGGCACCACGGAGATCATCCTGATCCACCACACCGACTGCGGCATGCTCACCTTCACCGACGACGATTTCAAACGAGCGATCCAGGACGAGATCGGCATCAAGCCCACCTGGTCCGCCGAGGCCTTCGGCGATCTCGACGAGGACATCCGCAACTCGCTGCGCCGCATCGAACGCAGCCCCTTCATCACGCGCACCACCTCCCTGCGCGGATTCGTCTTCGACGTCGCGACCGGCAAACTGAACGAAGTACTCGACTGATCATCGGTGTGACTGCCCGAGTGGCCGAGATCAGATCCGCTGCTCGGGCTCCGACACAAGGCCCCAGATGAGCAAGCCCTCCCCCGCCGACGCGCGTCGCGTCGCGATCGTGACCGGCGCCGCGTCCGGTATCGGCCGAGCCACTGTCGAGTTGTTCGCCGAACGCGGGCACGACGTGGTCGCGGTGGATCTCTCCGAGCACGGCCTGACCGGATTCGGCGACGGCATCGTGCCCCTGGCCGGCGACGTGTCCTCCGACGCGGTGAACCAGGCCGCGGTCGACGCCGCGCTGAGCCGTTTCGGCCGACTCGACACCATCGTCCTCAATGCCGGAACCGGCGGCACCCCGCCGCTCGAGGCCGCCGATGCGGTGCGCACAGCCGACCGCATCCTCGACGTGAACCTGCTCGGGCCGATTCGCGGGCTGCGAGCGGCGATTCCGGCGTTGCGTCGGTCCGGGGGCTGCGCGGTGTTGACCGCATCGGTGGCCGGTTTGCGTGGCGATGCGGGAAACTGGGCCTACAACGCGTCCAAAGGCGCGTTGATCAACCTGGTCCGCGCGGTCGCGATCGACTATGCCGCGCAGGGGATTCGGATCAACGCCATCGCACCCGGGCTCACCCGCACCGGCATCACCGCCGGCGTACACCAGGACCTCGCACTGCTCGCCGCGATCGAACGCCGGATCCCACTCGGACGGTTCGCGGAACCACGTGAACAGGCGGAGGCGATCTGGTTCCTCGCCTCGCCCGCCGCCGGCTACATCACCGGCACCACCCTCGTCGTCGACGGTGGCCTCGACGCCAACCTGGGCATTGTGCCGCTGCCCGGCCAGTTCTGAACCAGCAGCGCCCATCCGAAGTGCTGTCGACTGCTGCGATTCACCCTGTGGGACGCGCTGTTCCAGCAGGCGACAACCACATGGGCCGCTGACCAGCGGAATAGTCGCGTTCGGGATCGCCGATCGCGGTTGCTCGATAGGGTCGGCGCAACGATCGAGCTGGAAGGTGAACGTGGGAATCAAACAGCGCGCCACGGTGCAGATGAGCGCGGACGAGATCGCGCAGTTCCTCGACCGCAGCAGGGTGCTCACCTTGGCCACCCTCGATGCCGAGGGGAAGCCGCATCTGACAGCGATGTGGTTCGGGCACCTCGACGGCAAGATCTACTTCGAGACCAAGGCGAAGTCGCAGAAGGCCACCAACCTGCGCCGTAACCCGACCCTCACCTGTATGGCCGAGGCGGGCGACACCTACGACCAATTGCGCGGCGTGTCGATCGAAGGAACAGCGCATCTGATCGAGGACCCCGCCGATGAGGAGTACTGGAACGCCGGAATCGACGTCTTCCGCCGCTACGTCGGTCCCTACACCGAGCAGGCTCGTCCGCTGGTCGAGTCCATGATGCACAAACGCATCGTCGTTCGGGTCGAGCCGACGCGGATCCGCTCGTGGGACCATCGCAAACTCGGTCTGCCCGCCATGCCGCTCGGCGGCAGCACAGCCGGCGTTCAACCCTGATCTGAGCCCTTCGGACGAGCACAATGAAGGGGTCCACCTCTCGACCGCATCCTGGAAGTCGTCTCCGGCAGGGTGATCGTCGCCGTACCGGAAGAACGGTAATCGAACGGAGAAACGCCGATGACCGACGCCGATTACATCGTGGTTGGAGCCGGTAGCGCCGGTTGCGCGGTAGCTCGCCGACTCGCGGAAAGTGGCGCGTCTGTCGTGCTGATCGAGGCTGGGCGCGCCGACGACAAAGGCATCGCCAAGATGCTCTTCCAGATTCCCGGCGCTATCAACGTCATGCACTCCACGCCGCAGTTGAAGAAGCTGTTCGACTGGGGTTCCAAGTCGACACCGCAACGCTGTGCGCTCGACCGCACGATCCCCATGACGCGCGGCCGGGTCCTGGGTGGTTCGAGTTCGGTCAACGGCATGCTCTTCGTCCGCGGCAACAAGAAGAACTTCGACGACTGGGCGGCCGAGGGCTGCGAGGGCTGGGACTACGCCGGTGTCCTTCCGTACTTCAAACGACTCGAAGATTGGGAGGGCGGCGCCAGCGAGCTCCGTGGTGGCGGTGGCCCGATCAAGGTCACCCGGAAGAGCGATCTCACCGAGGCGGCCCGCGCGTTCATGGCAGCGGCGACCGAGCGCCTGGGTGTGCCTGCCATCGACGACTACAACGCGGAAAGTCAGGAAGGCGTCGCGGTCTTTCAGCAGAGCGCCGCGAAGGGGTTGCGCTACTCCACAGCGCAGGGCTACATCCATGCGGATCCGCTCCCGAACCTGCTGGTTCTCACCGAGACGACGGTCATCAGGATCGTCATCAACGGCTCGCGGGCCACCGGCGTCGAGATCACGGTCGAGGGCGGCAAGCAGATTGTGCACGCCTCGCGCGAGGTGATCCTCTCGGCGGGAGCGTTCGGGTCGCCGCAGATCCTCCAACTGTCCGGAATCGGTCCCGCCGAACACCTCGCGCAGCACGGTATCGCGGTGCACGCGGATCTGCCGGTCGGCGACAACCTGCACGACCACCTCTTCGTCCCGCTCTCGTACAACATGAAATCGGCGGTGCGTCGACCGACTCCGTCGTACTTCCTGCGCGGACTCCTCGCGGAGAAGCGCCGGCCAGGGAGCTCGTGGGCGGCCGGATCATCGTTCGAGTCCGTCGCGTTCGTGCGCACGTCGTTCGCCCAGGACATTCCCGACCTGCAGCTGCTCAGTCTCTACTGGGTCTACCCCTCGCCCAACCAGGACTCCGACAAGCGGGTCGTACCGCCGACGAAGAAGCCGGGACAGAGTGTCTTCCCGACGCTGATCTACCCGGAGAGCCGGGGCACCGTCAGGCTCTCCTCGGCGGATCCGACCGCGGCTCCACTCATCGACCCCGGGTATCTGAGCGTGCCCAAAGATGCGGAAGTACTGCTCGAAGGCATCGCGATGGTGCGCGAGATCATGGCGGGAACCGGCGACAACGCAGGCGAGATCAACCCCGGGGCCGAGTTCGCCGACGACGCGTCGCTGCGCGCGGAGCTGCCGAACCGAATTCACACCGTGTACCACCCGGTGGGCTCGGTGCGGATGGGCGTCGACGAGCGTGCGGTCGTCGATCCGACGTTGCGGGTTTCGGGCATCGACGGTCTGCGCGTCGCGGACGCGTCGATCATGCCGTCCATCATCGGCGGGAACACCAACGCGCCCTCGATCATGATCGGCGAGAAGTGCGCGGACCTGATCCTTCGACCCTGAGCGGTTCCGCATCGGTATACACGCGGTGGGCCTCTTGCCGAAGGGAGGACAATGGGCGGTGGGTTGACCAGTTCGTACGCACCGTCAGGAGCACGCGATGCTACACAGCCACCGAACGTTCTCCCACTTGCTGCACGATATGGGTGAGCAGTCTTTCGACGACCACCGAGTGCGTCATGCGGCCTGGGTCGCGCGATGGGTAGGCCACGGCGCCACCGCTCCCCTGCATCTCGATGACCTCACCGCCCTTGCCGAAGGTCTCGAGTCCCAAGCCCTGCCCGCCGGATCGGTGATGTTCTCGGCGGACCAACCGCCGGACGGAGTCTGGATCGTGCGGCAGGGGAAGGTCGAACTGTCCGTCGAGTCGGGCACACAGCGTGCGGTGGTAGGCATGTTGGGTCCTGGCGATGTCGACGGCGATATCGCGCTGGTGCTGGGGGTGCCACTGGCATACACCGCGCGCACGCTCGCCGAGACGCAGTGCCTGTTCCTGCCTCAGCGCAATTTCGACACAGTGCTCACCACCCACCCCGAGATCGCTCGGCGCTGTATATCCACTGTGGCGCAACGGGTTACGACAGTCCAGACCCGGCTGACCGATATGCTCGGCCGCCCGCTCCCGGTCCAGGTGGCTCAATTGCTTCTCGACGAAGCCGTCGACGGGTCGGTGCAGCTGGATCAGCGCACGCTCGCCGCCATGCTCGGCGTGCGGAGCCCGTCGTTCCACAAGGTCATCGAGGAATTCGAGCGACACCGCCTGATCACCATCGGCCCAGGAACCATCGGCATCGATGACGGCGACGGATTGCGGCAGCTCACAGCAAAACTTCACAGCCACTGAGCAGCCGGCGGGTGATGACAGGCCGAGACAATACCGGTCTGCGAAAAAACCTTTCCGCAGTTAACTATTCCGGATAGATATCTAATTGCGGATAATGATATTTTTGACACGCTTGGATTTGCGATTTCAACAACAGAAAGATGCGAGCGGGTTATATTTTCTGAACACCCATTTTTTAGCGGTTCGAACTCCCGTCTTACCGCTGCTCGACATTCCCTGGAGATCGCCATGATATCGACCTCTTCCCTGTTTCGTGCGGGCTTTATCGCCCCGGTCGCCATCGCTACCGTCTTTTGTTTGGCCGCACCGGTAAATGCCGCGCCCGTCAGCGTGAACTGGAGCTGCCGGGGCACGGTCCTCGGTATCGGCCAAACCTCGAGCATGAACACCTCGGTCACCGGCACCGCGCCGAGCTCGGCGGCATCGGGTTCCGCGGTGGCCATCACCATCACACCGGGCGCCTCGTCGGTGCCCAGTTCGGCTTCCGGATTCACCGTGAACAACATCAGCAACCTGAAGATGACCATTCCGACTCCGGCGAATTCGACGGTGGTCTCGGCTACCGCCTCCGGGGGCACCGTGGCGGGCACCGTGGCCACATCGGGCGGGAATGTCGTACTGACCGTGCCGGGCCCGATCGCCGGCGGCACCAGCTTCACCCCGCCGGCGGTGACCATCAACGTCACCGCCGGCGCCGCCGGAACACCGATCACCAGCAAGTACGCGGGGACCAGCTACACCAGTCCCGGTATGACCATGACGACCAATGTCTCCTTTGTCGGCAATGTCGCGACCTCGTGCTACCCGAACCCGTCCCCGACCCTGACCACCACAGCTGTCGTCTGAGCTCACCCAACGAGTGCCGCCGGATGATGACCGGTGTCCGCGCCGGCGGCCTGTGGTGAAGGGGCCGGACCGGGTTGCCTCAGCAGCCCGGCCCGGCCCCACCGACCCGCACCCGACGGCAGCATCACCTGATAGTGGTTGCCCTGCTTACGGTTTGGAGACGAGAAGTCAGTTCGACCGAATTATCCGATGCGCAGTATCGCCTCGCCCGGTGTGTCGTACAGTGCATGTCCGGCACAGCCACGGCCGCTTCGATGACCGGAGCGGTGCCGCTTTCGTGATGTTCGTCAGCCGCGGTTCGGGCAGCCGGTCGATCGATGGACAGGAGCGCCCATGCCCACTTCGAGCACCTGGCCGCAATCCCCGCTGCCGCGCCCTGCGGCATCCATCGACTCCGCCGCGCGTCCCGGCTCCCCTGAACGGATCGCGGCGCTCAGCAACCGAGCAGGCCCTGATCGGTGACTCGTGCTGAGCGGTTCTCTGTTTCCAGTGATCGATGGGAAAGCCCGTGTGCCCGACAACAAGCGAACCCGCCCGGATCTCGGTCGAGCTCAAAAGGGCGCTGGAGTTCTACCACGGAAGCGTCGAGGACCTGGTCCGTGAATTGATCAGAGTGCTGGGCGTGAACGAGACCGATCGGCGTGCGCTGGAGATCGTCCTGCTCGAGGAGAAGTCCACGACGCCGGGCAGGCTGGCCGAGCGGCTCGGTCTCACCTCCGCCGGTGTCACGATCATGCTCAACCGGCTGGAGAAACAGGGCTACATCGCACGGTCGCTGCACCCGACCGATCGTCGTCGCGTCATTGTGATGGCCACCGAACTCGCGGCCGATCGCGTACAGGAACTCGTCGTTCCGATGATCGTCGAGAGCTACAAGATGTTGCTGAATTATTATGACGCCGCCGAACTGGAAATAATCGCCGACTTTCTCACCCGCGCGGGCGAACTGCAACGAATTCACCGGCAACGGCTGCGCGAGGTGGATCCCTACTCGCGCCCCTGAGAACAGCACGCCGGTCGGCGTATTTCGAGGGAGAAAGCAGGAATGCAATGCGCACCTTCGACAACAGCGAAGACCCGGTGGCGGAGCCTGTCACCGAGACCGAGCCTCGACCCCAGAATGCGCGACGGTGCGGCCACCCGCCCGCGGCGCGATCAACAGACCGGTTCCGGCGGCACATGTCGCGTGCCGGGGTGGCGGCCGCGTTGGCGATGACGGTTATCGGGACAACGCTCGTGGTGCGGGCAGATTCGAGCCCACCGGCGCGGGCGAACAGCGCGGGGCCGTTCGCGGGCCAACCCACCGCACGATTTTCCGACTACGACTACAGTGCCGGCCGAAGCCAGTCCATCGCGACGATCACGAGCACAACAGCCGACAACCCGAGCGAGGTCGCCGTGCCGGTCGACGTCTCGGGCGGCCACCCCGCTACCGATGCCGAGTCCGCCCAACCGGGCGCCGATTCCCCGAGCACGACCACTGCGACGGAAACGACGACAACCATACCGACGGAAACCGCGACGGCGAACTCGACGGTTGTTTCGGTGAGCGCGAGTTTCTCTGCCACGGCAAGCCTTTCGGTCCAGGACACCTCCGATGTGCCGGGCCCAGCTGCCGTGACCCCGACCCCGACCTCCACGGTGCCCGTCGCCATGACTCCGACTGACACGTCGACGATCACGGTGACAGCCGATCCGAGCACGGTGACGACGTCTGCTGATCCCTCGACCGTCACCGTCACTTCCACCACAGCGCCGGGCACCACCACGACGGCACCGCCCAGCACCACGACAACAACCGATCCGCCGAGTTCGACCACGACATCCCGGTCACCGGCGATATCCACGACACCGGCGGCGCCGACGACCACATCGGCTCGGTCGACAACAACCACGTCGCCAACGACGACCATGCCCCCGCCCACGACGAAGCCGCCGCGTCCGACTCCATCGATCGCCCGCCCACCGGCCACCGCACCGAGGTGACGGCAGCAGGACGATCGGACCTGCCGCGCACGCGTAGCCGTCCGGTTCAGCTGGCGTCAGTGGCGGACCGCATCGACGCCGAGTATGCGAGGGTGGACGACATGACGGTAGAACGGTTCGAAGTGCAGCGGCAGGTCCCCGCGTCACCCTCGGAAATCTTCACACTGCTGTGTTCCCCCGAAGGGCACGTAGCGATCGACAGCTCGGGCATGCTGCAATCGGCGGAGGGCAAGCCCGTCACCGGCGTCGGCGACGAGTTCATCGTGCACATGGATCGTGAGTCCCTCAACGATTTCCCGATGGGCAAATACGACGTCACAGTGATCATCACCGAGTTCGAGCAGGACAAGCAGCTCGAGTGGACGATCTCGGGCGCCATCCAACCGCCGATCGAGCACCTGTACGGATATCGCCTCGAGCCCAGCGACATCGGCACCCTGGTCACCTCGTACTACGACTGGAGCAGGATCGCGCCCCGCTACCGCGAAGCAGCTATCTTCCCGATCATTCCCGAGTCCGCGCTGCGGGCCACTCTCGGCATCCTCGCCCGCACCATCAAGAAGTAACCCAGCGCCCCGAAAGGTAGCGCCGGGAACTCGGATCCGGATCGCGGCGCTAGGGTTTGCGGCCGACGCCGCCGACGATGCAGTTGCGGACGTCGGAGAGGGGGGTGAGGTGGGGGCCGTCGGACCACCAGTCGTCGCAGCGGACGAGGCCGGGTTCGACCATGTCGAGGGTGCCGAACATGGCTTGGATTTCGTCGCGGGTGCGGAAGCGGCCGCTACCCATCGGGCTGTGGATGAACTTCTCTTCCATTTTCCGGGCCAGGTCGCTGTATTCGGCGGTTTCCGGGTCGTGGAAGTGGGCGATCGCGACGAACGAGCCCGAGGGCAACGCGTCGATGTAGGTCTGCATGAGGGCGGGGCCGTCGTCGCCGAGATAGTGGTGCAGGGTGCCGATGTGGAACAGCGCCAGCGGGCGGGTGAAGTCGAGTTCGCGGCGGACCGTCTCGTTGCCGAGAACTTCCAGGGGGCGGAAGATGTCGGCTTCGGCGATGCGGGTGCGGCTGTTGCTGGCCAGTAATGCCTGCGCGTGGACGAGCACCGACGGGTCGTTGTCGACATAGACGACCTTGGACTGAGGATTCACCCGCTGGACCACCTGGTGGGTGTTCTCCGCGGTGGGCAGACCCGATCCGAGATCGAGGAACTGGTCGATTCCCGCCCTGGCCAGGAATCGGCAGGCGCGGATCAGGAAGTCACGGTTGGCCCAGGCCAGGTCGTTGACCTGCGGAGCGACGGTGCGGACCTGGTCCAGCACTGCGCGATCCACGTCGTAGTTGTCCTTGCCGTTGAGTGCGGCGTCGTAGACACGCGCGATACTCGCACGGGTGGTGTCCACCCCGACCGGAACAGCGCTGGGGTAGGCGGCAGAAGAATGCGACATCGGGAGCGCCTTTCGAGCATCGGAGCCAACTGGACGAATCAAGCCTAGAGCATCAGTTACTTTGGCAGACAAGCTATTCCGACTCCATCCGGGGCAGGCCGCGAGCGGGGTATCGGGAGTACCCGTATCGGTGGGCTCCTATTCATCCTGTGCATCCGGTCCCAGGATCTGAGCATGATCCAGATGCTCAAACCAGCCCCGGTGCCCGATTCGGTGGTGGGCAGGCGGTCGATCGCCGTGCTCGTCGTCATCCTCACCGGCCAGTTCATGACGGTGCTCGACGGCTCCATCGTCAATGTCGCCATTCCGTCCATTCGGTCGAGCCTCGACACCGGTGGGGCCGCACTGCAATTGATCGTCGCCGGGTATGTGATCGCGTACGCGGTGTTGCTGATCGGCGGTGCGCGCCTGGGTGATCGGTTCACGCAGCGACGCACCTTCATCGCGGGGCTGGCGGGGTTCACCCTGGCTTCACTCGCGTGTGGACTGGCATGGAACGAGCTGTCGCTCATCGTGTTCCGGTTCGGTCAGGGCGTCGGGGCGGCCGCGATGGCGCCACAGGTGATGACGTTGATCCAGCGCACCTTCGCCGGGGCGGCGCGAGCCAGAGCCCTGAGTATCTATGCGGCGATCGTCTCCGGTGGCCTGCTGGCGGGCCAGATTCTCGGCGGATTGATCGTCGACGCCGATCTGGGCGGCACCGGTTGGCGTGGGGTGTTCCTGGTGAATGTGCCGATCGGCATCGCACTGCTGGTGCTGGCTCCACGTGTCCTCCCGGTCACCGTCGCCCGCACCGATCGAACGGTCGACGGGCTGGGCTTGGTGACGCTCACGGCCACCGTATTGTTGCTGGTCGTGCCGCTGGTGCTCGGCCGGGAGCTCGGGTTTCCGCGGTGGTCGTGGCTGTGTCTCGGAGCGGGTGTGCTCGGGCTGGCGGTGTTCGTTGTGATCGAGCGGGCGGTCGCCGGGCGCGGCCGCGATCCCCTGTTCGCGCCGCAGGCGCTCGGCGCGCCCGGTCTGCTCGCCACTGCCGCCACCCTGCTCATGGTGATGGGGACCTTCGGCGGCTGGCTGTTCGTGAGCGCCATCCACATGCAGAGCGACCTCGGCTACAGCGCGCTGCGGGCGGGCATGCAGTTCTTGCCGATGGGTGCGGCGTTCGCCGTGGCCGGACTGTCCTGGCAGCGCGTTCCGGCCACGCTGCACGCGAGGATGATTCCGTTCGGGCTGGTGATGAGCGCGGCCTCGCTGGGCTGGCTCGCGTGGCTGCTGGGCGACGGCGCGGGTATCGGTATCGCGGCGTCGATCGCGTTCGGGGTCTTCGGTCTCGGTAACGGGCTGGCGTTCAGCCCGTTGATGACACGGGCATTGGCCGCGGTACCGGTGACACTCGCCGCCGACGCCAGCGGCATTCTCGTCACCAGCGTGCAACTGGGGACCGTGGTCGGGATCGCGAGCATCGGGTCGGTGTTCTTCGAACTGGTGGGAGCGACCGCGTCATCGGCGGCCGACGCGGTCGCGGTCGTGCATCTGATCTGCGCGGCGATCACGCTCGTCGCCGCCGTCTCGGCGGCACTGGCTGTGCGCGGGATCCACCGCTGAGCGTGCTGATCGCGGCGCCACCGGTCCTGAGCTAGCGTGACACCATGCACGAGCTCAGGGCCGGTGACCTTTTCGCCGGCTATCGGATCGAGCGGGTGCTCGGGGCGGGCGGGATGGGGAGTGTGTACGCCGCCCGGCACCCGCGGTTGCCGCGTCTGGTCGCGGTGAAATTGCTGCACTCCTCGTATTCGGCGGATCCGGTGTTCCGGGGTCGATTCGAGCGCGAGGCCGATCTCGCGGGGCGCCTCGATCATCCGAATATCGTGGCGATCCACGACTGCGGAAACGAGGACGGGCGGCTGTGGATCGCGATGCAGTACGTCGCGGGCAGCGACGCGGAAACGGCGCTGCGCACAGGGGCTGTGGCACCGCGGCGGGCGTTGCACATCGCACGGTCGACGGCGGACGCGCTCGATTGCGCGCACACGGCCGGGCTCCTGCATCGCGATGTCAAACCCGCCAATATTCTGCTGAGCGAGAGCGCGGGCGGCAGCGGTGAGCGGGTGCTGCTCACCGATTTCGGCATCGCGAAGGCAGTCGACGAGGGCGCAGCGCTGACCGAGACCGGGACGTTGGTGGCGACGCTGCGCTACGCGGCGCCCGAACAGCTCGACGGGCGCACCGCGGGCGCGCGGTCGGACCAGTATTCGTTGGCGTGCACGCTGTTTCACCTGCTCGCGGGGCGCCCACCGTTTACCGCGACCCATGCGGGGGCGTTGATCGGTGCGCATCTGATGCAGCCGGTGCCGCGGATCAGCGAGATCGCGGCGGGCATGCCCGCTGCGATGGACGCGGTGTTCGCGCGCGCCCTCGCCAAGGATCCCGATCATCGATTCGCCAGTTGCGCGGCGATGGTCGCGGCGGCGTCCACGGCCCTGACCTCCGGAACCGCTCCAGCTCATCCGATGACCGGCCCCGTCGGACCGGCTCAGCCGATCGACCACCTGGTGCGAGGGCCGCAGGTCAGCCGGGTGGGCCCAGACGCGGTAGCTGGGACCGGCGTCGCGGGCAACCCGACGTTCGGTGTCGGCAATCGGGCCGAGCTCGACACCGCCACTCGTACTGGAGCGCGTCGCCGCAACGCCGGGTGGTGGGTAGCGGGCGCACTCGGGGCGGTCGCCATGATCGCGATCGGAACTGTGGTCCTGTCGATCCGAGACTCCGGGAGCACCGGCGCCGTTCCGACGAGCGCAACGGTCGCGCCGACCACCACCGTCGACGCGTGGGCGGCGGCGCGGCCCACGATCGCGATGTTCCCCGACTTGCTGCCCGCGAGTCCCGACAGTGCAGGGTATCGGGAACTGCGGTGCAGTTTCGCGACGAAGAGCGCGGAGGCGATGTGGGATACGGGGTTCGACTGCACCGACCGCGAAGGACTGCACGTGCAGGTGATGGCGCACAAGGATTCCGGGACCGTCGGACGGTTCGTCGCGACCCTGCCCGCCGGGGCGACCCAGCAGCCGCGGTCGCGGTACGGCAGACCGCTGACAGTGCACAGTTTCAACGGCTCCACCGGACCATGGCTGCTGGTGCGATTCGACGCCGCGCCGTATTCGACTGTGCTGCTCCAGGTGTACTGGAAGGGCCACACCCATCAGGAGATGATCGACCAATGGTTGAGCACCGCACCTCTGTGACCGCACGACTGGCGCTGGGCTCGCTCGCCGTTCTGCTCGTCGGCTGCGGCACCGTCGAGGGCATCGCGACGCCGGGTGAGATCGACGTCCGCCCCCTCGGCGTGGGCAGTTATACGACGGCGCCCGCCGATATCGAGGCGGGCCGAAAGTCCACGGACGGGCCGATTCTGGAAGGGCTGCGGATGGCGGGCGCGGTGGTGTTGCCGCACGAGGTCGATCCGGCGCTGACCCACAGCTGGGGCACCGATGTCCTGGACACCCCACGGCGGGCTGCGGACACCTCGGCGATCTCGAATGTGAATCTTCCCGTGCTGGAACGGCATCGGATGATCGTGGCCTTCGACGTCGCCGAGGGCAGCCAAGCCTTCGACAAGGCGAGACCGGCGATCGAGACCGACGCGCGGATCACCAGGGTGGTGCTGGCGCGGTTTCCCGGCGCGAAGACCGCCGAGGAGGCGGCGCGGGAACTCGAGGCGACCGATTTCCGGGTGAGTCCGGACAATCAGCCGGTGTCGATCCCCGGTTACGCTGCCGCACACGCGCATTGGCGGCCCGGCATCAAGACGATCGGTGCCACCTTCGCCCACGGCGAGATCGTGGTGAGCATGTTCCTCCAGCATCCCTCGCCCGACATCGACGCGCTGGCCACACGCGTCGCGGCCGTCCTCGACGCCCAGATCCCCCTGCTCGACAAGTTCACCCCGACCGCGCCCGACCGGATCGCCGAGCTACCCCGCGATCCCGACGATCTGTTGCGCCGCACCCTGATTCCCGGCCCGGCCAATCAGCAGATCGCCATCTCCTCGCGCGAGTTCGCGGCGTGGACCGGCCGTGCGGGACTGCACTACCGCCCCACCGAACCCGCAGAGCTCGGCGCGGCGTGGGATCACGGTGGCGTGGACAGCGTGGCGAATTCCTACAGCACCACGCTGTTCCGGTTCCGTGACGAAGCCGCGGCCCTCGCCTTCGGCACGACATGGCAGAACACACTCAGCGCGGCAGCGCATCCGGTCGCGGCGCCCGAGGGCCTGCCGCAGGCGCGGTGCGCGGAGCGGCGTGCAGGGAGTGCGCCCGCACTGACCCGCTGCTATGTGAGTTACCGGCGCTACGGCGCGTTCGTCAGCGGCGCCG
Source organism: Nocardia sp. NPDC055050 (assembly GCF_053608345.1). NCBI lineage: Bacteria > Bacillati > Actinomycetota > Actinomycetes > Mycobacteriales > Nocardiaceae > Nocardia > Nocardia sp. NPDC055050. The sequence goes on from NZ_JBSGVG010000008.1 coordinate 135,575, forward strand.
AACCCGCCGGAGTTCGCCAGCAGGCCGCGGCACAGTACGCGCTGCTGGCGAACGCTCAGTAGTTCGGTGCTGGTCTAGATCAGAGCTGGGCTTCGATCGCCTGCACGACCTCGGCGGCATCGGGGGTCGTGCGCGGGCGGAACCGGCCCGCGACCGTGCCGTCGCGACCGACGAGGAACTTCTCGAAGTTCCACTGCACGTCGCCCGCCGCGCCCTCGGCGTCGGCGGCCTCGACCAGCGCGGCGTAGAGCGGGTGCCGGTCGTCGCCGTTGACATCGGCCTTGGCGAGCAGCGGGAAATCGACGCCGTAGGTGACCGAGCAGAATTCCTGGATCTCCTCGGCGCTGCCGGGCTCCTGGCCCATGAACTGGTTGCTCGGGAAGCCGATCACGGTGAAACCGCGCTCGCCGTAGGTCTTCTGCAGTTCCACCAGGGCGCCGTACTGCGGGGTCAGGCCGCACTTGGAGGCCACGTTGACCAGCAGTACCGCCCGCTCGCCAGCCAGCTCACCCAGTGTGGTGTCCTCGCCCGCCAGGGTCTGCACCGCAATGTCTCGAATGTTCGCGCTCATCACATCACCACCAGATCTCGTCTATGTCGGTTCGATCGCCACCGTACCGGAGCCCGATCGGCGCGCAAGTGTCCCGCTCGGCGAGAGAATCTGTAACACGTTCTTGTTTTGTGACGCGGTTCACGGCACCATTCCTATGGATGGGCGGTGATGCCCGCACCCTGAGCACCGGAGGAAGCCCGTGAGCGACCAGCCACATCGGATCGATACCGTCCGCCCGCTGCGCGCGAGCGAGGTGACGCAGTGGGATTTCGACGCCGATGTGGTGGTGGCCGGTTTCGGCATCGCCGGCGTGTGCGCGTCGATCGAAGCCGCGCGAGCGGGCGCGAAGGTGCTCATCCTGGAACGGACCGGCGGCTGGGGCGGCGCGGCGGCGCTGGCGGGCGGATTCGTCTACCTCGGTGGCGGCACACCGCTGCAGAAGGCACTCGGGTTCGACGACACCCCGGAGAACATGGCGGCGTTCCTCACCGCCGCGCTCGGACCCGGCGTCGACGAGGCGAAGATCAAGGACTACTGCGCGGGCAGCGTCGAGCACTACAACTGGCTCGTCGACTGCGGAGTGCCGTTCAAGGAGTCGTTCTGGGGCGAGCCCGGCTGGGAGCCCCCGCACGACGAAGGCCTGATGTACTCCGGTGGCGAGAACTCCGCACCGTTCCTCGACATCGCCGAACCCGCTCCGCGCGGCCACGTTCCGGAGCTGGCGGGTAAGAAGATCGGCGAGCGCAGCGGCGGCTACATGCTGATGAAGCCACTGGCCGACACCGTGGCCGAGCTCGGCATCGACGTCGAGTACGACACCCGCATCCGCCGGCTGGTCGTCGACGACGAGGACCGGGTGGTGGGCGTGCTGGCCACCACCTACGGCAAGCCCGTCACCGTGCGCGCCGCGCGTGGTGTCGTCCTGGCCACCGGCAGCTTCGCCTACGACACCGAGATGATCGACCGCTACACCCCGCGCCTGAGCGGCAGGCCCGGCGCGGCCATCGAAGAACACGACGGCATCGGCATCCGGCTGGCTCAAGCGCTCGGCGCCGAGCTGGCGCACATGGATGCCAGCGAGGTGGCCATCTTCGGCGATCCGCAGATGATGGCGCGTGGCATCCTCGTCAACGGACGCGGCCAGCGCTACGTCACCGAGGACACCTATCCCGGCCGCATCGGTCAGGCGACGCTGTTGCAGAACGACAACCAGGCGTTCTTGATCATCGACGAGACCTCGCTGGAAGAGGCGCTCGCCACCGAGAGCGCCACCCCGTTCTTCCGCTTCCAGCCCAAGTGGGTCGCCGAGACGGTCGCCGAGCTCGAGGCCGAGATGGGCCTGCCCGCACAGACATTGCAGACCACCGTCGCCACCTACAACCAGCACGCCGAGCACGGCACCGACCCGCTGCTGGGCAAGAAGCCCGAATGGGTGCGCCCGATCAAGGGGGCGCTGGCCTGTTTCGACCTGCGCGGGTTCACCGCCGGGTTCACCCTCGGCGGGCTGCGCACCGACCTGGATTCGCGGGTGCTGCACGTGAGCGGTGAGCCGATCGAGGGCCTGTTCGCGGCGGGTCGCTGCACGTCCGGCCTGTGCGCGTACGGCTACGTCAGCGGGGCCTCGCTCGGCGACGGCAGCTTCTACGGCCGTCGCGCGGGCAAAGCGGCGGCCGCGGGCTGAACCGCGGACGACCCACCGCACGGGTTCTGTCAGTACTCTGCTTGCAGCGTCACGCCCGACGACGAGTCCGGCTGGGCTCACGGTCTTTTCACGCCCGGGAGCAGGCGCGCCGAACGAAGACGCAATGCAGATCGGAGTTGGACAGTGCAAGCAGGTGGGACGTCCGCGGATTACGTGATCGTCGGCTCCGGATCCGCGGGGGCGGTGCTCGCGAATCGGCTCAGTGCCGACCCGGGCACCACGGTCGTGCTGTTGGAGGCAGGTCCGGCAGACGACGACAAGTTCGCCCACATCCCGGCCGCGTTCTCGAAACTGTTCCGCAGCGAGCGCGATTGGGACTATCTGACCGAGCCGCAGCCCGAGCTCGGCGACCGGCAGATCTACTGGCCGCGCGGCAAGACCTTCGGTGGCTCGTCATCGATGAACGCGATGATGTGGGTCCGCGGCTTCCGCGCCGACTACGAGGAATGGGGGCTGCTGGCGGGCGAGAAATGGAATTTCGCCGCCGCGGTGGAGCAGTTCCGCAAGATCGAGAACGTCCAGGACGCACAGTTTCCCGACGAAGGTTCCAAGGGGCCCCAGCACGTACAGCGCCAGCGCAGCCCACGCGCGTCGACGCACGCGTTCCTCGAGGCCGCGCGGCAGGCCGGCCACGAGCTCGAATCGGCGAACCGGCCCGCGCCCGAGGGCTTCACCCAGACCATGGTGACCCAGCGCGACGGCAGGCGCTGGAGCACCGCCGACGGGTACCTGCGTCCGGCGATGAAGCGGGCGAACCTGACAGTGCTGGCCGAATCGCTGGCCACCCGGGTGCTGTTCGAGGGCACCAAGGCTGTGGGCGTCGAATACCGCAGCGGCGGGCAGACCCTCACCGTGACCGCCGATCGTGAGGTCATCCTGTGCGGTGGCGCGGTGAACAGCCCCCAGCTGCTGCAGCTTTCGGGCATCGGCGATCAGGACGAGCTGAAAGAACACGGCATCGAACTGGTCGCGCACTCCCCCGAGGTCGGCGCGAACCTGCAGGATCACCTCATCTCGGCGCTCGGCTACAGCGTGGACTCCGATTCGCTGTTCACCGCGGAGAAGCCCCTCGAACTGATCAACTACCTGGTCCGCCACCGCGGGATGCTCACCTCCAATGTCGGTGAGGCATACGGCTTCGTGCGCAGCGCGCCGGACCTCGAGCACCCCGACCTGGAGCTGATCTACGCTCCGGCGCCGTTCTACCACGAGGGTCTGGTCGAAGCCACCGAACACGGTGTGGTGCTCGGCGCGATCCTGCTCCGCCCGCGCAGTCGCGGCAAGATCAGCCTGGCCTCGGCCGATCCGACGGCCAAGCCGGTGATCGATCCCCGGTATCTGTCCGATGCCGAGGGCGCCGACCGGGCCGCGCTGACCGCCGGACTTCGGGTGTGTGCCGGGCTCGCCGCGCAGCCCGCGCTCAAGAGCGCGCTGGGCGCGTTGATCTACCCGCCCGAGGCACCCGAGGATCTCGAGGCGGCCATCGCGCTGACCATCGAACAGTTCTCGCACACCCTCTACCACCCGATCGGCACCTGCCGGATGGGCACCGATGCCGCCAGTGTCGTCGCCCCGGACCTGAAGGTTCGCAGCGTCGAGGGTCTGCGCGTCGCCGACGCGTCGGTGATGCCGCTGATCATCCGCGGCCACACCAACGCCCCCGCCATCTTCATCGGCGAACAGGCCGCGGACTTCATCCTCGCCGAGGCCTGACCCAGGTGCTGGTGGCGCGCGGGCACGGGCGCGCCACCAGCTGCCTCATGCTCCCGCGAGGCCCAGCGAAGCGGCCGCGAGCAGCAGGTACGGCAGCGGATAACCCAGATCCGCGTACTGGCGCGCCCGCAACACGGTGAATTCGGCGGCGACGAAATACAGCACGAGCCCGGCCGCGGCTGCCACCGCCAGCGGCCGATAGGCCAGACCGGCGAGCAGACCGAGTCCACCCGCCGCCTTGATCAGGGCCAGCGGCGTGAGCGTCCAGGGCGCGATGCCGTAGTGGCGCATGTTCTCGCGTACCCAGTCGGCGCGAACGACGTCGATCAGGGCAGCTGCCAAGGCGGCGACGGCCGCGAGCACGGTGACGACGAGATAGGTGGTGTGCATCGGATCAGATCCTCCGGTTTCGGTGATCGGCGCCTCTGTCATCGTGGAGACAGCCGCCGTGATGGGACAGCGAGTGCCGTCCTCGGATAGACGACCGGCGCGAGCGAAAGGTGACCGATGCGCACTGACCGGACCGAAGTGTCGGCGCGCGCGTTCGAACAACGGCGCGACCGCCTGCGTGGCGTGGCCTTTCGGATGCTGGGTTCGGGAGCCGAAGCCGAGGACGCGGTACAGGAGGCGTGGTTGCGCTTGGCCGGGACCGATACCGAGATCGCCGATCTCGACGGCTGGCTCACCACGGTGGTATCGCGGATCTGCCTCGATATGCTGCGCGTCCGTACCCGTCGCGCCGAGATAGCGTCCCCCGGGACTTCCGTTCCGGTGGCGACGGGGGCGGGTGTGGATCCCGAAGCCGAAGCGGTGCGGGCGGATTCCGTCGGGCGGGCGCTGCTGGTCGTTCTCGACACGTTGGGCCCCGAGGAACGTGTCGCTTTCGTGCTGCACGATCTGTTCGCGGTGCCCTTCGCCGAGATCGCGCCGATGCTCGGGCGCACGCCGGCCACCACCAAGAAACTCGCGAGCCGGGCCCGGCTGCGTGTGCACGCGCCCGCCCGGGTCGAGCCGGCGGAACTACTCGCGCATCAGACCGCGGTGACGGCTTTTGTGCAGGCTGCTCGCGAGGGCGATCTCGGCGGACTGCTCGCGGTGCTCGCACCCGACGTGGTGCGAACCGCCGACCCGGCGGCGCTCTCGCCCGGAATGGCCCTGGTCGTGCGCGGCGCCCGCGCCGTGGCCGACGGCGCTCTCGCGTTGCGGCGGCGCTCGCGCGAAGCGGTGCTGGTGCTCGTCGACGGCAGGCCCGGCCTGGTCGTGCCGGGAGCCGACGGACCGGATTTCGTGGTGACGTTCCTCGTGCGCGGTGGGCGCATCGCGGCTTACGACGTGGTGGCCGCGCCAGCTCGGTTGGCCGCGCTCACCCTGTCGCTGCTGCCCTGATCAAAACCCGCGAACGCCCGGATTCCGCGTTTTTGCACTCGATGCAATGTTGCGGTCACTGCGTCGATCGCGGTCAGAGGGCGGGAACGCGGGCGAATCCCAACGGTGGAGTCGGCACGGGGCCCGAACGGAGTTCGTGGCGGAAGTCCGGGAGCAACGGCAGCATGTCGACATTGCGAGCGGCGTAGCAGCGCACCATCGGCAGCGCTCGCGAGACCTCCGCGCGTTCGACCGGCTCGGCGTCCACGAACGCGAGGGAGTCCAGACCCAGGCCGAGGGTGCCTGCGATGCGGACGATCGAGGCGGACTTGCGCCCCCAGCCCACCTCGACCGCCGAGAACATCTCGTACAGACCGTGGCGGTACAGCGTGTGCATGGTTCTGGCTCGGTCACCGCGTGCGGCGACAGCATGGAGCACACCGCGCTCGCTCAGTTTCGTCAGCGTGCGCAGTGCCGGTGGGCGCGGCGTGGTGCCGGTCTCGTCGTGGACGACACCCTCCCACAGGGTCTCGTCCAGTTCCCAGACCAGACAACGGACGGCAGGTCGCATGGCGCTGAACTCTACAACCACTGATAGCTAAGAACCAGACTTGTGATCCGTCACTACGGCGACCGCCAGGGCTGGGCCCCCTACCCAGAACCTGACAATCCATTCCGGTTTCCTTTGTCGTTCGTTAGGGTGGGGTTCGCTGGACAGCGGGGGGTACAGCCGAAACTGGCGAAGGGAACACAGATGTCCGTCCACAATCCACCCCGACCGTCGCTGACCGTCTCGGGCAAGCCGATGTCGTTGCCACTCAAGGACGTTCGCGCACTCTCGCGGCAGATGGTCGGCCATTTCGTCGCTACCGTCGCACCCTGTGGCACGCTACCCGGTGACGCCATCTCCGGCGATGTCACCACGATCACCCGGATCTGCCTGGAATTCGCGGTCGGCATGCTCGACGGGCGTGATGTCCCGAGCCAGCTACAGCGCCTGCAGGACGCGGCCAGCGCGTGGGCCCGGGAGGGCGTACCGATCGACACGATCCACCACTCGATCGCCGAGGGCTTCAAAATCGGCCTCGACCTGGTGGTATCGAGCGCGTCGGGCAAGGATTTCGACAGCCTGGTCGGCGGCGTCAAAGTCGTGATGGAACTACTCGACACCATCACCGCCCAGATCTCGCTGGCCTACGTGCGCGAGCTGCGCGGCGTGGTCAGCGAGCACCACACCGCCGTGCACACCCTCACCTCCGCCCTGCTCGGCGGGCACAGCACCTCGACGATGGCCCGCGAATGCGGCATCACCATCGCCGAGACCTACGCAGTCTTCGCCCTGGCTATCCCCCAGCACCGCGAGGAAGCCAACCCCGCACTGGACTCGAAGGTCGTCGCCCGCCGCAAGTTGCGCCGGGTACAAGCCGAACTGGCCAAGCGCTGCGGCGACTCGGCACTGTCGCTGCTCAGCGTCGACGGCGGGACGGTGCTGATCCCCGCCAACGCCTTCGACCGCGAGGGTTTGACCGCGCTCGTCGCCCAGCTCTCCCAGGCGGCCCAGGTCGGCATCACCGCCGCGATGGTCGAAACGAGCACCACCGGGGTTCCCGATGCCGCCGATCAGGCCCACGAGTTGCTGGACATGGTGCAGCGGCTCGAGGTGACCTCGGGTCTGTACCGCTTCGACGAGCTCGCCCTGGAATACCAGCTGACCCGTCCCGGGCCCGGCCGCGAATTCCTCGGCTCGCTGCTGGATCCGCTGGATCAGTACCCCGAGCTGCTCGAGACCCTGCAGCGTCACATCGCCAACAACCTCAACCGGCAGCGCACCGCTCGCGTGCTGCACGTGCACACCAATACGGTCGACTACCGGCTCAAGCGGATCGGCCAGCTCACCGGCTTCGATCCGACTCAGCCTTCGGGGCTGTGGTACCTGCGTTCCGCACTCGTCGCGCGCAGTTACCGCTCCGTTCCGGCCTGATCCCCGACACGACGAAGGCGCTGCTCACCATGGTGGGCAGCGCCTTCGTCGTGCTCAGTGCGGGCGGGTCAGAGCGAGCCGCCGCCACCGACCAGCCACGGGTTGAACGCGCAGGTCAGCTGCGGGTTCTGCACCGGGTCGAGCGCGCGAAGCGCGATCGAGAGGGCGCGCGGTGAGTACATCATCGTCAGGTGATCGGAGATGTCCTGCTCGCAGCCGTCCTGCAGGGTGATGTTGTGGACCGTCGCCCCCGGGCCTGCCTTCATGAAGGTCAGTTCGTAGGGGTTGGTCACCTCGTCGTAGCGGGTACCGACGATGGTGTAGTCGACACCGGCGACGGTGTCACCGCCGGCATTGAGGTTGTTGACGAAATCCGAGCCGATCGTCTGCTGGATTCCCGCGTGCCCGACGAAGATCTCGATCGGACCCAGGATGTCGATGCCCAGGTTGTTGATCATGCGACCCAGGGCGCCGATGCCGTCGAGGCTGGTGCCGTGGTGGGTGGCGCCGAAGGTGATCAGCTTGTTGACCTTGGCCGCCCCGCCCTCGAACTTCGTGTAGTAATTCGCCATCGACCCACCTTGGGAGTGCGCGATGATGTCGACCTCGTCGGAACCGGTCGCGGCGAGCACGCGATCGACGAACGCCGCGGTCTGCTTCGCCGAATCCTCGATGTAACCGGTGCCCATCACGCCGGGCAGGAACGAACCGAGGCCGCCGCCCTCCATGATGTTGGAGCGACCGTAGTTGAACGTGAACGTGCAGTAGCCGGCGTCCTTGATGGGCTGGCCCATGTAGGCGTACCCGTTGTAGGCGTTCATCCAGGTACCGTGCAGCAGCACGACCGGGCGAGGATGCTCGGCCGTCGGCTTGCAGTTCCAGTCGTTCGTCCCGGGCGCGGCCGCATCGGGGTTGCCGAGGCCGTAGGCGAACGCGGCGAGGAACGCCGTCGACTCCGGTCCGTACGCACCGGGATCGGAGGAATAACCGCCCGAGGAACCCGAGCTGGAACCCGAACCGCCGTAGCAGTCACCGGACCCGTTACCGGAGCCGGCGCCACTGCCGGAGGTGCACGCCGACCCGGAGCCGGCGACCTGCCGGCCTTCGGAGATGATGCCGGCAAGATCCTGCTCGGTCGGCGCCGAGGCGGGAGCCGCGCTCGCCCCCGGCCCGGTGAACACCATGGAGAGAGCGCCGACTCCGGCGAATACCGCCGTGTGCAGCGTGCGCCTGCGACTGGGAGATTTCATGTGTTGACTTGTCTTCCTGTGCGATTCGAATATTCGTCGCCCTTTTCTTCCGGGAGAACGAATGGCTTGTCGAAACCGCCCAAAACATAAGCCGCAGAATTACTTACGAGACGATTGTCACGCGCGGTCTGGGCAGGTCACCACAGCCCCTCGAAAACTGCCATGACAGGGCACAGGAAAATATTCAGCACTCGCTACGTGCCGCGACTCCGAGAAGTCGCTCGTCGAGCCACAGCACCGCCTCCGGATAGCCCGTCGCCGCGCCGATGATGTGCTCACCGAGCACGCCGCGATACACCGCGTTCGCCCCGAGTTCGCACTGCTCATCGTAGAGATTGCGCGCGCCCTCGGCGGGAATCCACCACTCCTGGTCGCCGTTGTAGATGTAGAGCGGCGTCGACGACCGCATTCCTTGCATCCGGGTGATCTCGTAGATGTCGGTGGCCAGTTCCGAACGCAGGGGGTCGGCGATGTTGGCGCCCACATCGATCGGCAGTTGCAAGATTCCCGGCACCGCGAACACGCTGGCGCACGTATCTTTCATAATCGAGGTGGTGACCCAGCGCCCGAGATTGTTCATCGCGGCGAGGATTTCGGGTCGCTCCCGTCCGATTGCGAAGGTCGCGGCCATAAATATTCCGGATGCGAGGTTGGCATTCATACTGCGCGAGAGGATTTCGAAGTCGGCGGGCACCCCGCCCAGTGCCGCACCGACGATGACGTCGGCCAGTTCCGGTGCGTAGGAATCGATCAGCTTGGCCGCACCGTGGGTGGCGATGGCGCCACCGGAATAGCCGGTCATCGCGAATCGGCTGTCGCCGTAGGCCGCCGGGTCACCACCGCGCACCGCCCGGATCGCGTCGAGCACCGCGTGCCCGGCGACATACGGTTCGGCGTAAGCCATCCACGGGCCCTCGTGGTCGGGCACCAGGACCGCGTACCCGCGCAGGACCGCCAGCTGCGTCGTCGGCGGAATGAACTCTGTCGAGCTCGACTGCGATGTCAGGCCGTGCGCCAGCGAGTAGCCGGGAGTGCACTTGCGACCCAGCGCGTCGATGGGCAGGTTGTTCACCAGCACAGGGCGATCCCCCGGCCCGGTCCACTCGGTGGCGGGCACGATCAGGGTCGCGGTGGCATAGGACGGCCTGCCGTGGGCGTCGTCGGTGCGGAATTTCAGCAGCGTCGCCGAGCGGATGGGGACCAGGGTCAACCAGGCCGCGGTCGCGGTGACGTCGCGGGATTCGATCAGATCGCCGGGCGACAACTCGTCGAGCCCGGCCGGCCACTGGTCGAAGATCGGATCGCCGACCGCCGACGGGAGCACCGCCGCGTGGAGTGCCGCGAGTTCGGCCGCCGGATCGGCGGCGTTCGCCGGGATCGGCGAGGGAATCACCTGGTCGATCCAGCGCTGCAGATCGGGCAGGAAACCGGGTGTCCCCAGCTGCGGCACCGGGAATTCCTGGGTCGGCGGCGGCTCGGCGGCCGCGGTACCTGCCGCACAAGAGACGAGCAGCAGCACCGAACCGATAAGTACTCGAACAGATCTCATGGCACACACGCCTTCGGGTGGCAACGGATTCGTCGATGACGTGCCACTATGCGGTGCTCCGACCCCTACCGAAACTCCCCCACCGCGCCGTCGTCAGATCCTTCACGCTACGGGGCGCGGCGAACCGACTTCGGCGTTGTGCCCGAGTCGTGTGCGCAATGCCGCTGTATCGCAACAAGAATCGTCGATGGCGACGCGAATCGGCCCGGATCCGCTTCGGGGCGAGCGGATCCGGGCCGATCGAACCGGCTCAGCAGGTGCTGGGCGCCGGTTCCCCCTGCAGCCGGGCATCGAGCCAACTCAGCGCGGAAGGCAGTCCGAGCACAGCTGCGGTCAGATGGTCCGGGGTCGGCGTCTGCTGACTGACAACCTTGGCGCCCGCGGCACACCAGCGATGAGTGGTGGAGGTGATCGCCTCGACCGGGATGAGGCCGTCGATCGGCGAATGCCATTCGAAGACAGGCATTGTCGGCGCGCCCGGATACAGCTCGAGGCTGTTCTCCTCCACCACAGCGCGAGCTTCGGGATCCTCCACCAGTGAGGTGGTGGCCGCGAAGTCGAGGATGCCGCGCCCGGCTCCCGCCCCGAGGATGTCGTTGGTGCAGGCGTCACGGATCGACGCGCGGGCGGCCAAACCGCTGGCATTCATCTGATCGCTGATCGGGAACCGTTGGGGGTATTCCCGTTCGAGCCCGATCCCCGCGGCCAGCGCGAGACCGAACACGGGATGTGAACCGAAGCCGAGCCCCTCGAGCATCGACACCAGGTTCATCGGCACCCCGCCCATCGCCGCCCCCGCGATCTCGAGCTCGGGCGCGTACTCGGGCTGCAATGCCGCCGCCCACGCCGTCGCCATGCCGCCACCGGAGTACCCCGCCATCGCGACCCGGCTGCCGCCGACCCGCAACTGCTCGACCTGGCGCACCGCGCGGATACCGTCGAGGGTCACCTGGCCGCCCAATTTCGCTGCCCCGTAGGCGAAATTCGGTCCGAGGTGGTCGGGCACGGCCATCGTCCAGCCGCGCTTGAGCGCGTAGTTCCAGGCCACCGCCTCGCGCACCATCAGGTCCGGATCGTCGGTGTAGAGGACCTTGGAGACCGAGCAGCGCGTGCCGAGCCCGTTGATGATGTGCTGGTAGGACAGCACGGGGGCGTCGGTGCGGTGGTTGTTCGGCTGCAGCACCGTCGTCGTCGCGGCGATCGGGTCACCCGCGGAATTGGTGGAGCGGAACTGGATCAGGGTGATGGTGGTGTCGGGGAATATGGCCAGCGCCGGCATCTGCCGTACGCCGAGTACGTCGCCGGGCTTGTGCTCGGCAAGGTCGGCCGGCTGGCTGTAGAAGGGGTCGGGGTCGGCGGTCGGGTACAGCGGTGTGGTGTGGCCTGCCGCGGCGGGGACCACGGTGAGCACCGCTGCCGCCAGGCAGACCAATAGTGTTCGGCCCGGCCTACTGTGTCGTGCCGCGGCATCCCAGATCATGCGGCTGTCCCTCCCGTGTCGCTGCTGTCGAGACCGATCTTCGCCGGTACCGTGGCTCCTCGTCGACGGGTCGCCGCGAACATCGGCGGAGCTCACAACCTCATCTGTGTGCGGTTGTGACCGGAGGCAGCACGCCGATATGCGGGCGCACCGCCGCGGCGACAGGTGGATTGTGAGATCTCCAAGCGAAATCGGAACGTGTTCCTCTCGATGGTGCAAGACCTACCGTCGAGTAGGAAGGCGCTCACCAGTGCCGGGGCGAAAGGAGCACGCCATGATTCCCACCGACGAGAACATCGCCGCCACCCTCCACCGCATCGACCCGAACGAGATACCGACCCGGCGGATCACGGTCTACTTCGACGGCCCCACCCCCGAGGACGCACTGGTCCTGGAATACGCCGCGACCCAGGCCGAGGCGTGGGAGTTCACCTCGGCGGCCGTGCATTCCGGCCTGCTGGTGACCGTCGACGGCAATGTCGGCCCCGGCCTGCGCCGGCTGCCCTGCCGGTCGCTGTGGCACTGACGCTCGCGGCGCCGCACCGCCGGCCGCACTAGGCTGGCACGGCGGGCGCTGCTCGGCCCGCGGTGACAGAAAGGGCATTCGTGACACGGTGGCAGTTCCCGCTCGCACTGGCCGCGGCGGCCGTCCTCACCGGCTGCGGCTCGGCAGACACCACCGAGGTCGCCACCCCACCCAGCACCACCGCCCCGACGACGACCACCACCACCAAGCGGGTGCCCGCCACCATCGCGCCGCCCACCACCACCGTCGACCCCTACGCGGGCCTACCCCTGATCGATCACGTGACCTGGACCGAGAACGTCGACGGCCCCCGTCTGCTCGTCTTCCCCACCCAGGCGGGCCGCAAGACCGCCGCGCCCGGCACCGACGAACTCGCGTGGCAGGAAGTACGTGCCCTCGACGCCGACGCCGACGCGCCGGGGATGCGCGACCAGTTCGTCTGCCACTGGGTTTGGGCCAGGATGGTAGCGCCCGACAAGCCGAGCTGGAATCTCGAACCGTGGCGCCCCGACGTCGGATATCAGGCCACGGTGGCGGCGAACTGCAATCCCGGCGGCCCCGAACGCTGATAGGAGCATCCCATGCGCATCGTCATCGCCGGTGGACACGGCAAAATCGCTCTTCTGCTCGCCCAGGTACTGACCCGGCGCGGCGATCACGTCCACGCCCTCATCCGTGAACCCGGCCAAGCCGCCGATATCGCCGCGACCGGCGGCGTGCCGGTCATCTACGACATGGAACGCGACACCCCCGCCGACCTCGCGGCCGCGGTCGCCGGTTCGGACGCGGTGGTGTTCGCAGCGGGTGCGGGCGCGGGTAGCGGTGCCGCGCGCAAATACACGGTCGACCTCAACGGTTCGGTACAACTGGCCGACGCCGCCGAGCACACGGGCGTCACGCGGTTCGTGCAGATCTCCACGATGGGCGCGGGCAGCCCGCCCGCGCCGGGGACCGATGAGGTGTGGGCCGCCTATATCGACGCCAAGACCCGCGCCGAGCAGGACCTGCGGACTCGCGAGCTGGAGTGGACGATCCTGCGACCGGGCCGGCTCACCGACACCGAAGGCAACGGTCTGATCACGCTCGGACCGCCGCCGATTCCGCGCGATTCGGTGCCACGCGCCGATGTCGCCGCGACACTCGCGTCGATCTTGGTCGCGGACAACACTTTTCGACGCACACTGGAGCTGGTCTCCGGATCGGAGACGATCGAGTCAGCGGTCGCGGCCATTTGATAGCCACAAATTAACTATCACAACATATTTCGCCCGTTGAACGCCATTGTCGTCAACTCGCGCCACATTGTCGTCACCTGATGAACACGGCCAGCCGCCGGTCACGCCGATATTCGAGCGCCACATATGACGGAGATGGTGGCGCTACCCTGGATTCGCCGCTCAGAAGCCGGGAAATGCACCGCATCGAGACGGAATCGATCGTGCAGATGTGCTTGCATCTGAAAGTCTCCCCGTCCTAAACTCAGGGCCGCAACACAATTCAGGGGACAGTCAGGGGAGGCCGCGAGCGGCACACCCGGGGCCAGGATTGCCTTGGGTTTGCCACTGCCTGAGAAGCACAGGGGCATTCACATGAACAACACCACGGGCCGTTTCGGCCTCGCCGATCGCGCGGCGGCCGATCACCCAGGCTCCGCTCGATGGTCCAGGGAAAGCGCGGTCGCCTTCGTCATCGATGCCGTGGAATCCACCGGCGCGGCGACCCGCAACGATTTCGATATCGACCGAATCGTGACCACTGCGCACGAACTGGCCGATGACTGGGATCTGCAAACGCTGACTCCCGATACTTTCTGGCGTATCGCCGCCGGCTGTATCCGGTACTGACCACGATCGGTACCCACGGATCGACTGTCCCGCCTCTCGCGCGCAGTCCGATCAGCTCTCCGTGTGTTCGATTCCGCCCGACCGATCAGCTCCGCTCGGCTGTCAGTCCCGCTCGGAGTAGGACAGCAGTATCTCGCGTGAGCGATCCGGCCGTTCGGCTTGAACGCTGAGCTGATCCATCACCGATAGATACATCGCGAGGTCCTGGCGGCGCTCGAGGTAGAGCGCGCTGGTGAGTTGCTCGAGGTAGACGATATCGGGCAGTTCCGGCTCGCCGAAGCGCAGAATGCTGAACGAACTACCCGCCGCCGCGTGCCCGCCCGCCGAGTACGGCAGCACCTGCACCGTCACGTTCGGCAGTTCCGAGAGCTCGGCCAGGTAGCGAAGCTGGGCCCGGTGCACGTCACGTCCGCCGATCGGACGATGCAGCACGGCCTCGTCGATCACCGCCCACACCACCGGCGGGTCGACCCGGCGCAGGACATCCTGGCGTAACTGCCGAACCTGGACCCGGCGGTCGGTTTCGGCGTCGTCGAAACCGAGGGTGACGATCGCCCTGGTGTACTCCGGCGTCTGCAGCAGGCCGGGTACCAGCTGTGCTTCGTAGGTGCGGATCTGGCTGGCCGCCTGCTCGAGCCCGAGATAGGTGCTGAACCACGACGGCAGCAGGTCGCTGTAGCGATGCCACCAGCCGGGTTCGCTTGCCTGCCTGGCCAACTCGAAGAACGAGGTGCGTTCCACCGGGTCGTGCACGCCGTAGAGCGTGAGCAGATCCCGGATGTCACGTTCCTTGAAACCGGTGCGGCCCAGCTCGAGTCGGCTGATCTTGGCGTGCGAGCCGCGGATCGCGTCGCCCGCGGCCTCGCGGGTGATGCCTTTGCCCTCGCGTAGCTTGCGCAACTGGCCGCCGAGCGCGATACGCAACACGGTGGGGCCACGGTCGACAACAGGTTGTACGCGACCGATCTCGTCGGGTTCAGCCGTCATGGACCCAGATCCTACCGATTACCCGGTGAGGTAGTCGAACTCTCCGGCCTTCGCGCCGCGGATGAATGCGTCGATCTCGGGCCGGGTGTAGAAGATCACCGACCCCTGCGGGTCGCGCGAGTTGCGTACGGCGACCGAGCCGTCGGCGGCTTCGGCGACCTCGACACAGTTGCCGCTGGGGTTGCTGTAGGTGCTTTTGCGCCACGCACCGTCTCCCGGGCGTTCACGCTGATCATGCTGCATTCCGGACATACCGCACTCCTCGTTGTCGAATGATGCCCACCGGTACGAAAATTGCAGATGCACGCACAAACGTTCTTGCATCTGCCTTGCGCGATGGGGACATTAACACGCGAAACGCCACCGCGCACCGGTCGGTACTTACCCGGCGTCATGACCGCGGCCAGGCGCCGACCGTCTCGTCCAGCCCCCTGAATTCGTAAGCGCCGCAACCCCATCGCGAGCCGACACGGCCGCAACGAGCGTGCAGATGTGCTTGCATTCGAAAACGAACCGCCCGTAGACTCAGGCCGCAAGATCACCGGGAGGTACCGCGGCTCCACCAGCCGGGCGGGCCTCCCGTCGCCGAATGGGAGGGGACTCGATGAGCAGTCCGTTTCAGCGACACCTCGGTGCCGCAGGCGCACCGCCCACGGCGTGTAGCGACGAGCCGAACGGGCTCACCTACCGTCAGGCGCGCGAGATGCTGAGCCAACACGACATCCATGGTCCGCAGTGCCGTCAGTGGCTGGCCGCTGCCGCGTACCTGTCCGCGGGACTGGACGACGAATAGTGCGGTCGTAACGTCTTCGTGCTGGTCAGACCGGTTCCGACAGGTCATGCTGGTGGGCGACGATCGATCCGGACAGGTGGTGCGCGTATGCGGATAGCGGAGATCCTGCGCAACAAGGGCAGGGCGGTCACGACCGTGCCGCCGCAGACCACCGTGCGCGACCTGCTCGCGGCGCTGGCCGACCACAATATCGGCGCGGTGGTCGTTTCCCCCGATGGTGCCGTGATCACGGGCATCGTCTCCGAACGCGATGTGGTGCGTCATCTGCACGCCCACGGCGCCGCGCTGCTGGATCGGCCGGTCACCGACATCATGACCGCCCGGGTTCGCACCTGTGGGCCCGATGAGGATGTGTCCTCGCTGCGCGATGTGATGACCGAGCACCGGATCCGGCACATGCCGGTGGTGAAGTCCGACCGGCTCATCGGCATCGTCAGCATCGGTGACGTGGTGAAGAGCGAGATCACCGAACTGGCCGCCGAACGTGAACACCTCGTCGAATACCTGCAGGGCAACTACTGAGCCCGCCACCGACCGGCGACACCGAAAAGCCTTGCGCCTGAGAATTCTTCGCGAGCTGTACCAGAAACGTGCGTATCGTTGAGCGGGTGCACCCCGTCCGGCCCGAGCTCGCCGCCGCCTCGGCGATCCGGCACGCGCCCACCCCGGTGCCCGCCTCGATTCGCACGCGGTTTCCGGCCCTGGCCGATCCCGCGGTGGTCTATCTCGACAGTGCCGCGACGACGCAGAAGCCCGATACCGTCATCGCGGCCGTCACCGACTACCACCGCGAGCACACCGCCAACGCGGGCCGCGGCACCTACGGCTGGGCCACCGCGCTGTCGGCGCGGATCGCCGACGTCCGTACCCGGGCGGCCGGTTTCCTCGGCGCGCACCACAGCGACGAGATGGTGTTCACCAGCGGAGCCACCGCCGCACTCGGCGCGATCGCGCACAGTTGGGGCCTGGCCGAGCTCGACGACGGCGACGAGATCCTCTACAACCCGGCCGATCACGCCGCCAATGTGCTGCCGTGGCACCACCTGCGCGACACCCTCGCCAGGTTCGGGCGCCGAATAGTGTTGCGGCCCTATCGCAGCACCGCTACCGGCGAAGCCGACATCGACGACATCCTCGCGCGGGTCGGTCCGCGCACCCGCCTGATCACCACCAGCCATCTCCATCACGTGTACGGCGGGCTCACCACCCTCGAGGAATTGCACGGCCGGATCGACCCCGAGATCCTGCTGTGCTTCGACTGCTCGCAGAGCGGAGGGCACCTGCCGGTCGACGTCACCGCGCTGCGAGCCGATTTCGCGGTCTTCGCGGGACACAAGATGTTCGGTACGCCCGGGATCGGCCTGC
This sequence comes from Nocardia sp. NPDC055050, assembly GCF_053608345.1. Taxonomy (NCBI): domain Bacteria; kingdom Bacillati; phylum Actinomycetota; class Actinomycetes; order Mycobacteriales; family Nocardiaceae; genus Nocardia; species Nocardia sp. NPDC055050. The sequence goes on from NZ_JBSGVG010000008.1 coordinate 152,683, forward strand.
TGTACTGCCACCGCCGGGTGCACGCCAGGCTGCACCCCTTCCTGCCCGGCGGGAACACCGGGGTCAGGATCACCGAAGACGGTCTCGTCACCACCGGAATGCCCGAGCTGCTCGAAGGCGGTACCCACAACATCCCCGGGATCCTCTCCCTCGCACCGGCTTTCGACCTGCTCGACGAGCTCGACCGATTCGCTGTCGCCGAGCACAACCGGGTGCTCACCCTGCGGTTCATCGACGGCCTGCGCGAGGTCCCCGGGCTCGACTTCCTCCCCGGGCCGGCACACGCCACCTGCGCCGTCGGCTATGGGATCGTCTCGTTCACCCTCGACGCGATCAGCGCCGCCGACCTCGGGTTCGTCCTGGCCGATGCCGGTTTCCTGGTGCGAACCGGAGCGCATTGCGTGCCCTCGGCCGACGCCGGGGCCGGTTCGGTGCGGGTGAGTACCCACCTCTACAACACCCTCGACGAGATCGACCGATTCGTCGCCTGCGTGGCCGGCCTCGCCGGTGACGGGCGCTGAACAACCTGTCCTTCAAGCCCCCGACGCCGAGGAGGAACGATGGGCTCGCCCACCGTGCAGCACTACGATCGTCGCGCCGCGTCCCGGGTACTGGCCCGCCTGGCCGCTCCCGGACTGTTCGCCGCCACCGAACCGCCGCCTCCGGCCCGAATCACCTACCGTGCCACGGCATTACAGCCTGAATCGGGTGCCGTGCTGACACAGTCCCAGCGGATGTACCTGGAACGGTTCATGCGCCCCTGCCGCCCGGATCAGGTGACCAGCGCGACCCATCGCCTCACGTGGACCGACAGCGCGGGAATTCCCAACACCGGGTACTTCCACACCGCGGGCGCGGGCCCCGAACTCGCGGTCCTCGCGCGGGAAACAGTCCTCGCGCTGTGGCATTCGCTGGCGGCATCCGAACTCCCGGCGCGCGCTGCGGCCCTGTCCGCCCACGATCACGGCGTTCTTTCCGCGACCACCACCGATCACGATCCGCACGAGATCTTCCGGGTCGGTATTGAGGCAACGGGTCGCGCACTGGTCCAGCACGGCCTGATCGCCGCCGACACCCCCTATCGCGGGCTCGTCGAATTCGCCACCGGCATGCGTGATTGCGGCATCTTCACCGCCGTCGCCACCCGCTGGTTCTGGGAACTGCAGGCCTCGACCTTCCGGCGCGGGATGATCCCGGTGCGCTTTGCCAGCCAGCCCGACGGGTCCGTGCGCTACACCGCCGACTCGATCGCCATCCTGCGTGCGATGAAAGACGCCACCATCGCCGACGCGCACGCGGTGATGCTGCGCGCGACCGGTGAGGAGGGCCTCGAGACCGAAGCGGCCGTCGCGAAATACCACGACGACCTCGACCTGATCTCACGGCAATACGCGCTGCTGCCCGCCGACACGCGACCCACCTGTCTCGCGGCGACCCAACACGACATCGACGGCGCCGATGTGCACGTCCTCGCCACGGTCGTCGATCGGTTCGTCGAGACGTTCGCCGCGCTGACAGGCTCGGTGGAAGTGCTCGAGGACCTGACCGAGGAACAGCCGGGTACCGCCCCCTCCGGCGACGACGGCGTCTTCTACGTCCCCGATATGAGCTGCCGGCATTGCGTCCGCACGATCACCGCCCTGCTCGAGTCGATGGAGATCCCGGTCGTCGAGATCGATCTGGAGTCCAAGCGGGTGATCGCCCGGATCCGCAGTCCGCGCAACAGGTTCCGTGTCTTCGAGGCACTGCGCGATGGCGGCTACAACCCGGTCGACGACGTGCCGGCGCAGGTGCCCGGCGCGTCGGTGGGATGATCCCGCCCGCCGTTCCCGCCGCGCTGCATCCGCTCGTCGCCGCGTTCCTCGCCGATCGCGACGGCGTGCGCGCCGCGCTGCGCCGCTACGGCTCCCCCGTACATCTGGTGTTCCCGCAGATCTTCACCGCCAACCTCGCCGCACTGCGCGCCGTGCTCGACGCGGGAGCGGTCCGGCATCGAATCTGCTATGCGCACAAAGTGAATCGCTCCGCGGCGTTCGCCCACACGGCCGCGCACGCGGGAATCGCCGTCGACGTGGCGTCCACGGGGGAACTGCGTTCCGCGCTGTCCGCCGGATTCCCCGCCGATCGCATCGAGGTGACCGGCCCCAAGGGCGCCACGATGCTGCGGGCCGCGGTGACGGCCACGGCGACGATCAATGTCGACAACCTCTGGGAACTCGCGACCCTGGCCGAGCTGGCGTCACCGGCGGCGGCTGTCCCGGTACTGCTACGCATTTCGGGTTTCTCCGGCAGCTCACCGAGCCGGTTCGGGATCGATCTCGCCGACGTGGCCACGGCGCTGGAGCTGCTGGTACGTCACCGCGACCGGCTGCGGCTGCTGGGATTCGCCTTTCACCTCGATACTGCTGCCACCGCGGAACGGGTCAACGCCGTGGGCGACTGTCTGGAACTGATCGAACGGGCCTACGCGCACGGCCTGACGCCGACGGTGCTCGATATCGGCGGCGGCCTGCGCCAGGTCTTCACCGCCGATGCCGGGGGGTACGACGCCTACGACCACGCACTGCGGGCGGGCCTGCTCGGGCGTGGCCCCGCGATGCACTGGGGCAACAACACTTTCGGCTATCACGTGGCCGAGGGAATGGTGCACGGCGCACCGGTGTTCCACAAGTACGCCAATACCGAACCCGCCGCCGGCATCCTCGCCGAACTGCTCGCCGCTCCGCTGCCCGGGCACGGTGGACGGGCGCTGGCGGCGGTCCTCACCGACAATCTCCTCGACCTGTGGCTCGAACCGGGCAAAGCGCTGGTCGACCAGGCAGGCATCACCGTGGCCCAGGTCGAGTTCGTCAAACAGGCAGGCAACGGCGCGACGCTGGTCCATCTGGATCTCAGCCGCGACACCGTCACCGCCGCCGACCAGGAGGTGCTCATCGATCCGATCGTGCTGACCGACGTAGCCGAGTCACGGCCTGCCGGGGTGTATTTCGCCGGGCACCTGTGTCTCGAGCGCGACCTGATCACCCAGCGGCAGGTGCGAGTCGCGCAGCTGCCGTCCCCCGGCGATCCGGTGGTGTTCCCCAATACCGCCGCTTACCACACGGACCTGTCGGCCGCGCAGGCCGGCATGCACCCGACACCCGCGAAAGTCGCTGTGCTGCACCGAGAAGGACAGTTCGTTCTGTGCCCTGATGCCGACTATCGGCCCGGGGGCCAGTGATGGTCTACACCCACATCACCGAGCTGATCGGCAACACTCCCCTGCTGCGCCTGGACCCCGCCGTCCACGGGCTGACCGAGGTCGAGCTGTACGCGAAACTGGAGTCGCACAACCCCTTCGGTTCGGTGAAGGACCGCGTTGCCTGGGCGATGATCCGCGACGATCTCGAGCGCGTCCGCGCAGGCGGGCAGTCGTTCATCGAGGCGTCGAGCGGGAACACCGCCAAAGCGCTTCGGGTACTCGGCGCGCTGCACGGCATCCCGTTGCGCGCGGTCACCAATCGGATCCGGGTGAGCGAGGTCCGCCAATTGCTGCAACTGCTCGGGACCGAGATCGTGGAACTTCCCGGCCTGTCCGAATGCCCTGATCCCCATGCCGCCGATGATGTTTCGGCGGTCATCGAGCAGACCATCGGCCAGGCGCCCGACCACTGGTATCACCCCTCGCAATACACGAACGAGCGCAATATCGCCGCCCATCACGACGGCACCGGCACCGAGATCGCCACCGACCTCGCGGACGCGGGCATCGACCACCTGGATTACCTGATCGGCGGACTCGGCACCACCGGCTCCACTCGGGGCACCGCGACCGCCCTGCTCGCCCACCATCCGGACCTGCGCACCGTCGGGGTGGTGTCGGACCGCTTCGATTTCATCCCCGGTATCCGCTCCGAGCGCGAGATGTGGGACGTCGGGCTGTTCCGGCCCGATTTCTACGACGAGATCGTCACCGTCGACTCCGCCGCGGCCATCGAGTCGACCCTCGACCTGATGCGCGGCTACGGCGTACTCGCCGGACCCACCAGCGGCGCGGGCTATTGCGCCGCCCTTCGCACCCTGGCCGCGGCACCGCGCCCCGAGGGCAGAGCACTGGTGGCTGTGCTGATCGTGTGCGACCGGATCGAACCGTATCTGTCCTATCTGGCCAAACGCAGGCCGCAGCTGTTCGGCAAGCCCACCGGGCCCGCACCCCCGAGCCCCGACGACACCGCGCCGACGCTGTCTCCCGCTGAGCTGGCCGAACTCGACCGCACCGCCAGACCCACCGTCGTCGATACCCGCGGCGCGATGGCCTACCGCGTCGGGCATGTCCCCGGCGCGCTCAACATCCGCGACGACCAGCTCGACGAGATGCTCACCCAGGGCGTGCCGTTTCCGCGGTCACGGCCGGTGGTGTTCGTGTGCCCGGTCGGGGAAACCTCACTGCGTTTCGCCGCGGTGGCCCACCGCGCGGGCTACGAGGCATACAGCCTCGCGGGCGGCATCGTCGCGTGGCGCGACGCCGGATACGCGATGGAGCGCGGCGGCTGATCAGACGAGCACCCTGGTGGCGCGGCGCGCGGTGCTCAATCCACGACCGCGACCGGTGGTCGCCAGCAGCGCCGTGAGCGGTCCGCGATACCCATCGGCGAGCAGCCCGACGACCGCGCGGAAGCGCGCCACGAACTGCTGCGCGGTCGCCTCGTCGAACCGGGCGATCGGGTAGATGAACGACCCGTCGACCCCGGCGGGCGCGCCGAGTGGATTGTAGTGGTCGGTGAGCCCGAACTCGAGGTCGTGCTTGGCCCTGACCACCCCGGTCGGCAACTCGGTGATCGAAAGCCCCTGCGCAGGAGGGTATTCGACGGCGGTGCGTGGGGCCCCGGCTCGCTGCAGGATGAGTGTGGCCTGGAACAGCGGCAGCGCCGCGTCCTGCGGCAGGCAGCGCTTGAGGCGTGGGTTGGGGGTGTCGGGGTGGGCGTACGCGGCGAGCGCGACCCGGCGCACCTGCTCGAGAAGTTCGCCGACATCGGCGGCACGGTCGAGGCGCACCCGCATCAGCACATCAGCGGAGAAATTGCCGACGAGATCGTCGAGCAGGCGGTGATCGCGACCCGAAACCGCTGTGGCGACCGTGACATCGGCGCTGCGCGCGAACGCGCCGACGGTGAGCGCGAACGCGGTCTGCAACACCATGAACAGGCTCGCCCGCCCCTCCTGCGCCATCCGCAGCAGCCCGGCATGGGTCTCGGCGTCGAACGAAATCGGCAGCAGCGCACCGGCAACCGGGTCGATCGGGGCCGCGGGGAGCTCACGCGCGGGTAGGTCCAGCAGGGCCGGGCGGCCGGCCAGCGCATTGGCCCAGTACCGCAGCTGATGGGTGGCCCGGCTCCACTCGTCGGTGAACTCGCCGAGCTGCTCGTGCTTCCACAGGGTGTAGTCGATGTAGCTGATCGGCAGCGGCGGCCAGTGCGGGGTGGTGCCGGCGCGACAGGCCAGATAGGCGGTGACGAGGTCGCGGATCAGCGGGCCCATCGAGCGACCGTCGACCGAGATGTGGTGCACGACAAGGGCGAGCACCACATCGTCGGGCCCGAGCACGAACAGCCGCGCCCGCACCGGCAGATCGCGGGCGAGGTCGAAGGGCTGCCCGGCCAGCGCGGCGACGACGGGGGCGAGGTCGGCTTCGCCGACGCCGCATTCGGCCACATCGAGGACGGCATCGTCGGGGTCGACGACGCACTGAGCCGGACCCAGCTCGGTCGCCGGAAACCGGGTCCGCAGCGGAACATGGCGACCGACAAGAAGTTTCAGCGCCGCTCGCAGCGCTGCCACGTCGACCGACGCGCCACGCAAGCGCATCGCCCGCGCGACATTCCAATCCGCCGACCGGCCGAGTCGCGCGGCATGCCACATCCGCTCCTGCGCGGGCGCCAGGGGCACATGCGGCGGACACGGTCGCGGGCCGAGCACCGGTGACGCGGCGGGCCGCGCACAGACCGGGTCGCTCCCGGTGCGCGCCGTCGCCGGCAAAACGCCACTGCCGGCGCCGTATCCCCCCGATCTCCGCCCCACACCGGGGTCCGACACGCGTCTACAACCTCCACACCGTTTCGACAGGTGAGCAACGCTAACGAGCCGATGTGAACACGCAGTTACCGGATCGTGACCATGCTCGGTCAGCCCGCCCGCATCGCGAATCCCAAGATTTCGCCGACTATCCACTTTCCGGGCGAAATCGCCCAAAAGCCGCGTTAGAGTAGCGACGGGAAGCGGAGCGAGGAGTTGGTTGGTGTCCATCGGGAAATTGGTGTCGTTCGACGGTTCACGGGGTTTCGGTTTCATCCGGCCCGATGACGGCGGGCCCGATGTATTCGTCCACGTCAACGACATCGGACTCGACGAGGACGAGTTGCGCCAGGGTCGCCTGTTCGAATTCGATGTGACCGAAGGCGATCGGGGTCCCAAGGCGATCAACCTGACCGGGGTCGGACAGCCCCCCGCCGCTCCGAAGACACGCAAGGGCGGCGACCGGCTCGGTCCCGACGAACTGCGTCAGCAGATCACCGAATTGCTGCTGGAGGCGTCCCCCGCGCTCACCGCGGCCGAGATCATCACCATCCGCGACCGGTTCACCACCTTCGCCGACGAGCACGGCTGGCTCGACAGCTGATCTCACGCCAGGGCGGTTGTCGCGCCCGCCGATGAACTCCGGCGCGGACTCGGCGAGCACGACAGGCACGCACTCGATGTCCGCGCACGTGTCGGTCCCCCGTCCTACGATCGCCTCACACACCGATGAATCGGGCGTGCTCGCATCGTCGACACGGGTGAACACACCCGCGAGGAGGATCGGATGGATCTACCGGTGATGCCGCCAGTGCGCCCCATGCTGGCCAAGTCGACGCCGTCGCTACCGCGCGAGCCAGGACTCAGCTATGAGCCGAAGTGGGACGGCTTCCGCTGCGTCGTGTTCCGCGACGGTGACGAGATCGAACTCGGCTCCCGCAACGACCGCCCGCTCACCCGGTACTTCCCCGAGCTGGCCGAGCTGCTGAAGGAGGCGCTGCCGCAACGCTGCGTCATCGACGGGGAGATCGTGGTCGTCACCGATCACGGCCTCGATTTCGACACCTTGCAGCAGCGGTTGCACCCGGCCGCGTCGCGGGTCACCAAACTCGCGGCGCAGACACCGGCCAGTTTCGTCGCCTTCGACCTGCTCGCCCTCGGCGATCGCGATCTCACCACCGCACCGTTCGCGCAGCGGCGCCGCGAACTCGAGTCGTTGCTCGACGCCGCGCCGGGCCGGATCCATCTCACGCCGATCACCCAGGATCCCGACGTGGCTCAGGACTGGTTCACCCGCTTCGAAGGCGCGGGCTTCGACGGCGTGATGGCCAAGTCCGACGAACTGGCCTACCTGCAGGACAAGCGAGTGATGCTCAAGATCAAGCACGAGCGCACCGCCGACTGCGTGGTCGCCGGTTACCGGATGCACAAGGACGGCGAAGGCGTCGGTTCGCTGCTGCTCGGCCTGTTCGACGACGAGGGCAATCTGCACCATGTCGGGGTGGCGTCGAGTTTCACCGCGGCCCGGCGCCGCGAATTGCTCGGCGAGCTGGCGCCGTTGCGCGAGAACGCGCTCGACGACCATCCGTGGCGCACCTGGGCCGACGCCGCCGCGCAGGCGAACGCCGACGGCAAGATGCCCGGCGGGCAGAGCCGCTGGAGCGGGGGCAAGGATCTGTCGTGGGAGCCGCTGCGGCCCGAGCTGGTCGCCGAAGTGCGCTACGAGCACGTGCAGTCGGGACGGTTCCGCCACGGCGGGCGGCTGGCGCGGTTCCGCGCCGACCGAACCCCCGATTCGTGCACCTACGCCCAGCTCGATGAAGTGGCGCCCGCCGAGCTCGACGCGATCTTCGGAGTCGGCCGATGAGCGCCGCGGTAGAACTCGACATCGACGGCCGGGCGCTCACCATCAGCAATCCCGACAAGGTCTACTTCACCAAACGCGGCGAGACCAAGCTCGATCTGGTCAACTACTACCGCGCTGTCGCCGCACCGCTGCTCGGTGTGATCGGTGGTCGCCCGCTACTGCTGGAACGCTATCCCGACGGCGCGTCGGGCAAATCGTGGTTCCAGAAGCGGGTGCCGAAGTCCGCGCCGGACTGGTTGCAGACCGTGGAGGTGTCCACCCCCAACGGCACCACCAGCGACGCGCTGGTGGCCCACGATCTCGCGCACATCCTGTGGGCGGTGAATCAGGGCTGTCTCGGTTTTCACGTGTGGCCCAATCATGTTCCGGATCTGCGGATCGCCGATGAACTACGCATCGATCTCGATCCCTCGCCCGGCATCGGTTTCGATGATCTGCGCCGGGCCGCGGTGCTCACCCGCGAACTGCTGGCCGAACTCGGCGTCGACTCGTCCATCAAGACCTCGGGCTCACGTGGCCTGCACATCTACGCGGCGCTGGAACCGCGCTGGGACGGCTACGAGGTGCGGGCCGCCGCGGTGGCGCTGGCCAGGGAGCTCGAGCGCAGGCATCCCGAGGAGATCACCGCGCAGTGGTGGAAAGAGGAACGCGGCTCGCGGGTGTTCATCGACTTCAATCAGAACGCCCCGCACAAGACCGTGTTCGGCGCCTGGTCGGTGCGGCCGAAGGTCGGCGGTCAGGTGTCGACACCGATCACCTGGGCCGAACTCGACACCGTCGTCCCCGATGAGCTCACGCTGGCCACCGTGCCCGCCCGCCTCGCCGAGTCGGGTGATCCCTGGGCGAACCGGGCACCGCAATCGATCGAACCGCTGCTGACGATGTCGGAGCGCGATATGGCAGCGGGGCTGATGGACGCACCGTGGCCACCGCAGTATCCGAAGATGCCCAACGAGCCGCCGCGCGTGCAACCCAGCCGGGCCAAGAAGGAGTGAGAACCTATTCGGAGGTCCACAGCGACCAGACCGCGGCGCTGCCCTTGCCCTCGCACACAAGCGCGTGGTTGTCGGAGGTACGGCCCGATTTGTCCACCGAGGGATCGCATTTCGCCCCCGCGGTGTAGTAGGACCCCGATACCTTGAACGGCCCCGACCAGGTATGACCACTCGGTCCGCGCAGACACAGCAATGTCGCACCGTCTGCCGCGACGCCGAGCAGACCGGCCTTCTCCGCGGTGCACTCCGTGCCCTTCTCGACCACGCCGCTCTTCTCGCCGCCGCCCGCGGGGCTCGTCACCGGGACGGCCTCGGTCACCGTCGGTGCCGTGTGCGAGGTCACCGACACCGGCGTCGGCGTCGTGGTCGCCGCCGACTGGGCGAGAGCCGGCATCGACACGTCCAACCCGCCGAAAACGGCGAGCCCGATCGCTGCCGCGACCGCCACCTCGGAGATACCGAGCAGCAGTGCCAGCACCGCGATCCCCCGCCCGCGTGGATGCCCGAACGACAGCAGCCCGAACACGATCGCGATCGGGAACAGCAGCACCAGCGCGGCGGCCAGCGCCACCATCGAGTACGGATTCACGCGCGGTTGGTCACCGCGGCGACCGCCGGTCGCACTGTCCGCGCTCACCTGCGGCCAGCGCTGGCCGTCCCAACGCCGATCGTCGGACTCCTGCTCGGGGTCGTCATCCCATTCCTCGTACCGTGCCATCAACCCCGGGTCCCTCTCCGATCTCCCCGGGCGCACAACGAAACAGGTGCGGCGCCGGGTTACGCGACGAGAATAAGGACTCACAGCCCGGTAGCACAGCTCAAACGCGAAATAGGGTCACAGTGACATAACGTGTCAACTCGCGCGAGCGCCCTGGTAACGAACCGGCTAACACCCTTACCCCGGTGGACGGAACAGGTTCATGCTGGTCATCAAGTGCAGCGTTGCGCGCACCCCTGAGCTCGCGAGGAGGACTCATGTCCGACAGCACGCCGTCGGCAGACCGCACCTGGCATGCCCAAGCCGGTGATCTGCTGGCCGACGATTACAACGTTCCCGGCATCATCATGTGCGCGATCGGGGTGGTCGGGCTCGCGTGCACCCTCGTCGCGGCTGGTACCGAGCACACCGGATGGGCCGTGCTGGCCGGGATCATGACGTTACTTTTCCTCGGCGGCGGTGTCGGTGCGCTGATGTTCGAGCATCACCGGGAGAAGAAGATCGAGCAGATGCTCGGCCGCACCGGGCACGCGCCCGGCCATGCCGGACCCCAGCGCTACAGTGCCGCCGCGATCGCGATGCGGCGCTCGAATCGCGCGCTCGATTCCTAGCGCTCGCCCGATTCCACGGTCGGTTCCGGCTCGGTGATCAGCACGCTGGGAATCGTCACGGTGATCATCGTGAGCAGGGTGTCGGCCAGCAGTTGATGCACCTGCGCCCTGGTGAGGGTGCCGCGGGTGATCCATTCGCGCCCGGCGACTTTCACCAGTCCCGCGTAGGCGAGGACCAGCGCGCGCAAACGTGCACTGTCTGCCAGATCGGCGCGCCCGATCATCACCAGCATGCGTTCGGCGGCGGCATCGTCGGCCTGATCGAGGATCTGCTGCACCTCGGGGTCGTCGCCGACGCCCTCGTGGCTGGTCACCTTCACCCAGGTGGTGCCGTGCTCGGCGATGGTGTCGAGCAGCCAGCCCACGATCGCGTCGACCCGCTCACCCGGTGTGCCGTCGGGAATGGACACCTTGTCCTGACGCGGCAGAGTCACCATGCGGCGCACCACCGCCAGATACAGGTCGCGCTTGTTGCCGAAGTAGTGGTTGATCAGGCCACGGGCCACCCCCGCGCGCTGGGCCAGTTCCGCGGTCGACACCGCCGCGTAGGGCCGCTCACCGAACATATCGATGGCACACGCCAGGATCTGCGCTCGTCGCTCGTCGGGTTCGAGCCTGCGCCTGCGCGGCGCGTCTGCGGTGTCGGTGTCCAGCGGGGAAATCGCGGTTCTCCGTCGAGTTCGATAGCCGTCGCGCGGTTGCGACGACGGCCCATCACGATACCCAGCGGGTCGCTCGCGCGGCCAATGCGACAATAGATGTCGTCCACCGCTCCCGCACGAAGGAATGTCGCACTCCCCGATGACCGAGAACATGATCGATCCGGACGAGTTGGCGACCTGTCTGCGGGTACTGGAACGCGCCGGGCAGCTGGAGAAGGAACATCCCGACTCCATCGCCGTGCAGCGCGCCGTCGGGCACATGTTCAAAAAGCTCAAGCACCGCCGTCGCATCGAGGCCAGGGAGCAGATCTCCTCGAACGACCGCGCCGTCATCGCCGCGACCGCGACGGGCTCCCCGCAGCGCATCGACGACGAGACCGCGGGCATCCCGATCAGCTCGTCCACCACGGGCGCCAGCGCGGGCACCCTGCTCAAGGCGCGTCCCTGCTACATCTGCAAGCAGAAGTACACCCAGGTCGACGCGTTCTACCACCAGCTGTGCCCCGAGTGCGCGGTAGCGAGCCACACCAAGCGCGACGCGCGCACCGACCTGTCCGGCAAACGCGCCCTGCTCACCGGCGGTCGCGCCAAGATCGGCATGTACATCGCGTTGCGGCTGCTGCGCGACGGTGCGCACACCACCATCACCACTCGCTTCCCCAACGACGCGATCCGTCGCTTCGCCGCCATGGAGGACAGCGCCGACTGGCTGCACCGGCTGCGCATCATCGGCATCGATCTGCGTGACCCCGCGCAGGTCGTGGCGCTGGCCGATGACGTCGCCGCCCAGGGCCCCCTCGACATCCTGATCAACAACGCGGCCCAGACGGTGCGCCGATCGGCCGGCGCCTACAGCGCGCTGGTCGACGCCGAGACCGCGCCGCTGCCCGCGGGCGTCCTGCCGGAGATGGTCACGTTCGGCAAGACCATGCAGGCCCACCCGACCGCACTCACCGCCTCCCTCACGCCGTCGCTGTCGGCCACCGATGTCGCCGAACTCGCGCTGGTCGCCGGTTCGGCCACCCCGGAGCGGATCGCGGCGGGCGTGGCCATCGACGCCGGTGGTCTTGTCCCCGACCTCGCGCACACCAACAGCTGGGTGCAGACCGTCGGCGAGGTGGAGGCCACCGAGCTGCTCGAGGTGCAGCTGTGCAACTCGGTCGCGCCGTTCATCCTGGTGTCACGGTTGCGCCCTGCCCTGGCCGCCGCGGCAGGCCGGCGCAAGTACGTGGTCAACGTCTCGGCGATGGAAGGCCAGTTCGGCCGCGGCTACAAGGGCCCGGGGCACCCGCACACGAACATGGCCAAGGCCGCGCTCAACATGCTCACCCGCACCAGCGCCCTCGAGATGTTCGAGGCCGACTCGATCCTGATGACCGCGGTCGACACCGGCTGGATCACCGACGAACGCCCGCACTTCACCAAGGTCCGCCTCGCCGAGGAGGGCTTCCACGCACCGCTCGATCTCGTCGACGGCGCCGCCCGCGTCTACGACCCGATCGTGCAGGGCGAGGACGGCGTGGACCTCTACGGCTGCTTCCTCAAGGACTACCGGCCTTCACCCTGGTGACGCAAGCGATGCCGAACCGGAATGATGATCATGATGCCGCCCGGGGAGCACGGTACATATCCTGAATAGGTGCCGTTCCGGGTGCTGGCCGACGTTCTCGCCGTCACCCACGTCGCGTTCATCGCGTACGTGGTCGCCGGCGGCTTCCTGGCGTGGCGATGGCCCCGCACGATCGGCCTGCATGTACTGGCCGTGGCGTGGGGCTTCGGCACCATCCTGATCGGCTTCGACTGCCCGCTCACCTACGCCGAGAACTGGGCGCGCAGGCAAGCGGGGGTGGGTGAGTTGCCCGCCGCCGGCTTCATCGACCACTATCTCACCGGGGTGATCTACCCCGACAGCGCGCTCGGCTTGGTGCGGGCACTGGCGGCGCTGGCGGTGCTCGTGTCGTGGCTGGGCTACGCGCGCCTGCACCAGCGCCGGCTCAGTTCACGTGCCGTGTGATCTCCTGCGCCACCGCGGCGTGCTGTTCGTCGAGGTAGAAGTGCCCGCCACCGAACGTGCGCAGGCTGAACGGCCCGTCGGTGACCGCACGCCACTGTTCGGCCTGGTCCACCGTGGTCGTCGGATCCTCGGTACTCACCAAGGCGACGACCGGGCAGCTCAGCTGTGCTCCCGGCCGACGCCGATAGGTCTCGACCGCCTGGTAGTCGGCCCGCACGGCGGGCAGCACGAGATCGGCCAGGCCCGGTTCGGTGCGCAGCAGTCGCACCGGTGCAGGATCGTTCGCCAGCCGCTCCAGCTCGTCGATGAGCGCGGTGTCCGATCCTCTGTGTAGCTGTCCGGTTTCGACGAATTCCGGTGCGGGACGACCGGAGACGATGAGGACGCGGGGCGGTTGCCCGGCGGCGGCGAGTCGTAGTGCGGTCTCGTAGGCCACGGTCGCGCCCATGCTGTGCCCGAACAGCGCACGGGCCGGTCCCGGCTGCCGCGCGATGTCCGCGGCGATCCGGTCGGCGAGCAGATGCAGGTCGGTGATCGTCGGATCGCCGAGCCGGTCCTGCCTGCCGGGATATTGCACCGCCGTCACTTCGACACCGGCGCCGATGTGTCGCGCCAACTCCCGATAGAAGGTCGCCGATCCCCCGCCGGGCGGGAAACACGTCACCCGCACGCGGGCCGCCGCCTCCGATCGCAGGATCCGAACCCACTCCGTCGCAGCCGTATTCACGCCCACATCACACTCCTCACCCTCTCCACCGCAACTAGGCTGGTCGATGTGACCACCGCGCAGCAGCTCGTCCACGCCTACGAGACGGGACTGGGACTCCCGCCGTCGAGCGATGCCGACGTGCCGGATCCTGGTGCGCGGTTGGCGGCCACCCTACCGGTGTGGGCGCTCGCGGCGGGTTCGGTCGCGGCAGTGAGCGCGGCCGCCAACCGGGTCAGAGTCGTACGCGGCCTGCCCGCGCGCCCCGTTCGCCTCGATGCCGACCGGGTGACCGCGGCGTTCAGCAGTGAACGGCTGTTCCGGCGAGGCGGTAGCGCGCCCGCGTTCTTCGCCGAGCTGTCCGGCTTCTTTCCCACCGCCGACGGATGGGTGCGCACCCACGCGAACTACCCACATCACCGGGAGCGCTTGCTGCGCGCGCTCGACCTCCCGGCAGCCGGTGACGCCGCCCAGCTCACCGCCCGGTTTTCCGCGATGAAGGGCGCCGAGATCGAAGATGCCGCCGCGGCCGTGGGCGCCATCGCGGCACGCGTCCGCACCGAGGGCGAATGGGCGGAAAGCCCGATGGGCCGCGCGGCCGCTCTCGGAGCATTGGTCGCCGTCGACGCCCGCGACGCCCGCACATCCACCCCACCGTGGCCAGGTGCGGGCGAGCGCGCCGCTACCGTCGAGCGACCGCTGACCGGCCTTCGCGTGCTCGACCTCACCCGCGTCCTCGCGGGCCCGGTGGCCACCCGAACGCTGGCCTTGCTCGGCGCCGACGTGCTGCGGATCGACCCACCGCACCTGCCCGAAATCGACTGGCAGTTCTCCGACAACTGCCAGGGCAAACGCTCGACCTTGCTCGACCTGCGCACCGACCTGGCGACCTTCGAGATCCTCCTCGACGAGGCCGATGTACTGGTCACCGGTTACCGCCCGGGTGCCCTCGCCGCGGCCGGTGTCCGCGCTGCCGGACGTCCCGGCTTGATCGAGGCCACGGTCTCGGCCTGGGGTACGAGCGGGCCGTGGGGCGAGCGACGGGGCTTCGACAGCATCGTCCAAGCGGTGTCCGGCATTTCGTTGCTCGAGGGAGCGCCCGATCGGCCCGGCGCACTGCCCGCCCAGGCACTCGACCACGGGTCGGGCTACCTGCTGGCCGCCGCCGTCATGGATGCCCTGCTGGCTCGCGCCGGCGACGGGTTCGGCCGCAACGTCCGAGTTTCCCTGGCACGCACCGCATCCTGGCTCCTGACCGCGGACGACCGCTGCCCCGGCCACCCCGCGCCGACACCGCCGGACCCGGCGTCGACCGTCACGCACAGCGAACTGGTCACGGCCGCACCGGCATTCGCCGACTACGACGACTACCGCTGGCCCGCACCACCTTACGGATCAGCGCAACCGTTCTGGGTCGAAGCACCCGATCATTACCACCGCCCGTGACCAGCCGGGTCACTTCCCCGCGAGCGCCCGGATCGCCACAGTGAGCTGATCGCCATCGACAGCCACCTCACCCGGGTCCAGCAGCCACAGCATCCCGAGCCCCTGGGCGATCACGAAATACATCCGCCCGATCGCCGCGGCCTGTGCCGCGTCGAGCTCGGGGTGGGCCGCCCGCACATGGGCACCGAGGTCGGCGAACGCCCCGGACAGCTGGTCGCCCAGCTGCGCTCGTGCGTCGTCGGAGCGCACGATCCGCACGATGTTCTCCAGGCTGGCCAGCATCGCCTCGTGATTGCCCGCGAACACCTCGGGCATCCCGTTCCACAGCAGCGCGAGCCCCTCCAGCGGTGACTTGCCGGTGCCCGCGGCGATCAGCTCGTCCATCGCATCGCCCATCCCGGTGCCGAGCGCCTCGCTCAACGCCTCGGTGACGAGGCGATCCTTCGACCCGAAGTGGTAGCCGATCGCGGCCAGGCTCACCCCCGCCGCGGCGGCGATATCACGCGCGGTCGCCTTCGCGACGCCGCGCTCGAGAATCACTTTGCGCGCCCCCGCCAGTAGGTCTTCTCTGTTTCCCATGCTCAGCAGCCTACCCGACCGTCTAAGACATTTGTTCTAGACATACGTGCGAATCTCTGTTAGACATATGTCTAAGACATTCGTACATCAGACGGGGAACCACCATCATGAGCATCACCAGCACCCTCCACGTTCTCGTCTCCGGCGGCGGCATCGCCGGCAACGCGGTCGCACTCCAGTTGCTGCGCACCGGCATTCGCACCACCGTGGTCGAGCGCGCCGCGGCCCCCCGCCCCGGCGGCCAGGCCGTCGACCTGCGTGGCCCGAGCAAGGAAGCCGCTGAGCGGATGGGCCTGAGGGAAGGCATCGCCAAGTACCAGCTCGACGAGCGCGGCATGTCCTACATCGACGGCGACGGCAAGATCTACGCCAGGATGGCGATGGAGGACTTCGACGGGCAGGGCGCCGTCGCCGAAATCGAGATCACCCGGGGCGACCTCAATCAAGTGCTCCTCGACGCGCTGGCCACCGCCGACAACGGTCAGCTGGACTACCGCTACGGCGAGTGGATCGACCAGGTCGTCCAGGACGACACCGGCGTGGACGTCACGTTCGCCTCCGGGGCCACCGAGCGGTTCGACCTGGTGATCGGCGCCGACGGCATCCACTCGGCGACGCGGCGACTGGTCTTCGGGCCCGAGGAGAAGTTCAGCACCAACCTCGGCGGCTACGGTGCCTTCTTCACCATGCCCAAGCCCGCCGATGTGGAGCCCGGCTGGTTCAGCATGCGCCTGGTGCCCGGCGCCATGCTCGGCATCCGTCCCGACGCCGACCCGAGCACCGCCAAGGCGATCATCACCATGCGCACCGAGCCGGACCCGGCGCTGCGCCGCGACGTCGACGCCCAGCGCGCGCTGATCAGGAAGACGATCGGCGACGCGGGCTGGCATGCTCCCGCCGTCCTCGCTGCGATGGAAACCACCCCCGACTTCTACTTCGACGAAGTCGCCCGCGTCGACGTTCCCGAATTGTCCGTCGGCCGCGTGACACTGATCGGCGACGCGGGCTACTGCGGCTCACCGCTGACCGGCATGGGCACCGCGATGGCCATCGTGGGCGCCTACATCCTGGCCGCCGAGATCGCGGCCACCCCGGACGATCTGGCCGCCGCGCAGCAGCGCTACCAGGACAAGATCTCGCCGTTCCTCGACAAGGCCAAGGAGATCCCCGGTGGCGGCATGGCGATGATGATCCCGAAGTCCCCGCTGTTGACGCGGCTCGCCAAGACGAACGTGCGGCTGATGATGTCGCGCCCGATGCGTCCGCTCACCAAGAAGATCTTCTTCGGCCACACCGAGGAATTCGCCCTCCCGACCTACTGACCACCCGCAGACTGGCCGCGGACCTCGACAGGTCCGCGGCTACTCTCGATGACGTGCCGCAGAAGATCATCCTCGACGTCGATACCGGAATCGACGACTCCCTGGCCATCCTGTATCTGCTGGCCTGCGACGACGCCGAGATCATCGGCATCGCGGCCACCGCGGGCAACGTGGACGGCGCCCAGGTCGCGGCGAACACCCTGGCGATGCTCGACCTGGGCCGGGCACCCGAGATCGAGGTGGCGCTCGGCGCCCCCGAACCGCTCGCCGTGCCCTTGCGCACCACCGAGGACACCCACGGTCCGCAGGGACTCGGCTACGCCGTGCTGCCTGTGTCCTCGCGTGCGCTGTCGCCTCGATCGGCGGCCCAGCTCTGGGTGGACCTGGTTCGCGCCGCGCCGGGCGAGGTGATCGGCCTGTGTACCGGTCCGCTGACCAATCTCGCACTGGCCCTGCGCATCGAACCCGAGCTGCCGCGCCTGCTGAACCGTCTCGTCATCATGGGCGGCGCGTTCAACCACCCCGGCAATACGACTCCGACCAACGAGTGGAACATCCACGTCGACCCCGAAGCGGCCAAAGAAGTGTTCGACGCCTTCTCGGCGGCGCCACCGGAGCGCAGGCCGCTGGTGTGCGCGCTGGATATCACCGAGTCCATCGAGATGCTGCCCGAACATCTCGCCCTGCTCGCACAGGCGGCACGCAGCGCACCGATCGAGCATGTCGGAGCGGGTGATCCCCCCGAATTCCGTTCGGCGGCCAGCAATCCGATCATCCGCTATCTCACCGACGCGGTGCGGTTCTATTTCGACTTCCACCACCAGTACGACCTGGGATATCTGGCCCACATGCACGACCCGTTCGCGGCGGCGGTCGCGCTCGACCCGACCTCGGTGACCACCCGCCCGGCCACCGTCGACGTGGAACTGGCCGGCACCATCACCCGTGCCACCACGGTCGCCGACTGGGCGGGCATGTGGGGCCGAGAACCCAACGCCGACATCGTGATCGGCACCGACCCCGCCGTCTTCTTCGAACGCCTCGTCACCCGCGTCGGCGCCCTGGCCCGCCGCCTCTACCCGGAGCAGTCATGACCGTAGACACTGTCGCCTACCTCGCCGACTTCCGCGCGCGCTACCAGCTGCCCGCGATCATCGACGTCCACACCCACTTCATGCCCGACCAGGTGATGCGCAAGGTCTGGGCCTACTTCGACACCGCGGGGCCACTGACGGGCCGACCGTGGCCGATCACCTATCGCGACGACGAACAGGTGCGCCTGAAGACCCTGCGCGACTTCGGCATCCGGGCGTTCACCTCCCTGGTGTACCCGCACAAACCGGAGATGGGCGCCTGGCTCAACGACTGGACCGCCGAGTTCGCCGCACGGACCCCCGATTGCCTGCACACCGCCACCTTCTACCCCGAGCCGGACGCGCCACGCTACGTTCGCGAGGCCATCGACCGTGGCGCGCGAGTGTTCAAGGTGCACATCCAGGTCGGCGCGTTCTCGCCCTTGGATCCGCTGCTCGACCCGGTGTGGGCGATCCTGGCCGAAACCGGCACGCCCGTTCTGATCCACTGCGGATCGGGCCCCGCCCCCGGCGAATTCACCGGGCCCGCGCCCATCGCCGAACTCCTGCGGCGCTTCCCGACCCTGCGCTTGATCATCGCGCACATGGGGACCCCCGAGTACAGCGAGTTCCTCGACCTGGCCGAGCAGTACCCGCGGCTCTACCTCGACACCACCATGGTGTGGACCGATTTCAGCGAAGGCGATGCGCCCTTCCCACCCGCCGAACGAGAACGCCTGCGCCGCTTCGCCGATCGCATTCTGTTCGGCAGCGACTTCCCCAATATCCCGTATCCCTACGCCGAGTCCGTCGCCGCGCTGGAACGCCTCGACCTCGGTGCGGAGTGGCTGCGCAAGGTCTGCCACGACAATGCGGCGCGGTTGTTCGAGCTCGACTGATCAGAATGTAAACCGGGAATTTCCCCACCGCGATACCCACCGCCGACGTCGTCCGACAATTACCAAGCGACGCCCGATGAGGCAAAATACACACTCACAGTCAACTACCTCACCGCTCTTCCAGCCGGAACTCTCCTGGCTTCTCGAGCGCACGCATTGCATCTGCGCGTTTACCCTTCACCGGCAAGTAGAGAATATTGCTGCCAGCTGACGATTTTTGTATTAGATTGAGCGATTGCAAGGCAGACAATACACCAGGAACATGTTCGCGACTTGCTTGGTCCAAGCCCCTACTCAAAGCACTTTCCTTTCTGCCCGATCCTCGCTGATTGTAGATCTTCTTCAGAATCGTCAGCGCAACCTTATCCTGCGTGTTCAATCCCAGTTGCATGATACCTGCCGTTGTATGCGATTGCTGGGAATACTCCTCGATAGAGCAATTTTTAAAGCTCGAAGCCAACCAATCAGGTATCGATGAGACACCGTCCAAGTAGCCGATAATACAGTTTGAGAATTCCGGGAAAGGTCGCCCCATCTCGGTCAGCGATATATCCAAATAGTGGAATACACAATTTAGAAATGTAACGGATGCAAATATGTTCGAATCAACCGAGAGGTTTAGTTCTGAGAACTCAACACCATCGACTATGAAGTGTTGATGCTTCGAAGCATCATTAGAGCCCAGCGCCGACGCAACCCGGATCGAGTCCGCCAGTACAGCATCGAATTGCCGCTGATTCTGCCGATGGGCGGCGGCCTTCAATACAGATTTTGCATTCATTCCGCGATCATCTAACGTTGCCGCCGCTACTTCTACACCCAAGTCTGTCGCCGACTCGATCCACGATGCAACTGACACCAGCGGATGCTGCTTATCATAAGGGTTTGCCAGATAGTCAGCCAGATCCTCACCGTAGGCAGCATCCGCTAGATTTCGGTCGACGAAGACACGAGTATCATCACCAGCATCTGATATCGCCAACCCCGGGAGTCGAAGTAGTAATTGAATCCCTTCGCCGTCGGGCTGGCGTTTGTTAATATCAATAAACGCCTGACGCATGGTATCCATATCGATCGGACCGGTGATGTAGCCTTTTGACCTTGCGAGCGTGGCTACGCGGGTCATGATCATCTTGATCGTTTCGGGCCGAACAGCTGTAAACATGCGAGCTTCGCGCTTACAAATCGAGTCGAAGAATCTCCGCCAAGCCGAAGCCTGATCAATCTGAATGGTTACGTCCAAATCTGCAAAAGAATCGAACGCAACAAGGTATCCAATCAGGAGTGGTCGAGCAGGTAGCCACTCTGGAACAGCCCACGTCACACCAGCTTGATGTAGATATGCACCAACCTGTTCATCAGTAAAATTCCGCAAATCTACTACGTTCTGAAGAGGGAGACCCAGCGCGCTCGTCATCTCTGCCTCGGATGAGAAATAGTGCGTACGACCACAGACCACAATGCCAACACCGTCAGGCGTTGCTTCAATTAGACGCCGAACCGGTTCCAATGCCGCATACCGCACATCCTTCAGATCGACTGGACCACCCAGCCAACGCGACGGCGAGATTTCGTCAAAGCCGTCGAGCAATAACACACATGCACCGGCACGCCACGCACGAATCAAACTGTCTGGATCAAATCCAATTTCCTCCGCGTGCCTTCTTAAAACCTCGGTTTCGCTACGCAGCCCGACGCAATCCCGGAGGTTAATGTATGCAGGAAATGGCGACCTACTACTAGTCTCGAAATGACGTTTCCGCAGATTCCAATACAACTCCCGAAGGGCATGGCTCTTTCCGACGCCGAATTCTCCGACAATCAACGCACGGTATCCGTTCACCACCCGATCCGCCAGTGTCGGAATATCCGTTAGCGCACCGTCCTTATCGGTAAGAATCGCATCCACTTTAATATTTCGATGGTTAGAATTTCCAGACCGCTGCGCCTCCACGGAATAGGAAATACTCCCAAACGGCCCATTTCCTCTGAGCTTGAGATACTCAGTGGAATTGCAAAGGCGGTTCGACAGTGCGGCAATGCTGATCGCATGGATTCGAACATTTCCGCGTCGGGCCTCTTCCTCGACCACACTTCTTTGATCAGCAGTCGGTTCATCACGCGTAACAAACCACCCCGTAAGACTCTTGTATCTATTTTCTGGGCGATTCAATACAGCAAGTAGAATATTCCTTATCTTAGATGCATCTTTTTGCGCCTTTTGCTTCTTTCGGTCCACCGTAAATTCATATGCGTGAATAGCTTCTTCGGTCACAAATAACGCATCATGCTCTCGGCCCCCATGCATCACAGATCCCTGCTCGCCCCGCGGATCGTGGATCGACCGAGCGAGTGCAAGCCCCCTCATTTCGAACTCATGACCCGACTCGTCCATCCATGCCTCCACTAGTGCAGATCTCCGCTCTTACCAGACTTCGTCAAGTATCCATGGAGCCGATATCTTACGGTGCTGTGGATCATGATGCGGTTAAATGTCCGATCCTGGTCCACGTTTCCGATCACATATTCCTATGCGAGCCCGTCGCCGCATCGGATAGGCCATGATATTACGTCGCTGTTACTCGCGACGAGAATTGATCAGGCGGGGATCTCCATCCCCTCGGCCAGCAGCGGCCAGGAGTTCTTGAAGGCCTTCTGCCAGTAGCCCCACGAGTGGGTGCCCTGGGTCGACAGGTCGAAGGTCGCGGGAATGTCCAGTTCTTCCAGGCGATTCTGCAGGTTCTTGGTGCACCAGCGGGTCGTGGCCTCGATGACGCCGCCGACGACGATCTGGTTGGCCAACCCGACCGGGCCCCAGGTCACCAGGTGCGAGTCGCCGAGCTTGTCGAACTCGCCGGGCAGTCCGTTGCCGTTCGAGACGTAGAGCTTGGTGCCGCGCAGCCCCTCGGCGTTCACGACGGGGTCGTTGGCCGCCCAGGCCGGATCACCGGGCGGACCGTACATGTTCGACGCGTCGCCGCCGCCGGTTCCGACCACGACATTGACGAACTGCCTACCCACCGGGTCGCTGATCTGGGCGCAGCCGCTGTAGGCGGCGACCGAGCGGAACAGTCCCGGTTTCGCGATCGCCAGCTGTAGCACGGAGGTGGCCGTCATCGAGTTCGCCGCGATCGCGTTCCTGCCCGTCGTGGCGAACATCGTGTCGACGAGCGTGGGCAGTTCGTCGAGGAAGAAGGTCCGCCATTTGTTCACGCCCAGCATCGGATCCGGCTCGCGCCAGTCGGTGTAGTAGCTCCACGCGCCACCGATCGGCATGACGACGTTGACGTCCTTGCCCGCCAAGAAGTCGACGACGTCGGTGTTCTGTTCCCAGGTGGCAGTGTCCTCGCCGCCGCCCGCGCCGTTCACCAGATACAGCGACGGCCGCGGTACCGAGGTGTCGGCGGGGCGCTGAACCTTCACCGAGACCTCGCGACCCATGGCGGCCGAGTGGATCCGTACGGTCACCTGCCGACCGTCGATCGCGGTCACCTCGGCCCGCGAACCGTCGATTGTGACGGTCTGATTCACCACCGCGGCAATCGGTTCCGGCTCTTGCGCATGCGCCCCGCTCACGCCCATCATCGAGCCCACCACGACGAGCACCGCCGAAACCGCGCTGCGGCACCTCACCGATCCAACCTCCATGCGAAAACCGACCGCTCAGTGCGGCTCGTCACAATATCGGGCTGGATCACACTGTCGTTACCGGTTTCTTACCGATTCGTCACCGAACACCACGCCGATTCGGCGAATCATCGTGCCGCGACGGTGAATCGGGCCCGCCGATGCGCGGGCCCCTCCGCCTCGAGCAATGCCACCGCGAAGCCCACCATGGAGATTCTCGAGATATCAGCGGCCGATGACCTCTGCCGCGTAGACGGCGAGGCGAACACGGTTGTCGGTGCCGGTCTTGCCGAGCAGGTTGGCGATGTGGGTCTTGACGGTGCTGACGCCCAGGTGGAGCTGGTCAGCGATCTCCTGGTTGCCGTACCCCTGGGCCACGAGACGAAGGACGTCGAGCTCCCGTGGCGTCAGATCAGGAGTGCGGACCAGCGCCGACGGCGCCGCGAGCGCCCGATCGACCAGGCGGCGCAGCAGCGCGGGCGAGAACATCAGATCGCCCTCCACCGTGCGCCGGATCGCATCGAGCAGCACGGCGGGCTCGGTGTCCTTGACGAAATAGCCCGCGGCCCCGGCCGACAGCGCGGGAAACAGGTGTTCGTCATCGTCGAAAGTGGTCAGCACCAGCACTTTCGCGCGTGGTGACGCGGCCAGGATCTGCCGGGTCGCCGCGACACCGTCGAGTCCTGGCATCCGCAGGTCCATCACGACCAGGTCGGGCGCGAGCTCGGCGTAGAGCCGCACCGCCGCGACACCGTCGGCCGCCTCCCCGACGACGGCGAGGTCGGTGGTGTCCTCGATGAGCATCCGCAGGCCCGCGCGCACAAGGCGCTGATCGTCGACCAGCAAGACCGTGATCACGACAGCCCCATTCCCCTCGTGGTGTCCGGCAGCCGAGCGCGCACTGTCCACGTCGCGTCGCCGTTCGCGACCGTACCGACGGTGAGAGTGCCGCCGGCGAGTTCGGCGCGCTCGCGCATCCCGACGATTCCGTGTCCAGGAGGCGCCGTCGCCCCGTCGCGTCCGCCGTTGACGACTTCGATGGTGACCCCGCCTTCGCACCGGAGAATTGCGAACCGTACCGGCACATCACGAGCCGCGTGTTTCATCACGTTGGTCAGCGATTCCTGGACCAGACGCAACAGCGTGAGCCTGCTGATCGCGTCGAGTCCGCCGAGGTCGGTGTCGATTTCGGTCACGACAGTGAACCCGGCAGCACGAGCCCGAGCGAGCGCGGCCTCGACCTCGGTCGTGACCGCGTCGGAGTCAACCAGGGCGACCGTGCCGAGGGCAGGATCGCGCAGGGCGGCGAGCAAGCGGCGAATGTCGGCGAGCGCATCGGCCGCGGTGTCGCGCACATCGTCGAGCACCGCGACCACCCGCGGATCGGCTTCGCGCACAACATGTCCCGCCACCGAGGTCCGCAGCACGATCGAGGCCATATGGTGAGCGACCACATCGTGGAGCTCCCGCGCCAGCGCGGCGCGCTCGTCGAGGCGGGTACGCGCTTGCGCCTCCTCGGCGCGCACGCGCAGATTCTGCGCCAGGTCACGCTGCCCCCGCAGGTACAACCCGAGCAGCAACGGAAGTCCCACATATGCCGCGGCCTCGACGAGGGTCGACGCCCGCCCGATCGAGTTGTCGTGGAGGCCGACCCGCCCGAGCGTCACAGCCGCGGCCCAGCCCGCGGTCGACACCGCGACCGTCGACCACCGGTGGGTGCGCGCCACCACATCCACCAGGGCCACCGCGCCGAGGTACGGCGCCAGCCCGGACACTCCCCAGGCATCGGTGCGCAGCATCGGCACAGCCAGCGCCGACAGCGCGAGCGACACCGCGAGCGGCCACCGAGCGCCGGCCAGAAACACCACGGCCGCGGTCATCGCCAGCAGCCAGTAGTGCGGCGGCACGCGGTACTGGCCCGGGTAGGTGCTGGCCAGCAGCAACACCGGGATCAGCGCCAGCGGCAGCCACCGCAGCAGCCCTCGCCAGTCGCGGTGGGCGCGGATGTCGATCACGCCCCCACGGTAAGCGACCGAGTGGTTCGGGCCGCGCGAGTAGGCGGTCGGCGCGCCCGTGCGAGAGCGGGCGCGATCCGCGAGGGGGCTCGATCGGCGAGTCGTTCTGGATCGGCTCGGAGTACCAGGCGAACTGCGCGCGCGCAAGGGCCGCGCGGGTGGAATCCCGCGGACCGAGTCGGGCCGTTCGGCGGAGTCCCCGCCGCCGCCCCCGAACGAAGCTGGAGGTTCCCGCACAGAAGGAGCACACGTGGTCTCGCGACGAGGATTTCTCACCGGGCTCGCCCTCGCACCGGTGGCGTACGCGGCCGGGTGTTCGATCCGCCCCTCGGCACCTGATTCAGCACCCGGGTCGACGCGACCGTTGCCGATCCCACCGCTGGCCGCATCCACCGCCGGCGCGGACGGCGTCCGCCGATTCACGCTGCGGGCCCAGCCGGGCACGACCGAGATGATCCGGGGCAAGCAGACCCCGACATGGAGGTACAGCGGTTCGGTCCTCGGACCCACCGTGCGGGCTCGACGCGGCGAGAAGGTGGCCTTCACCATCACCAACGACCTGCCCGAACCCACGTCGGTGCACTGGCACGGCATGCACCTGCCCGCGAAGTTCGATGGTGGCCCCCATCAGATGATCGCGCCGGGTGCCCAGTGGGCGCCGCAGTGGACCGTGCAGCAGCAGGCCGCGACGCTCTGGTACCACCCACATCCGCACGGCGCGACCGAAAAGCATGTCCAGCGCGGCCTTTCCGGCTTCTTCCTGATCGACGACGACGCGTCGGACGCCCTGGATCTGCCGAAAGACTATGGCGTCGACGACATTCCGCTGGTGATCCAGGACCGCCGGTTCACCGCCGACGGCGCCCTCGACGATTCCGACGCCACCGACGTCGGCCTGCTCGGCGACACGATCGTCACCAACGGCATCGCGAACGCCCACCTGCCCGTCACCACCGACCGGGTCCGGTTGCGGATCCTCAACGGCTCGTCGGGCCGGCTCTACCAGCTCGCCTTCGGCGACGGCAGAACGTTCCAGCTCATCGCCACCGACGGCGGTCTGCTCGCCGAACCCGTTGCGCTGAAGCGGATTCAGGTCAGCCCTGGCGAGCGTGTCGAGCTGGTGGTCGCCCTGGATCCGGGCGAGAACATCACGTTACGGTCGCTGCCGATCACCGAGCGCGCGGGTATCGACCGCGCGGGCGAGTTCGGTTTCGACGACACCTTCGACATCCTGACACTGCGTGCCGGCGCCACCGTGCGACCCTCCGCCGCACTACCGGCGACGCTGATCCCGATGCCCGCCCTCGCCGCCGCGACCACCCCACCGACCC
This sequence comes from Nocardia sp. NPDC055050, assembly GCF_053608345.1. Taxonomy (NCBI): domain Bacteria; kingdom Bacillati; phylum Actinomycetota; class Actinomycetes; order Mycobacteriales; family Nocardiaceae; genus Nocardia; species Nocardia sp. NPDC055050. The sequence continues at coordinate 178,599 of NZ_JBSGVG010000008.1, forward strand.
GTTCGTTCGACCTCCAATGGTTCATGATCAACAATCGCCGCATGGACATGAATCGCATCGACATGACCATTCCCGTCGACACCACCGAAGTCTGGACGGTCCGCAACAAGGACAACTGGCCCCACAACTTCCACGTCCACGACGTCCAATTCCAGATCGTCGCCGTCGACGGAACACCGCCTCCCCCAGCCCTTTCCGGCTGGAAGGACACCGTCTACACGACCCCGGGCGCCACCTACACCCTGGCCATGCACTTCGCCGACCACACCGACCCCACCTATCCGTACATGTACCACTGCCACCTGCTCCACCACGAAGACCAGGGCATGATGGGCCAGTTCCTGGTGCTGGCCCCCGGGCAGCAACCCGCACCTGCGCTGATGGACATGGACATGGGAGCCATGGATCACGGCGGATCGTGACTACAGTCGAGGGATGGGCATCGAGTGTTCTGACATCGTTGCAACACCCCGATCCGACGTTTTCGCCTGGTTCGCCCGTCGCGGTGCGTTCACGCGATTGGCGCCACCATGGCAGCCGGTCACCCTGATCTCCGAAGCCGATTCGCTGGCCACCGGGCGAGCGGTGCTCGGCCTGCCCGGCGGGCTGCGCTGGATCGCTCAACACGACCCCGAGCAGTATCGGCCGCCCGAGCGGTTCGCCGATGCCGTCGCGGCGGGCGGACCGGCCTCGTGGCCGGTCTCCCGGCTGTTGCCGTGGCAGCATATCCACGAGTTCGCCGAGGTCGGCGCCACGCACACCCGTGTCATCGATCGGGTGCGGACGCCGATTCCGGAGTCGGTGTTGCGGCCGATGTTCGAGTTCCGCTATCGCCAGCTCACCGACGATCTGGCGAGCCACCGCCGTGCGGCGCAGGCCGGCCTGCCGACCACGACGATCGCGATGACCGGCGCGTCAGGGCTGGTCGGCTCCGCGCTGAGCGCCTTCCTCAGCACCGGCGGCCACCGCGTGGTGCGGTTGGTCCGCCATCGCGCACAGCATCCCGACGAACGACAGTGGGACCCCGACGCGCCCGCCGCCGACCTGCTCGCCGACATCGATGCCGTGGTGCATCTGGCCGGGGCGTCGATCGCGGGCCGATTCACCGCCGCGCACCGGCGTGTGGTGGCCGACAGCCGCATCGAGCCGACCCGGCGGCTCGCCGAGCTGGCCGCGGCCTCGGGCGTCGAAACCTTCGTCAGCGCCTCCGCCATCGGTTATTACGGCTATGACCGTGGCGAGCAGGCGCTGACCGAGAAGTCCGAGCGCGGTGACGGATTCCTGGCCGATGTGGTCGAACAGTGGGAGGACGCGTGCGAGCCCGCCGCGGTGGGCGGAGTCCGGGTCGTGCGGGTGCGTACCGGCATCGTGCAGTCTCCGCGTGGGGGCACCCTGCGGTTGCTGCGGCCGTTGTTCAGCGCCGGTCTCGGCGGTCGGATCGGGGACGGCCGGCAGTGGTTGTCATGGATCGGTATCGACGATCTCGTCGATGTCTACCACCGCGCCCTCTGGGACGACACGCTGGCCGGTCCGGTCAATGCCGTTGCGCCACAGCCGGTTCGCAACAGCGAGTACACCCGCGTGCTGGCGCGAGTGCTGCATCGCCCGGCGCTGCTGCCGGTCCCGAGCTTCGGCCCGGCGGTACTGCTGGGCAAGCAGGGCGCGCGCGAACTCGCCGAGGCCAGTCAGCGGGTGACGCCGACCCAGCTGACGAAGGCCGGGCACCTCTTCCGGAGCGAGGATTTGGAGCAGACGCTGCGGCACCTGCTGGGGCGGACGGCGGGCTGACACGGTCCGGCACCGGTCGTCGCGAGCGGACGATGCGTGTCAGCGAGTTCGCCGACGTGGGAGTCGACTAGTTCCTGTATCGCATCGCCTGCGCATCGTTCGATGGTCGGCAGGTCAGATCGCGCGGTTGTGTCCAGCCGGGAGCGCGGTTGATCGGCGACACCGAGGCGCAAACATGATGTCCCCGAACGCATTCAGCGCAGCGCGTCGACCGCGGCCGTCAGGCTACCGATCCGCTCGACCGTGTCGGGCAACAGCACGGCGTCCCAGCCCGGGCCGCCGACGAGCACCCGGGCGCCGGACCCCGCGCAGGCGAGCACCGCCGAGGTCAACGCGGTCGACTCACGTTGCGACCACAGCAAAACCGAGGCCTCGTTCGAATGCCGGGCGAGCGCATCGGACAACGCGACCGTCGGCACGTCAGCGCCCAGCATGCGCGCACCTACCCCGGCCTGCGCCAAAGCGGCACGCAGCACATCGAGCGGGAGCGAATGCGTTTCGCCGCTGGTGCACGCGAGCAGCACGGGCGCGCTGCTGCGCGCCGGTCTCACCTGCTGCATGACCGCCGCGATGGACCACGACAGCAGGTGTTCGACGTCGATGCAGCCCTCACCGCCGCCCTGACGCGCGACGATATCGGTGAACGCGGGGCGGCACAGGGCCTCCCAGGTCTGTACGACGCCATGAGCCCGCACATGGGCGTCCAGATGGGCACAGACGGTGGTGGTGTCCAGCGCGAAGGCCGCGTCGAGCAGGCCGGCACGGTCACCGAGGGCAGGCGCGGGTCCACGGGCCGCCGCCGCGGCCCCGGCGGGACTCGCGCCCCCGCCGATCAGCTCGAGCATGTGCTCGAGCACAGCGATATCGGTGTCGGTGTAGAGCCGATGGCGGCCGGGCCGGTCCTGGGCGGGACCGATGCCGTACCGGCGATTCCAGCTCCGCAGGGTCGCGGTCGGGATGCCGAGACGGTCGGCCACCGCGCGAACCGTGAAACCGGCCGCGGCGGAGACAGGAGCAGAACCGGCGGGCATCGCCTCATTCTGCCCGGAACGCCTCGGCAGGCGTGTCACGGCCCGGCCTCCGCGCGTCGGCGCCCGGTCTCGCCCGTCGAGCCGACAACCCGCTGAACCGTCCACATCATGCATCAATAGTGCATCAATTACTGTTAGCATGGAAGAACACCGACTACGCGAGGAGTTTCCTGTGCGCACCCGATTCGGCCCGTGGACCACCGCCTTGCTGATCGCCGCCGGCCTCACCGTGGCAGGCTCCGGCTCCGCGGCCGCCGAGCCACCCGCACCGGTGCCGAGCCTGGACCTCGACCGCTATCTCGGCGATTGGCATCAGCTCGCGGCAGTACCGCAGGTGTTCAACCTCAATTGCGCACGCGACACCTCCGCGAACTACAGCCTCGACGCGCGCGGCGACATCGCCGTCCACAATCGCTGCCACACCTGGAGTGGCGGCGTCGACGAGATCCGCGGTACCGCGACCGTGAACGACCCGGTCACGAACGCGCAACTGCACGTGAGCTTTCCGGACGTCATCGGCCAGGACGGGCGCGAGGGACCGACGAACTACCTGGTGACCGCACTCGGCCCGGACTACTCGTGGGCCCTGGTCACCTCGCCGAGCAGACTGTCGGGTTTCGTCCTCTCCCGCACCCCGGCCCTGGACGAGAGCACCTGGCAGCGGATCGACGAGGCGATCAGAATCGCGGGCCAGGACCCGTGCGTCTACCTCACCTCACCCACGACCGGCGGCCGCGAGGGTGTGCTGCCCCTCTGCGCACGATGAGCGTCGCGATCGCGCTGTTCACCCGCGACCTGCGCGTTCACGACAATCCGGTACTCACCGCGGCCGTTCGCGAAGCCGACCGGGTGGTACCGCTGTTCGTCGTCGACGAGGTACTGGTGCCCGATCGCTGCCCGCCCAACCGCGCGCACTTCCTCGCCGCCGCACTCGCCGAACTCGACAAGGAGCTGCGCTCGCTCGGCGGACCGCTCGTCGTGCGCCGCGGCATGGTGGCCGATGTCCTCGACCACGTGATCGAGGAGACCGGCGCCACGAGCGTGCACCTGGCCGAGGATGTCAGCCGCTACAGCAGGCAGCGCGAGCAGGCACTGCGCCGCAACCCCGGCATCGTCGTGCACTGCCATTCCGGTTCCGTCACAGCCACCTCCGCCGAACTCGTCCCGTCGACCGGACGCGATCACTTCGCCGTCTTCACCCCCTATTTCCGGCGCTGGAGCGCGGCCCACCGCCGCACCCCGCTGCCCGCGCCCCGCTCGCTGTCGGTGCCGCCGATCCACAGCGAACCGCTGCCGGAGCCGACGGATCTCGGTTCCGGGCAACCGTCGCCGCAATTGCGGGTCGGCGGGGAATCCACCGGACGTGCGCTGCTGCACGACTGGCTCGACGGCCCGATCACCGGCTATGCCCGCGACAACGACGATCTCGCCGCCGACGCCACCTCCCGGCTCTCGCCGTACCTCCACTTCGGGTGCGTGTCCCCCACCGAGGTGGTGCGCCGGGTCGATACGGCGACCGACGGCGGACTCGCCTTCGTCCGGCAGCTGGCCTGGCGCGATTTCCACCATCAGGTGCTCGCCGCCCGTCCCGATGCCGCCTGGTCGGACTACCGCACGCGGGTGGCCGCGGGCCCCGACGACGAACAGGCCGTCGCGGCCTGGCGAGACGGGCGCACCGGCTACCCGATCGTCGACGCGGGTATGCGCCAGCTCCGTGCCGAAGGCTGGATGCCGGGGCGAGCACGGCTGATCGCGGCGAGCTTTCTCGCCAAATCACTGCGCCAGGACTGGCGGGTCGGCGCGGCCCACTTCCTGCGCTGGCTCGTCGACGCCGACCTCGCCAACAATCAGCTCAACTGGCAGTGGGTCGCGGGCACGGGCACCGACACCCGGCCCAACCGGGTCCTCAATCCGCTGCGCCAGGCCGAGCGCTACGACCCCGACGGCGTCTATGTGCGGCGGTGGCTGCCCGAGTTGGCGCACCTACCCGGTGCGAGCATTCACCGACCGTGGCGCGCGGCCATCGACCCGGCGGACTATCCCGCGCCGATCATCGACTGCGTGGGCAGCTAGACCGATGAATTCCGGCTGCGGAGATCGTCTTTTCCACAGACGCAACCGCAGAGGAGTCGCCATGCCGCTTCATGGTCAGGGATCGCCCGAGCACACGGTCGCCGTCGGTGACGTCGACCTGTGTGTGAGCACCTTCGGGCACCGGCGCCATCCACCGGTGCTGCTGCCGAACACGTCGAGACTGTTCTGGGAGGACCGGTTCTGCGACCGGCTCGCCGACGCGGGCCGGTTCGTGCTGCGCTACGACATTCGCGATACCGGCCGGTCGACCGCCTCCGCGCCGGGCGCTCCCGGCTACAGCCTCCGGGATCTGGTGGCGGATCTCGTCGGGCTGATGGATGTCTTCGAACTTCCGCGAGCCCACCTGGTGGGTTTCTCGGTGGCCGGATGGATCTGTCAGCTCGCTGCCCTCGACCACCCCGATCGGGTATCCGCCCTGACGCTGATCAACACCCGTCCGACCGCCCCCGGCCCGGCGGACCCGGATCTGCCCGAGCACTCGGACCGGATCATGGCGTTCTTCACCGAGAGACCCCACCCGGACTGGTCCGACCGGGCGGCGGTGATCGATTACGGCGTGGAACAGGCCCGGGTACGCGCGGGCACACACGGATTCGACGAACTGCGGGCCCGTCGGCACGCGACCCACATGGTCGACCGCACCACCGACATGGCCTCCAGTGTGCTCAACCTGGCATATGTCGAGGCCGGCGACCGGTGGCGGGAACGTCTGGGCGAGATCGCCGTGCCGACCCTGGTCGCGCACGGCACCGATGACCCGTTCTTTCCGTACGGCAACGGAGAGGCCATGGCTCGCGAGATCCCCGGCGCCGATCTCCTCCCGCTGACCGGCATCGGCCACGAACTTCCCGACGTCACGTGGGATCGACTGCTCGCCGCCATGCTGGTGCTCCACCCGGAATCGGTGGCCGAGGACGCCGTCGGACGAGGGTCGTCCGGTTCGACGCCCGGGCGCTAGCACCGTGTCGGGAATATCGACGGCCACGGTCGGCAATCCGAACCGCCGAGCCAGCCGAACTCCGTTGCATCCAACATCTGCGCGGCACCTCGCCGCCTCGACGGAAGTGACGGAACCACCATGCGATCCTTGCCAAAAGCCCTCGTTGCGGCGATGCTCCTCGGCTCGGCACTCGGCCTCTCTGCCTGTTCCGACGACGACTCGAGCACCACGTCCGCGAGCTCCTCCGCGCCGATGACGTCGGCACCGATGACCACCGGCGCGTCCGCGGCCGCCGACCTCGTCGGGCCCGGTTGCGCGGCATATGCCGCCCAGGTTCCCAGTGGTCCCGGCTCGGTCAGCGGGATGGCCCAAGAGCCGGTCGCCGTCGCCGCGTCCAACAACCCGATGCTCACCACGTTGACCTCGGCGGTCTCGGGCAAACTCAATCCCGACGTCAATCTCGTCGACACCCTCAACGGTGGCCAGTTCACCGTCTTCGCGCCCGTCGACTCGGCGTTCGCGAAGATCGATCCGGCTACGATCGACTCGTTGAAGACCGACTCGGCTACGCTCACCTCGATCCTCACCTATCACGTGGTGCCGGGCCAGATCGCGCCGCAGAGCATCGCGGGCACGCACAAAACTGTCCAGGGCGCCGACGTGACGGTCAGCGGCTCGGGTGACACGTTGAAGGTCGGCGACGCGAATGTGATCTGCGGTGGCGTGCGCACCGCGAACGCCACCGTGTACATGATCGACAGCGTGCTCATGCCGCCCGCGGCGTGATGACGGCGACGGCGCTTTTCCCGGCGTCGCCGCGGAAATTTCCCGGCGGCGCCCATCCGAACCCGAAGGCAGGCCGAAATCCCTCTCATGCTGATGCAAGCAGGGACCCTCCGATGACGGCCCGGCGCGGCTCCGCACCGATCAACCTGCGATCGGTCACCGAGCCCGCTCCGGCCTGCCCGACGGGCGACCGCCGCGACCATGCCGTCCAAGAGCAGCTGGTCGACCTGCTCGACGATGTCGCGGCAGGCGATCGGGCGGCGTTCGCCGAGTTCTACCGCGCCACGAGCCCGCGGGTGTTCGGGCTCGCGCTCCGCGTGGTGCGCAACCACGGCGCCGCCGAGGACATCGCTCAGGAGGTGTTCCTCCAGGTCTGGTCGCTGGCCGGACAGTACGACGCGACCAAGGCCAGCCCGATCGGCTGGCTGATGATGCTGACCCACCGGCGCGCGGTCGACCGGGTACGGGCCGAGCAGTCGGCCACCCGCCGCGACATCGTGTTCGGCCACGCCCACCTCGGCCGCGACCACGACGTCGTGGCCGAGGAGGTCACCCAGCGTCTCGACGAGCAGTCGGTGCTGGACTGTCTGCAGACCATGACCGAACTCCAACGCCAAGCGGTGGCGCTGGCGTACTACGGCGGGCGCACCTATCTCGAGGTTTCCGAGACCTTGGCGGTGCCGTTGCCGACGGTGAAGAGCCGCATCAAAGACGGCCTGAAAAGGCTGGAGAACTGTTTGACCGGAGGGAATACCCGATGAGCGAGACCGATCGGCGGACCCCTTGGTCGTGGCTGGACGAGGCTTACCCCTATGCCATCGACGCGCTGGATCCACCACAGCGACAGGCGCTCGAGGAGTGGCTCGATGCCGCAGGCCCCGACCGGGTGGCCGAGTTCCAGGCCGCCGTTCGCCGCATCCAGGAGACGATGGCGGACCTGACCGTGTTCGACTCGGTCCCGCCACCGGCACGCCTCGAAACCGCGCTGATGCGAGCACTGGATCGGTACGACACACAGCCGTCTCCGCTCGCGCGGCGCGGCGCGACCGGCAGACGCTGGCACCTTCGATGGTTGACCGTGGCCGCGGCGGCGATCGTGGCGGTCGGTGCCGGTGCCGGTATCGGGGTGGTGATCGAACGCGCGAACGACGGGACGGGTGCGGTCACCGCGCAGCAGGTGCTCGACCAGCCCGACAGCCGGGAGTCCTCGGTGGCGGTCACCGGTGGCGGCGCGATGACGGTGTACGAGTCGAAGTCGCTGGGCGCGGCCGCGGTGTCGTTCCAGGACATGCCCGCGCTGCCTGCCGACCGCGCGTATCAGCTGTGGCTGATCCGCGCGGGCACACCGACATCGGTGGCGGTGATGGACGGTCCGGCCTCGGTCGTGACCACGGTCGACGTCGCCGACACGCTCGCGGTGACGGTCGAACCCGCCGGTGGTTCACCCGGGCCGACCACCTCCCCGATCGTCAGCATGACAGTCGGCTGACCCGCTGCGGCGGGCCGTGCCGACACTCGAAACCCCAGGAGTGACAGCATGGTCCGCCGTTTCAGCTTCACCCGTCGCCATCCGGGCCGGTTCGCGGCGGCAGTCGCGGCCGCGGCCGCCGCCGCGCTGGTCCTCGGCGTCGGACACCTCGTCGCCGTGTTCATCGACCCGGTGTCCTCCCCCTTCTTCGTCCTCGGTGCCACCGTGGTCGATCACACGCCGAAGTGGTTGAAGGACAGCGCGATCCGCTGGTTCGGCACCAACGACAAACTGGCACTGGCCGTCACTATGGCCGCGGTCATGGCCGTGGCTGCCGCGATGATCGGCTTGGTGGCCCGCCGCAGCCCGGCGTGGGCGGCCGGTCTGCTCGGCGCTCTCGGTATCGCCGTGAGCGGCTTGGCGCTGCTCCGCCCTACCGCCACACCGCTGTTCGCCGTTCCGGCGGTGGTCGGTGCACTGACGGGGATGGCGGCGCTGTGCGCGCTGTTCCTCGTGCCCGCCGAGGCCGACCGGCGGGCCGGGCCGACGCGGCGCGGGTTCCTGCTCGCTCTGACGGCAGTGACGGCCGGCGCAGTGGCGGCCGGGGCGGCGGGCCGAGTCATCGGTAGCCGTCTGCGCGATATCGCCGCCGACCGGGCGGCTTTCGTACTCCCCCGGGTCGCGGCGCCGGTGCCACCGGTCACCCCCGAGATGGACCGAGTCGTGCCCGGGCTCACCCGATTCATCACTCCCGCACCGGATTTCTATCGCGTCGACACCGCGCTGCAGCTTCCGTCGTTGACTCGCGCGCAGTGGCGATTGCGCATCCACGGGATGGTGGAGCGCGAGATCCGGCTCGACTTCGACGAATTGAGCGCCCGGCGCGCGGTCGAGTCACTCATCACGCTCACCTGTGTCTCGAACGAAGTCGGCGGAGACCTCGCCGGAACCGCGCTGTGGACCGGCTACCGCCTGGCCGATCTCCTGGCCGAGGCGGGGCCCTCCCCCGATGCCGACATGATCCTGTCGCGCAGCGTCGACGGATTCACCGCGAGCACGCCATCGGCCGCTGTGCTGGGCAACCCCGACGCCCTGCTCGCCGTCGCGATGAACGGCGAGCCACTGCCTGTCGCTCACGGCTACCCGGCCCGGATGATCGTGCCCGGTCTCTACGGCTACGTTTCGGCCACCAAGTGGGTTGTCGATCTGGAACTCACGAGATTCGACCGCGCACAGGCGTACTGGACGCAACGCGGCTGGGCGACTCGGGCACCGATCAAAACCGCATCCCGGATCGACGTCCCGGCGGCATTCGCGCACCTGGACGCCGGACCGGTGATCGTGGCAGGCGTGGCGTGGGCCCAGGGGCGCGGAATCGATGCCGTGGAAGTCCAGGTCGACGACGGACCGTGGCAACCGACCACACTCGCCGCCGCCTACTCCCTCGATACCTGGCGCCAGTGGACCTGGACGTGGGATGCCTCGCCCGGCACGCATTCGCTTCGCGTGCGCGCGGTCGACGCCACCGGAGCGGTGCAGACCGACGCCAGGGCGACCCCGTTCCCCGACGGCGCGACGGGCAGGCACTCGCGCGTGGTCATGGTGGGGTGAGCGATTCGCTCAGGCTTGACCGGCGAGATAGGTCACCAGGGCGTCGACGAGACCGAGGGTGCCTTCCTCGCGTTGGTCACCGGTGTCGAAACCGTCCAGGTGGGCGCCGAATTCGACGAGGGTGAGCTTGGTGCCGGTGGTGGTGGGTTCGAATTCCCAGGTGGCCACCGAGGTGGAGATGTGGGAGCCGTTGAGCCACATGTCGTAGGTGTAGACGAGGCGTTCGTTGTCGATGATGTCGGTGTAGGTGGCGACGAAGCGGGAGGTCATCGTCTGCTGGAAAGTGCCTTCGTTGATCTCGCGGCCGCCGACCTGGAAGTCGATCGAGGACTCGCCCTGCTCCCAGCCTTCCTCGCCGCCGAACCACTTCGCCTTGATGGCGGGGTCGGCGAAGGCCTGGAAGACGACGGCGGGCGCGACGGGCACCTCGCGTTCGATGGTGAACTGGGCGTGGTTGATGGAGCGGGTCGCCGTGTCGGTCATTGTTGTTCTCCCTCTGAGTTTCTGGTTGATTCCACGAGTAGTGCCGTGAGCCGGTCCACCTGCCGTTGCGCCGGTGGACGGTGGCCGTGCAGCCAGTCGATCGCCGTTGCGAAGGCGTCCGGCACCAGTTGGTAGGTGCGCACACGGCCGATCTTCGCCGAGCTGACGAGCCGACCGGCTTCGAGCGCTTTCAAGTGCTGCACGATCGTCGGGAGCGCGACCTCGAACGGTGCGGCGAGATCCGATACCGATGCGGGCCCGCGCGCCAGCCGTTCGACGATCGCGCGACGAGTCGGATCGGCCAATGCCCGAAAGACACTGTCGAGTCCTCCGTCCGGTTCGCCGCTCGAATACTTAGGCACATACCTAAGTATTCACAGTTGGATCGATCTGCGCAACCCCCCGCTTCGGTTGCGTCCGCATCGGCCGCCGTGGGATGCTGCGGCACGATCGAAGAGAGCGAGGTGAACGATGGTCGACGGCCCTCGCATCACACCCGCTCCCACCGCGACCCGGCGCGGTATCGGAGCCCGGGTGGCGGATTCCCCGTTCCTGTCGCGCAGCCGACGGCGAGTGGAAGTCGTCCACAAACCCTCGGTACCGACCGCGCGCGCCATCATCGACTGCGCCGCCTATGTCGACGGCAAACGTCTGCCCGGCCGCTTCACCCCCGAGACCGCGCTGACCGAAATCCGCAGGCGTGGCACAGGTTTCGCGTGGATCGGCCTGTTCGAACCGGACCTGCACCAGATGGGCGAGATCGCCGCGACGTTCGGGCTGCACGAACTCGCCGTCGAGGACGCCGTCACCGGCAGACAGCGCCCGAAGTTCGAACGCTACGACGACACCATGGTCACCGTGATGCGGACCGTCGCCTACGTCGAGCACGATATGCACACCGTCAGCGAGATCGTGCAGACCGGCGAGATCATGGTCTTCCTCGGCGCCGATTTCGTGGTCGCGGTCCGCCACGGCGAACACAACGAACTCACCGCCGTGCGGCACCGGCTCGAAGACGAACCCGATCGCCTCGCGCTCGGCCCCGGCGTCGTGCTGCACGCGATCGCCGACCACGTCGTCGACACCTACATCGACGTCACCCAGGCGACGGAGTTCGACGTCGAGTCGATGGAGGAAGAGCTCTTCAGCCCGCGGAGCAAGATCCCGATCGAGGCCATCTACCAGCTCAAACGCGAGATCGTCGAGCTACGCCGCGCCGTTCGCCCGCTCGCGGGCCCGCTGCAAACCCTCACCGCGCCGCGTACTCCCCTGCCCAAGGAAGTGCGCCGCTACCTGCGCGACGTCGCCGACCATCACAGCGGCGTCGCCGAACGCATCAACGACCTGGACGAAACCCTCACCACCCTCGTGGGCGCCGCGGTGGCCAAGATCGCCGTCCAGCAGAACACGGACATGCGTAAGATCTCCGCCTACATCGCGATCCTGGCGGTTCCCACCATGATCGCCGGCATCTACGGCATGAACTTCGATCACATGCCCGAACTCCGGCAGACCTGGGGTTACCCCGCCACTCTGATCGTCATGGCCACCATCTGTGCCACCCTGATCGTCGCCTTCCGACGTATCCGCTGGTTGTGAAAATCCGGCCCGGTCAGACGAGTCGACCCCATCGGGTCGCCACGAACCCGCAGAGCGCGATGGCGGTGCTCATCCGCTTCCAGAGTCGCACCATCGCGAGCTCGAGGATGATGCCGATGCGGTCGGCACAGGTGGTGGCCTCCGCCAGTGCCATCCGGTCATAGACCAGGGCCGGATCACTGAGGATCTCATCCAGCCTCAGTCCTGATATCGCCTGATCGGACGTCAGGCCGAGTTCTGGCAGCCAGGTGAGCCGCCAGCGACCGTCGCCCCCGAGAATCGCCCGCTCGGGCGTCCTGTCGCTGCTCATGGTCCGATTCGTGCGGAAGATCGTCATCACTACCTCCTCGGCCGTCAGCTCTCGACGTCCACTTCCGAGGATCCTCGGAAATCGGCACAGGCAACAGCTGGCAAAGGAGACGAAATCGGAATATCATCCACAAACCCCGACGTGAAAGCCGAAAATCCCCGGCGATCACCCTGGATACGACTCACTGACGATGCCATCAGCTACCGGTGGGCACCGTGCAGGTGTCTCAACTCCGGTCGAAGGCCGTGAGGATCTGTTCGGCGGCGAGGGCGGGAGTGAGCGTTCCGGCGCGGACAGCCGATTCCACCTGCGCGCGAACATCTTTCACGTTCGGATTGTCGGCCAGGCGGCGCAGGATCTGGTCGTGCACCATGGTCCAGGTCCAGTCGACCTGCTGGCGGCGGCGCTTCTCGGCGAATTCGCCTGCCTCGGTGAGGACCCGGCGGTGGTCGAGGACGGTACCCCAGAACTTGTCGAGGCCGACACCTTCCAAACCGCTCATGGTGAGTACCGGCGGTTTCCACAGGGCGTCGTGCGGGTGGATCAGGCGCAGGGCGCCCGCCAGTTCGCGCGCGGCGCCCTTGGCTTCGATCTCGTGTTTGCCGTCGGCTTTGTTGACCGCCACCAGCTCGGCAAGTTCCAGCACGCCTTTCTTGATGCCCTGCAACTGGTCTCCGGTGCGGGCCAGCGTGAGGAAGCAGAACACATCGACCATGTTGGCGACGGTCACCTCGGACTGGCCGACGCCGACGGTCTCCACGAGGATCACGTCGTACCCGGCGGCCTCCAGGAGCACGATCGTCTCCCGGGTCGCCTTGGCCACGCCGCCGAGGGTGCCCGCCGTCGGGGACGGCCGGATGAAAGCGTCCGCCTCGAGCGACAACCGCGCCATCCGCGTCTTGTCACCGAGGATCGAGCCACCGGTGCGGGTCGAGGACGGGTCGACCGCGAGGACCGCGACCCGATGTCCCTTGGCCAGCAAGTACATCCCGAGCGCGTCGATGAACGTGGACTTGCCGACACCGGGAACACCGGTGATGCCGACCCGGTTCGAGACGACGCTGCCCGGTTCCGCCGCCACCCGCAGCAGCAGCTGCTGCGCGAGTTCCCGGTGATCGGAGCGGGTGGATTCGACCAGCGTGATCGCACGGGCCAGCGCCGAACGCTGCCCTGCCTTGACCTGCTCGGCGAGCGCGTCGACATCGATCGTCCGGCGAACGCCCACGGCGGTGCGCCCCTCGTTGCGTGGCGAGCCGACGCCCGCGGTGGTCCCGAGCCGAGGGTGCGCGTCGGCACCCCCGGCCACCTGTGCGCCGTCGCTCATTCGGCTGTGCCGCCACCGATCTCGTGCCCGAGTGCCGCGCCCAGTTTCTTCAGCAGGTCGATGGCCGCGTCGGCGATGACGGTGCCGGGCGGGAAGATCGCGGCCGCACCGGCCTCGTAGAGCTCGTCGAAGTCGCCGGGCGGGATTACACCGCCCACGATGACCATGATGTCGGGGCGACCCACGTCGGCCAGTGCCTGCCGCAGCGCGGGCACCAGCGTGAGGTGACCGGCGGCCAGCGAGGACACACCGACAATGTGCACGTCGTTGTCGGCGGCCTGGCGAGCCACCTCTTCGGGCGTCTGGAACAGCGGGCCCACGTCGACGTCCATGCCGAGGTCGGCGAACGCGGTCGCGATCACCTTCTGGCCGCGATCGTGTCCGTCCTGGCCCATCTTGGCGACCAGAATGCGCGGACGGCGTCCCTCGGCCTCGCCGAATTCCTCGACCAGCGCGATGGCGGCGCCGATGTTGGATGCCTTGCCTGCTTCGTCACGGTACACACCGGACAGGGTACGGATTTCGGCCTGATGACGGCCGTACACCTTCTCCAGCGCGTCGGAGATCTCACCGACCGTGGCCTTGGCGCGCGCGGCGTCGATGGCGAGCGCGAGGAGGTTGTTCTCCATACCGCCTTCGGAAGACGCTGCCGCACGGGTCAATTCGGACAGCGCCTGCTCCACCGCGACCGAATCACGGTCGGCGCGCAGCCGTTCCAGCTTCTCGATCTGCTCGGCCCGCACCCGCGAGTTCTCGACCTTGAGGACTTCGACGGCGTGGTCCTCTTCGACCTGGTACTTGTTGACGCCGATCACCGGCTGCTGGCCGGTGTCGATGCGCGCCTGGGTTCGCGCGGCGGCCTCTTCGATGCGCAGCTTCGGAATACCTTCCGAAATCGCCTGCGCCATACCGCCGTGCGCCTCGACCTCGGCGATGTGGGCGCGCGCCCGCTCGGCGAGCTGGTGGGTGAGCCACTCGACGTAGTACGAGCCGCCCCACGGGTCGATCGGGCGGGTGGTGTTGGACTCCTGCTGGATGAGCAGCTGGGTGTTGCGGGCGATGCGGGCGGAGAAGTCCGTCGGCAGGGCCAGGGCTTCGTCGAGCGCGTTGGTGTGCAGCGACTGGGTGTGTCCCTGGGTCGCGGCCATCGCCTCGATGCAGGTGCGCGCCACGTTGTTGTAGGCGTCCTGCGCGGTCAGCGACCAGCCCGAGGTCTGCGAATGTGTCCGCAGCGACAGCGATTTCGCGCTCTTGGGTTCGAACTTCGACACCAGCTCGCTCCACAGCAGCCGCCCCGCGCGCAGCTTGGCGACCTCCATGAAGAAATTCATGCCGATGGCCCAGAAGAACGACAGACGCGGCGCGAACTTGTCGACATCCATGCCCGCGGCGATGCCGGCGCGGATGTACTCCACACCGTCGGCGAGGGTGTAGGCCAGCTCCAGATCGGCTGTCGCACCGGCCTCTTGGATGTGGTATCCGGAGATGGAGATCGAGTTGAACTTCGGCATCTTCGCACTGGTGAAGGCGAAGATGTCGGAGATGATCCGCATCGAGGGCTTGGGCGGGTAGATGTAGGTGTTGCGGACCATGAACTCTTTCAGAATGTCGTTCTGAATGGTTCCGGCCAGCTGCTCGGGCGTCACGCCCTGCTCTTCGGCGGCGACGACGTAGAGCGCCAGGATCGGCAGCACCGCGCCGTTCATGGTCATCGACACCGACACCTGGTCCAGGGGGATCTGGTCGAAGAGCTGGCGCATGTCCAGGATCGAGTCGATCGCGACACCGGCCATACCGACGTCACCCTGGACGCGGGGGTGGTCGGAGTCGTAGCCACGGTGGGTGGCGAGGTCGAAGGCGACCGAGAGCCCCTTCTGGCCCGCCTGCAGGTTGCGGCGGTAGAAGGCGTTGGAATCGGCGGCGGTGGAGAAGCCCGCGTACTGGCGGATGGTCCACGGCTGATTCACGTACATGGTCGGGTACGGGCCACGCAGGAACGGCGCGACGCCGGGCACGGTGTCGAGCGGATAGCCCTGCGCGACCACAGCATCCCGATCGGCCTTGGTGAACACCGGCGGAACGTCGATGCCCTCCGGGGTCGACCAGACCAGCTGTTCGGGCGTGGTGTGGTTCGCCGTCGCCGCGTCGGCCACGAACGCGCGGACCTGCTCGGCGTCGACGTCGGCCGGCGCGGACGCGTGATCGGTCAGCGGCACCTCGGCGAAACTGCCGATGACGTGCTCGATATCGGACGTGGTCATCAGGCTCCCACCTTCTCCAGCAGCTGCGACAGAACCGCGACCGCGTCGATACGCAGGGCCAGGTACCCGTCGGGACGCTGCGTCCCGCTGAATTGCTCGACCGCCTTCTCCGGTCCGGCCAGCAGCACGGTCTCGATTCCGGCGGCGCGCAGGGCGTCGGTGGCGGCTCCCGCCTGCTCGCCGTAGCGCTTGTCCGCACCGCACAGAACCGCGATGCGCGCACCGGACTCGGTGGCGGCGGCAGTGATCGCGTCGACCGTGAGCGGACCGGGGTTGACCGACTCGATGCCGCCCGAGGCGAGCACGTTCGCGGTGAAGATGGTGCGCGCGTTGTGCTCGGCGACCAGGCCGAGCGGCACGATCAGCGCCTTCGGACGGGCACCGTTGGCGGCCAGGTAGGCATCGGAGCGGTTGCGCAGCGCTTCGAAGGCAGCGCCGTAGCGCGCATTCGGGCCAGGCTCGCGCGCCTGCTCCGAGAGCGGGGTCTCGGCGAGGTTGGGGAACTCGTTGACGCCGGTGACCGCGGTGCGGCGATGGGCGACGTCGGCAGCGCGCGCGGCGGCCGTCTCGGCGATCCGGGCCGCGAGCACACCGGTGTCGAGCGCGGCGAGGTAGCCGCCCGCCGACTCGAGCTCCTGCATGAACTCCCATGCCTTGGCGGCGAGTTCGTCGGTCAGCTTGTCGACGTACCAGGAACCGGCGGCCGGGTCCTGCACGTGCCCGAGACGGGATTCCTCGAGCAGCAGCAGCTGGGTGTTGCGCGCCAGGCGCTGGGAGAACGTCGTGGATACGCCGAGTTCGCCTGCGGGCAGGGCCGCGTCGAAGGGCAGTACGGTCACCGAATCGGCACCGCCGACGCCGGCGCCGAATGCGGCGAGCGTGGTGCGCAACAGGTTCACCCAGGGATCGCGCTGGGTCATCATGGCGGCCGAGGTGATCGCGTGCTGCGGGGCGGCGCCGAAGGCGGGCGCACCGGAGACCTGGGCCACTCGGGCCCACAGGCGCCGGGCCGCCCGGAATTTCACGATGGTGGCGAATTGGTCGTCGGTCGCCGCGAAGCGGAACTCGAGCTGACCGAACGCGTCGGCGATGTCGACCCCGGCACCGGTGAGCAGGCGCAGGTAGGCCAGACCGGCCGCGACGGCGGCGCCCACTTCCTGTGCGTCGGCGGCACCGGCGTTGTGGAAGGCGATGCCGTCCACCGTGATCGCGCGGACCGTCTCGGGCCGGGCGATCGCGCGCACGGCCAGCGCCACGGTCTCGGCGTGGTCGAGGTCTTCGGCACCGGTGAAGGCGCTGGTCAGCGGGGCCGCGCCGAGGCCGACCCGGATCTGCGTGCGATCGGCGATCGAGTACCCGTCGAGGACGCCGAACACCCGCTCGGCGGCCGTGCCGGTCGCCGCACCGGCCACCAGCGTCAGCGGTGCCAGCTCGAACAGCAGCCCACGCAGGGCAAGGGGGATGTCGTCGACGGCGACGCCGTAGGTGCCCACTCCGAGCGCGATCGCGCTCACGCCGTTCTCCAGACCGGTCAGAATCGCCCGGTTGGTGGCCTCGGCATCGTCCTCACCGGCGAACGCGCCGACGAACCAGCCGCGCTGCGGGTCGCGCGCGGCGTCGCCACCGCGCACATAGGGGAAGGCGCCGGGCAGCGGCTGCTCGGGCAGCTCGTCGCGGCGGGTGTAGAGCGGGGCGATCGTGAGCCCGTCATAGGTGGTCTCGTCGAGCAGATGTTCCGGTTCGGCGGGGAGCTCGGAAGCCTCGACCCGTCGCGCTTTCGCCAGCACACCCGCCACGCCCTTGCGCCACGCGGCGTACTCGGGCACCGGATCCGGTGCGAGCCCCGCCCCGGACTCTGAACCAATCGGCATAGCTGCTGTTCTCTCTTCCATTCGACGACCGCACCCCGGTGTGCTGCCGGTCCGTGAAATCCCACAAACGGGCCCACAGCGAACCAGGATGTATCCGGTTCCCTGATGATGCTATCTGTGACAGGGTGTCCGACCACCCGGGCCATCCCCTACCGGCCGGTACGCTTACCCGGGTGTCTCGACTGATCCGCTCCCCGCGCCTGCTCATCGCCCTGGCCGGGCTCGCCGCGCTGTTCGTGGTGGCGATGATGGTTCCGTTGCCGGGCCCGCAGCAGATCCGGGACTGGGCCGGCGACGCCGGGCCGCTGTTGCCGCTGCTGTTCTTCCTCTTCTACGCGGCGGCTGCCGTCGCGCCCGTTCCGCGCACCGTGCTCACCGTGACCAGCGGTGTGCTGTTCGGTCCGATCCTCGGTTCGGTCATCGCCCTGGCCGCCACGGCGGTGAGCGCGACCGTGGCACTGCTCGGGGTACGCAGGCTGGGCCGCGACCGGGTCGCCGAACACCTCACGCACCCGGCGGTGCGGGCGGTCGACGACCGGCTGGCCCGCCGTGGCTGGCTCGCGGTGGCCGCACTGCGGCTGATCCCCGTCGTCCCCTTCTCGATCCTCAACTACTGCTGCGGTCTGTCGTCGGTCCGCCTTGCCCCGTATCTCGCTGCGACAGTGGCCGGTTCGGCCCCCGGCACGATCTCGACGGTGGTGCTGGCCGGTTCCCTGGCAGGCGACAGCCACCCGATCGCGATCACCGTGTCGGCCATCTGCCTGTCGGTCGGGCTCATCGGGCTGATCGTCGACCTGCGGCTACCGGTCGACCCGGCAGCGCCGGAGCCGGAACCCGCCACCTCCTGACCGACGGCGCGCCTACCCCGAGCCGTCGCGATCCGCGCGGATAATCCCAGGTCATGGCGATCACGGTGGGACGCAGATCCGCACTCGCACTTCTGGCGGGACTCCCACTCCTGGCAGCGGGCACGGCCCGCGCGCAATCCTCGCTCGGCCCCGGGGTGGGCATCGACGCCCACCGCACCCCGGTCCGGTACACGATGACGGCCTTCCGTGCCGACAGTGATACCACCCTCGCGGTCTACGAGTCCGCGGACGGCACCGATTTCACCCCGGTCAGCGAGCACGCGTACGTGCCGCCGACCGGCCTGGTCCGCGATCCGAGCGTGCTGCTACACACCGACGGGAACTACTACCTCACGTACACGATCGCCGGTGACGCCGCCGCGATCGGCTTGGCCCGCAGCCGCGACCGGATCACCTGGACGTTTCTCGCCAACGTGCCGATGCTGGTAGCGGGCAGGCTCGAAGGCGCGTGGGCGCCGGAGTGGTACGCCGACGCGGCGGGGCGAGTCGGCATCATCGTGTCGCTGACCTGGGGGCACGGCTTCACCCCGCACCTGCTCATCCCGCTCGATGCCGGGCTCACCGTCTGGGCGCCGCCGGTGCCGATGCTCGGGCTCGGCACTGCCGGGCCCGGCTCACTCGGCCATATCGACACCACCTTGGTCCGTCTGGACGGACGTCTGTTCGCGTTCGTGAAGAACGAGGACTCCAAGCTGATCGAACTCGCCGTCGCCGACCGCCCGCTCGGGCCGTACAGCTTCGTCGCCGCCGGCGACTGGGCGGGGTGGGGCGGGCCACGGGAGGGACAGTCGATCGTCCGGCTTCCCGACGGCGGGCACCGCATCTACCTGGACGCCTACACCGAGGGCCGGTACCTCTTCAGCGACAGTGTCGACGGCTTCCGCACGTGGTCGCCACCGGTCGAACTGCCAGGTCTGTCGGGTCTCATCCGGCACGGCACGGTGCTGACCGAGTTCAGTCCGGTGATCTGAACTAAAACCCCATTACTCCAGGGGCACCTGATCTAGGTTGTGATTCGGAACAAATATGAAAGTGAGCTTCTTCACACTGCCCAGTTGTGAAGAAGTAATATTTCAGAAAACTCTCAGAGTTATAGACTCCGAATAGCCCAGGGTTCGCCAGCTACGTCCGGTGCGGGATCCAGAGCAACATCCGGTGACGCGCCCGCGATCACCGAATCCCCGTCGCGCCGTTCTCGGCTTGCACTCCCCATGAGGTGACCCGCCATGGAATACACCCATCTCTCCGAATTCCGGATCCGCTCCGGCGACCTGGTGATCTGGACCCCCGAGCTCACCTCCCCCGACGCCTGGCGCGACGACGAACGCCCCCTCGCCAGCGTCCACGAGCAGTACCTCGGGTTCCTCGACCCCGAAGACGCCCGCCCCGGCCGCGGCCGCTGGATCGGCACGATCTTCGAGATGGACGCCCCACTCGACGCCGACGCCTGGGCCACGACCCTGCGGCTGTGGCACGACCGCCACGAGGGCTTCCGCACCACCGTCGCCCCCACCGGCGACGGCGGCTACCACCGTGTGACCACCGCGCCCGGCACCGTTCGAGTCACCGGCGCCCCGGTCGCCGATCTCTCCGACGGCGGCGAGATCAACGAATACCTCTGCGACGCATTGGAATTGCGCCTGTCGGCACTGGTGTGGCCGCATCTGCTGGTGGCCACGGTGGCCCACGACACCGACGACTTCACCGTCCTGGTCGGCGCCGACCACTCGGTGCTAGACGCCTACTCCCAGGCCGTCCTCATCCTCGAGCTGCGCACCCTCTACACCGCGGTCACCACCGGCGGCGAGATCCGCGACTCGGCCACCTTCGGCAGCCCGGCCGACTACGCCGTCATCGAGCGCGCCGCCGCTGAGGAACTCGATCCCGACTCCCCCGCCGTCGCGGTGTGGCGCGAGTTCCTCGGCACGCCGGGCTCGCCCATGCCCCGCTTCGCCGCGGATCAGGTCGCCGTCCTCGACGGTGAACACGCCCAGCCCAGCGTCTCGCGCACCCTGCTCAGCATCGAACAGCTCGAGGAGGTCGAGGCGGCGCTCGATCGGCTCAAGCACCGGCTGTCGGTGACCGTGTTCGCCGCCCTGGCGATGGCCTCTCGGGAAACCTTCGGCGACGACCGGTTCCGCACCGTGATGCCGATCGCGACCAGGCCCGACCTCACCTGGCTCGAGTCGATGGGCTGGTTCGTCAATGTCGTCCCGGTCGACGTGACGCTGCCGCCGGGCGCGGACATGACCGTCGCACTGGAGGCCACCCGCGCCTCGCTCAAGCGCGCCCACCTCTGCAACGACGCGTCCTGGGGCCGTTCCCTGGCGATGGTCGGCGCCGTGGAAGGTCCGACCTACGGCGCGTCCTTCCTCGACATCCGCATGCTTCCGGATTACGAATTGGTCGCCGACCTGCGCGGACGCACCCTGCGGGCGGTGTCGTACTCCACCGACGAGGTGTACTTCTGGGTCGTGCGCGGCCCCGACGGGCTCTATGTCTCCACCCGCCACCCCGCGGGCCTGCCCGGCGAGGTCATGGAACGCTTCCTCGCCGAGTTCGCCAGGGCCATGTACGCGGTGACCATGGTGGCGCCCGCTCCCGCACCGGTCACCGATGCCGCGGCAGCGCTGAGCGCGGGCTGAGAATGCGTGCACTGCTGGCCTTCACCGGGAGCCGGGGCGACGCCCAGCCCGGCATTCTTCTCGCTCGCGAGCTACTGGCTCGCGGGCACTCGGTGACGCTCGCACTCTCGCCCAATCTCGTCGACTTCGCCACCGCGCACGGCGTCGCCGCCGTCGGTTTCGGCCGCGACAGCGCCGAACTGCTGCGCACCCAGCACGACGATCACCGCTTTCGCAGCCCGAATCCGCGACAGCGGGTGCGCGCGGTGCTGGATCTGCAACGGCGCGGAGTCGTCGAAGCGGTGCGCGATCTGCTCGTGCTCGCCCCCGGTCACGATGTGCTCGTGACCGGGATGGCGGGCGAGGAGGCGGCCGAGAAGGCCGCGCGACGCGTCGGGTTGCCGCTGGCCGCGGTGCACTTCTTTCCGATCCATCCGAATCGATCGGTCCCCGTGGTCCCCACCGCGTGGGGCGCCCGTATTCCGAAGGCGCTCAACCGGCGGATCTGGTCGGCGCTGCGCTGGGCACGCGACGCCGCGCTGGAACAGCCGCTGTCGGAGTTCGGGATCGTCGAACATCAACTGCCCGATCGGGTGTCGATCCAGGCCTATGACGTCGACCTGTTTCCCGGGCTGGCCGCCGAGCTGCCGGATCGACACCCGGTGACCGGCTTCGCCGTCGATGCCGACGGATTCCTCAGCGCTGCGGCCGATCCCGCGCTGACCGCGTGGCTCGACGCCGGTTCGGCGCCGATCTATGTCGGCTTCGGCTCGATGGCGGTCGACGACCCGGCCGCGCTGGTGGCGATGTTGCGCGCGGTCTGCGCCCGTCGTGGTCGCAGGCTGCTGCTGGCCGCGGGGTGGGCGGGCATCGCACCTGTCCTGTCGCCCGAGATGGCCGTCGTCGAGCAGGTCGATCACGCGTCGGTGTTCGCGCGCTGTATCGCCGCGGTACACCACGGCGGCGCGGGCACCACCGCCGCCGCACTGAGAGCCGGTGTCCCGCAGGTGATCTGCGCGATCCAGGCCGATCAGCCCTATTGGGGCCGGGCACTGGAACGGCTCGAGATGGCGGGTACCGTGCGTGCCGCCGAGCTCACCGAGGACGGGCTCACCGCCCTGCTCGATCGCGTCGCGGACCCGGACGTGGTCTCGCGAGCGGCCGCGTACGCCGGCCGGTTCGCCGGCACCGGGGTGGCACGCGCTGCCGACGAGGTGGAATCCCTTGTCCCCCTGCCGTTCCCGAGTAGTTTGTCCATCCACGCCGGGAGGCCGCAGTGAGCACCGATATCGCCGTCCGCACCCGCGGTCTCGGTAAGTCCTACGGCGACTTCACCGCCGTCGGCAGCGTCGACCTCAGCATCGCGGCCGGATCGGTCTTCGCGATGCTCGGTCCCAACGGCGCGGGCAAGACCACCACCGTCCGCATGCTCGCCACATTGCTGCGACCCGACCGGGGCAGCGCCGAGGTATTCGGCTACGACGTGGTGCGCGAGGCGACCGCGGTGCGCTCGATGATCGGGCTCACCGGCCAGTACGCCTCCGTCGACGAAACCCTCACCGCCGGTGAGAATTTGCGATTGTTCGGACGGCTGCTCGGCCTGTCGCGGCGCGCTGCCGCCGACCGGGCCGAGCAACTTCTCGAGGAATTCGAGCTGTCGGCCGTCGCGCGCCGCAGCGTCAGCGCGTTCTCCGGCGGCATGCGACGTCGACTCGATCTGGCCGCGACGCTGATCACGGTGCCACCGCTGATCTTCCTCGACGAGCCGACCACCGGCCTCGACCCGCACACCCGCGACCGCATGTGGGGCATCGTGCGCGGACTGGTCGCCCGCGGGGCCACCGTGTTGCTCACCACCCAGTATCTGGAGGAGGCCGACGCACTCGCCGACCGGATCGCGGTCATCGACCGTGGCACGCTCGTCGCCGACGGCACTCCCGCCGAACTCAAGTCCTCGATCGGTGAGCAGGTGCTGCGCCTGGACATCCCCGACACCGCCGACCTGCGCCGGGCCGAGGCGCTGATCCAGGAGATCACCGGCGACGTCCCGGAAGGGTCGTCGACGGGGACGTTGACCGTGGCACTGCACGACGTCACGCGCGGCGCCGATATCGTCGCCGCCTGCCGCGCCGAGGGCATCACCCTGCGAGGTTTCGCAGTGGACCGGCCCGATCTCAACGAGGTGTTCCTGTCGCTGACCGGGCACGCGCGCACCGTGGACGCGGCATGAGCACCCTTCGCGAAAGTTCGAGGACCACCATGACCCACACGGTCGACAAGCCGCTCCAGGTGGTGCGCGCGCCGCGCGTGACCCGTGTCGGTCCGCTTGCCGCCCTGCGGCATTCGCTGATGATGGCCTGGCGCGGACTGCTCACCTTCCGGCACAGCCCGCAGCTGCTCTACGACGCCATTCTGCTGCCGATCGTCGGTCCGGTGCTGTTCGGCAGCATCTTCGGCACCGCCATCGCCGGCAGCATGGCGGCGTATCTGCCGATCATGATCCCCGGCGTGCTGGTCCAGATCGTGCTCACCTCCTCGGTCGCCACCGGCGTGCAATTGTCCGAGGACATCCACTCCGGTGTCTTCGACCGTTTCGTCGCCATGCCGATCGCCCGGTCCGCCCCGGTTGCCGGGGCATTGCTGGCCGGGGCCGTGCGCTACCTGATCGCCGCGACCACTGTGGTGATCGTCGGCTTCTGCATGGGCTACCACCCCGCGCACACCGCCGGATTCCTGGCGGGCGCGGTGCTGGTCGTGTTCGCCACCACCGCCATCAGCTGGTTGTTCGCGTTCATCGGTGCCACCATCGCCCGCCCCGCCGCCGTGCAGGGCATGTCCATGCTGGTGCTCACCTTTCTCGGCTTCGCCTCCAATGCGCTGGTCCCCGAGGAATCGATGCCGAGCTGGATGCGGCACGTCTCGGACCTGAATCCGGTGTCCTACCTGGTCTCTGCCGTACGCACCCTCGCCGCGGAGGGCACCGTCGGCGCCGATGCCTGGTGGTCGCTGGTCGCCTCGGTGGTCGTGGTCGCTGTTTTCGCGCCGCTGACCGTGCGCACTCTCCGTTCCCGCTAAGGAGCCATTCGATGACTGTCATCGCCCCCGCTGTCGCGGTGTCCACCGACCTCAACCGGATCACCGCCGACGACGATCTGTTCTTCAAACTGCACAGCCTCTACCCGAACGCCCTGGTCAACCAGCTGGCGTACCGCTTCGACAGCGCGTTGAGCCGGGATCTGCTCGCCGACTGGCACGCGCACCTGGCGACCGGGTTCATCGCGCGCCGGGTCCGCACCACGCGCTTCCCGATCGCGCGTGCGCACTGGGAGCCCGCCACCGAATCACTGCCGCTGCGCTGGTCGGACACCCCGATTCCCGAGGAGCGGGTCCTCGACTGGTTCCTCGAGCAGGCCGCCGTCGAGTTCGACCCCGAGCGCGGGCTCGTGTGGCAGCTCGCGGGTGCGCCGCTCGCATCCGGTGGCACCGTGGTCACCTTGGTCGCCTCGCACGTGGCGTGCGACGGCGGCGCCATGATGCACGCGATCGTCGATTCCCTGGACCGGCTCAACCGCGGCGAGACACCCGACCGCCGCACCAGCGCGGGCAGGCTCGTCGGTCCGGTCGCGGGCGCGGGCCGCTTCGCCGCCGATCTCGCCGATGCGCGTAGCCAACTCGGTGCCGTCGCCCGTGGCGTCCGGGCGGCACGCCGCGCCCGCGGTGTCAGCGAACCCGCCCGCAATCCGCGCCCGGCGGCGCCGCGGCTGCCCCATGCCGACACCTGGCAGGCGGCCGAGGCCATCGTTCAGCTCGATCTCGCCGAATGGGACGCCGTGGCCACCGCGCACGGCGGCACCACCAACGGCCTGCTGATCGGTGTCGCGGTCGGGCTGCTCGGTCGCAGTGGCCGCGTCGCCGACGGCGCCGAGGTGCGCGTCGACATTCCGCATTCGATGCGCGAGGCCGACGACCCACGCGCCAACGCCACCACCGGGCTGCCGATCAGCGTCGGCTACCGGGCGGGCGAACGCGCCGATCTGCCCGCGATCCGCGCCGCGCTCAAGGCGGCGGGCCTGGCCTATCGCGATCCGGCGACCATCCCACCCATCCAGCACCTGCAACCGGTGCAGATGCTGTTGCCCAAGGTGGTGCTGCACAAATTCGCGCGCACCGCCAAGGCGCCGGAATGCCTGTGCACCAACATGGGTCGCACCGCGCAGAACATCGCGGTCCTCGGATCACACCGCGCACGCGATGTGATCATGCGCCCGGTGGTCAATCCCGGTCCGGTCGAGTTGTTCCGCCAGGTAGAGGTCGGTGTCAATCTCGCGTTCTCCTGCGATGACGACACGGTGACACTCGTGGTGACCGGCGGCGACCCCGATCGTTTCCCCACCCGCGCGGCACTGCGCGAGCTACTGGCCGCCGAATTCGCGGACTGGGGACTGACGCCGCGGTTCTGGTGACGGGCTAGGAGGCTTCCTCGACGAAGTCGACGGCCGCCTCTGCCTTGTCGATCCGCAGCGCGAACCGGAATCCGCATGCCGTCTCGAGTGAGGCGGAGCCCGGCTGCGGACGGTTGCGTACCTCGATGCTGACATCGAGGTCGTCGAACCCGACGTGGAACCGGTCGGCCATCCACAGTTGGGTGTGCCACGCCGTCTGCCCGGCGAGGACATCGCCGGGCGCGGGCCGGAAGTCCCGCAGCCGCACACAGACCGGCGTGTACCCGTCGGTGTCGGGCGCGAGGTACAGCACCACCGGGCCGTGCATCTCGAGCAGCAGCCGCAGCACACGCAGCGCATCATCGCTGGCCTCGACCGCACGGTGGCGATGATCTACCTTGCGGCCGTTGGGATGTCGAACCATAGTGCGCTCCTCGCAGTTTTCTCGCCGGTGATCGTGCTCGGGGCAACTATCGTTGCGAAAGGTTGGTCCAGGGTTGGTACCGGTCCAAACCTGCGAAGATCACCCGCGCGTGTCACCGCCACGGAATCACCGCGTGTCTGCGACGTTGACTACTGATATGGCACTCGAATCGGTTCGCTTCTCGATCCTGGACCGCTCACGCGTGCGGCGCGGGCAGGACCACGCCGATGCCCTGCGCGAGACGGTCGCGTTCGCGGTCCTCGCCGAGCAGTGGGGCTACCACCGGTTCTGGGTCGCCGAGCATCACAGCGTTCCCGGTGTCGCCGGAACCGCGCCGACCGTGCTGGCGGCGGCGGTCGCGGCGGCCACCACGCGCATCCGCGTCGGCACCGGTGGGGTGATGCTGCCCAATCATCAGCCACTCGTGGTCGCCGAGCAGTTCGGCGTGCTCGGGTCGCTGTTCCCCGGACGAATCGACATGGGCCTCGGGCGTTCGGTCGGATTCACCGACGGCGTCCGCCGCGCGCTCGGCCACGGCCTCGACGACGCCGACGATATCGACGCACGCCTCACCGAGGTTCTGGACTACTTCGCGGTGGGCAGGCAGGGTGTGCACGTCCGCTCCGCGGAGGGCGCGGACGTCCCGGCGTTCCTGCTCGCCACCGGCTCCGGGGCCGAGCGCGCCGCACGATTCGGGCTGCCCCTGGTGATCGCCCCGATCGCGGGCACGCAGGCGATGGTTGACGCGATCGAGCGGTACCGCACCCTGTTCCAGCCCTCTGCTCGAGTCTCCCGCCCGTATGTCGTCGTCTCCGCGACGGCGATGATCGCCGACTCGACCGAGCAGGCGCACCGACTGCTGCTCCCGGAGGCCTGGTCGAGCGCCTACTCGCGCACGCACGGCGAGTTTCCCGCACTGATCCCACCCGAGGAGATCGACCCGGCGACGATGACCGACCGCCAGCGCCACCTGTTCGAGCAGGCGCTGGGCCACCAGATCCACGGCACCGAGGATCAGGTGGCCGAAGCATTGGAAAAGCTGGTGAACCGCACCGAGGCCGATGAAATCCTGGTCCACACCAGCACTTTCGATCGAGCGGCGCGTCTGGAATCACATCGGCGGCTGGCCCGCGTCGTGGGCCTGGGCGGCTAGTTCTCGCCGACAAAATTCGCGAGACCACTTGTACTCCGAAAACAAACCCGCCCGGCTCGCAATTTATTCGACGGTGTAAACAATCGTGAAGTGACTCACTGCGCGAGCACCGTTCTGCAGGACCACATCACCGCGGCGAGGCGGATCGGCCCGATAGCCGTACCATTGCCCACAGCCACACAAACGCCCTGGTCCAGGTGATCTGTGAGACTCGAGTGGATTGCCGAAGTTTCCGCAACACCGTGTCGCACAAACGATCTCGGACCGGCCAGTGCGCTGGATCACTGCACCCGATGCCGGCCGATGACCGGTATGGTTCGAGTCCACCGGCGCTCGAGATTCGTCCGGTAAACCATTCTTTCGACCGCATCCGGGAGCTCACGTGTCACAATCGCGTTTCGAATCCATCGGGGCATATCTTCCGTCGAACATCTTGTCCACCACCGAATTGATCTCCCGGTTGAAAACGCCGCCGTCGTTCGATCTGGAGCGCATCACCGGCGTGAAAGAACGCCGTGTGCGCGACACCCGCCCGGAGTCGGTCGAGGACTCGTTCACCCTCGCCGTGAACGCCGCGCGCGACTGCCTGTCGCGGTCGAGCTACGCGCCGGGCGAGCTGGACGTGATCATCTCGTGTTCGATCACCCGCAGCAACGACGGCACCCGCATGTACATGGAGCCCTCGTTCGCGTCGACGATCGCCAAGACCCTCGGCGCCGAACGCGCCATCACCTTCGACGTCTCCAACGCCTGTGCCGGAATGCTCACCGGCACCTACATTCTGGACCGGATGATCCGCTCGGGCGTGGTGCGCAACGGCATGGTGGTCAGCGGTGAGGCGATCACCCCCATCGCCGAGACCGCGGTGAACGAGATCACCGAGAAATACGATCTGCAGTTCGCCTCGCTGTCGGTGGGCGACTCCGGGTGCGCGGTCGTGCTGGACCGCGCGGTCGACGACGCCGACAAGATCCACTACATCGAATTGCTCACCGCCGCAGAACATTCACACCTGTGCCTCGGTATGCCCAGCGACAAGTCGTCGGGCGTCGCGCTCTACACCGACAACCGCAAGATGCACAACGAAGCGCGGTTCCTGCTCTGGCCCGACGCCCAGGGCAGTTTCCTCGAACAGCAGGGCCGCGACTTCGCCGGCGAGCAGTTCGACTACATCATCCATCACCAGTTCGGTGCTGCCGCAGTGCCCTACATCAACGCGGTCGCCGCGCGTGAGTTCGGCGCCGAGATGCCGCCGGACCTCAATGTGATCGAGAAGTACGGAAATACTTCGACCACATCACATTTCATCGTTCTGCACGATCAGCTCGCCGACGACAACATCGCGGCGGGATCGAAACTGCTCATGGTGCCCGCCGCGTCCGGTGTCGTCGCGGGATTCCTGTCCGCCACCATCTCCTCCCTGAAGGTCTGAGGTCAACAATGGGCATTCGCATCCGAGCCACGGGCACGAGCAGGTCGACCGACACCCACAGCGTCGTCACCCACAGCGGGCGGGCCGCCGCACAATGTCTGGAGCAGGCCGGCGTCCGCCCCGACCAGGTCGGCGTGCTGATCAATACCGGCGTGTTCCGCGACTCGAACACCGTGGAACCGGCGGTGGCCGCGCTGATCCAGAAGGCGGCGGGTATCGGGCTCGACTACACCAGGACCGATCCGCGGACCTTCTCCTTCGACCTGATGAACGGCGCGGTCGGCGTCGTCAACGCCGTACAGGTGGCGGGCTCGGTCTTGGCGACGGGCAGCACCGAGCACGTTCTGATCGTCGCGGGCGACACGCACCCGTCGATGACCCGGTCGAGCGCCGACGCCGACTTCCCTTACGCCACCTCGGGTGCCGCGCTGCTGCTCGAGCAGGTCGACGACCCCGAGGGCTTCGGCCCGGTGTACACCGCGACCGCACCCGGCACTGCCGCGGGACAGGCCTACGTCGACACGGCCGCCATGGGCACCGTCGGGCGAACGCTGATGACGATCGAACGCGAACCCGACTTCGAGGACCGCATCCTCGCGGTGGCCACCGAGGTCGCGCACTCCGCGCTCGCCGACTTCGAGGGCGCCTTCGTCGCGTTGATCGCCTCCACTCCGAGCCCGCGCTTTCCCGGGCGCCTGGCCGAGGCGCTCGGCATCGACCAGGACGCGGTACGGGTGCCCGACCTGTCCGACGGCGACCCGCACACCGCCGCACTGCCGCTGGCCTACGCCCGCGCGAGCGCCGAGGGTACGCTCGCCGGCTACACCCACGTGCTGTTCGTCGCCGCGGGCGCGGGCCCGTCCGCCGCCGCGACGCTGTACCGGCTCCCCGCGGAGACCACCGCGTGACGACGGCGACCTACTGGGCCACGATCGACCGCTTCCGCACGCTCGCCCGCGAGGAGCCCGACCGCGAGGCGGTCATCTATCCCGGCGGCACGACCGCCGACGGGCTACCCGACTACCGCGACATCACCTATCGCGACCTCGATCGCTGGTCCGACGCCATCGCCGAACATCTCACCGATTCCGGGGTGGGCAGCGGCACCCGCACGATCGTGCTCGTGCTGCCGAGCCCGGAGCTGTACGCGATCCTGTTCGCGCTGTTGAAGATCGGCGCCGTTCCGGTCGTCATCGATCCGGGCATGGGTGTGCGCCGCATGGTGCACTGTCTGCGCGCGGTCGAAGCGCAGGCGTTCATCGGGATCCCGCAGGCGCATGCCCTGCGGGTGCTGTTCCCGCGCAGTTTCCGGGGTGTGCGCACCACGCTCACCGTGGGGCGCCGCTGGTTCTGGGGTGGGCCGACGCTGGATTCGTGGACTCGCACCCCGTCCGGTGCGCCGCCCGAGCGGGTGCCCGCCGATCCGGACGAGTTGCTGATCATCGGATTCACCACGGGCAGTACCGGTCCCGCCAAAGCCGTCGAGCTGACGCACGGCAATCTCGCGGCGATGGTGGAGCAGGTGCACGCCGCCCGTGGGCACACGCCACCTGGCACTTCCCTGGTGACACTGCCGCTGGTGGGCGTCCTCGATCTGCTGCTCGGGTCGCGGTGTGTGTTGCCACCGCTGATTCCGAGCAAGGTCGGCTCGACCGATCCGGCGCACGTGGTCGACGCGATCGGGCGTTTCGGCGTGCGCACGATGTTCGCCTCGCCCGCGGTCCTCATCCCGCTGCTGGAACGGTTGCGCGCGCATCCGGTCGACCTACCGTCGCTGGCCAGCATCTTCTCCGGTGGCGCACCAGTTCCGCACTGGTGCGTCGCAGGGTTGCGCGAGGTCTTGCGCCCCGATGTCGAGATCTACGCCGGATACGGCTCGACCGAGGCGCTGCCCATGTCGACGATCGAATCGCGGGAATTGCTCGCCGGTCTGGTCGAGCGCGCCAAGAGCGGCGAGGGCACCTGCATCGGCCTGCCCACCGATCGAGTGCGTGTCCGGCTGCTCGCCATCACCGATGACCCCGTCGCGACCTGGGACGACACCGAAGAACTCGGCGCACGCGAGGTCGGCGAGATCGTGGTCGCGGGCCCGAATGTGAGTACGCGCTACTACTGGCCCGCGCAGGCCAACACCGCGGGCAAGATCAGCGATGGCGAGCAGATCTGGCACCGCACCGGTGATCTGGGATGGCTCGACGAGCAGGGCCGGATCTGGTTCTGCGGGCGCAAGAGTCAACGGATCACGACCGCGCGTGGTCCGATGTTCACCGTGCAGATCGAACAGGTCTTCAACGCGGTCGCCGGAGTTACGCGCACGGCGCTGGTCGGTGTCGGCGCTCCCGGCGCCCAGCGTCCGGTCCTGTGCGTGGAGCTCGAACCCGGCGCGGACGCGGTGGCCGCACTCACGCGATTGCGGACGCGCGCCACCGAATTCGACACTCTCGCTCCGATCGCCGAATTCCTCGTACATCCGCGCTTCCCGGTCGATATCCGGCACAACGCCAAGATCGGCCGCGAACAACTCGCCCGCTGGGCCACGAAGAAACTGGACTCGCGACGATGAAGATCCTGGTCACCGGCGCGTCCGGATTCCTCGGCGGCGCCATCGTGCGGGCGCTGGTCGCGCAGGGCTCCCACGATGTCTCGATCCTGGTGCGGCGCAGCAGTATTCTCGACGATCTCGGTCCAGCCGTGGAGCACGTCACACTCGTCTACGGGGACCTGGCCGACGCGGCGTCGCTGAGCCGGGCCACCAGCGGCATGGACGCGGTGATCCACAGCGCCGCGCGGGTCGACGAACGCGGCACCAGGGACCGCTTCTGGACCGAGAACGTGCGGGCCACCGAGCTGCTCCTGGATGCGGCGCGGCGCGGCGGCGCAGGCCGGTTCGTTTTCATCTCGAGTCCGAGTGCCCTGATGGAGCGAGACGGCGGCGATCAAGTCGACGTCGACGAGTCGCTGCCGTATCCGAGCCGCTACCTCAATCACTACTCCGAAACCAAGGCCGCGGCCGAACGCGCCGTACTCGCCGCGGACACAGCGGAATTCACGACCGTGGCGCTGCGACCGCGAGCGATCTGGGGCGCCGGAGACCGATCGGGGCCGATCGTTCGATTGCTCGATCGCACCGCCGCGGGCTCGCTGCCGGACCTGTCCTACGGTCGCACCGTCGAGGCCTCGCTGTGCCACGTGGACAATATCGTGCACGCCTGCCTCCTGGCGGTGCGCTCGGACACGGTGGGCGGCAAGGCGTATTTCATCGCCGATGCCGAGAAGACCGATGTCTGGGGGTTCCTCGGTGAAGTCGCCACGCGACTGGGCTTCCAGGCCCCGGCGCGCCGGCCCAACCCGCGGGTGCTCGCCGCCGTCGTCGCGACCATCGAAACGATCTGGCGGATACCGGCGGTGGCCGATCGCTGGTCGCCTCCGCTGTCGCGCTACGCCGTCGCGCTGATGACACGCACCGCCACCTACGACACCGGTGCGGCTCGCCGCGATCTCGGCTACGTGCCTGTGGTGGATCGCGAGACCGGTCTGGCCGGATTCCTGGCGTGGCTCGACGAGCAGGGCGGCATCGAGGTGCTCGCCGAGAACCTTCGATAGTTCGCGGCCACCGTCACACCCGCCACGACACCTTCGGCACGGCCCGCGCGGCACCGACGACGCCCCAGGAGGCAATCATGAACGGCAGCAAGGTTTTCCGTCGTCCGGTGACGACCACCGAGCGGATGTATTTCCCCATGCGCGAGCTGGCCCCGCCCTTCCTCATGCAACTGGTGGTTCCCGGTGAGGGCAACATCGACCCGGATGCATTGCGCACAGCGGTAACCACCGCCGCGGCGGCCACCCCCGGTGCGCGACTGCGGCGGCGCGGCAACGAGTGGGTCGACAGTGACATCGCCCCGGCCGTGCGCGTTCTCGACCACCGGCTGAGCTACCCCGCCCTCGAGACCGATCCGGTCCTCACGGGCGCGATCGGACCGACCCCTGATGCCACCGTCGAGGTGCTGCTGCTCGCCGGCGCGCCGACCACGCTGATCTTCCGCGTCTTCCACGGCGTGATGGACGGCATCGGCATGGTGGCGTGGGTGACGAATGTGCTGCGCGCACTACGCGGTGAAGACCCAGTTCCCCAGCCCGATCCGATCGCCGACCAGGAACTCGTCGCGAGAATCGGCGCTCCCGGCAGGCCGACTCCGATGGTTCCGCGCTACCGCACCGCCGTCGGCCGAGGCCGGCAGCGCCGCGATCTCGCGCCGCATCTGCTGCGTCATCGCCGGATCGCGGCCGCTGGTTCCGGCGCGTTGGCCCGCGTCTGTGCCCTGCTGGCCGCCGAGACTGCCGGCACCTCGCGCATCATGATGCCCGTGGATCTCCGTCGCCACGACCCGGCGCTGCGCTCCACCGCCAACCTCGCGCTACCGCTGTTCCTCGATATCGAGCCCGGACGCGACTGGATCTCGATCAAAGACCAGATCAAGGCCGGTTTGCACGAACGGCGCGAGCTGAATCAGCTGGCCAGCACCCGCATCACCCTGGTCCCCGACCCGATCAACCGCGGCGTGCTGCGCACCACGAACTGGCTCGGCGCCCGCCTCGGCCGAAACCTCGCCTCGGCCACCGTCTCCCATATGGGCCGCTTCACCGCCGACGAACTCGCCGTCCCCGGCTTCCGCCCGACCGGACTGTTCGTCCTGCCCCAGCACAGCATCGCCATGCCCCTGCTGTTCGGGCTGACCGAGTTCGACGGCCACACCGACCTGACCGTGTCGGCACGCAACGGCGTGGGCATCGAGGCCCGCCTCGAAGCCCTGCTCGATCGCATCGTCGCCATGCTCGAAGCCGACCTTCCCGCACCGAGCCCGGCAGACCGGCAGCGGTAGCCACCCGCCCGACTCCGGCGACCAGGTCGCTATCGCGACTATCCTGGACACCGTGGGCATCATCGGTGAACTCTTCCCAGGCAAGAAGCTGCAGAACGAGGGCAGCGGCGACTCCAACGGTCAACCCCACCTCGACTTGGACCTCGAAGCAGGCGTCATCCGGGTCTCCGGCGCCACTACCGCGCCCCCGACCGACGACGAACCCGACGCCTGACCTGCCACCGTCGGTCCGCGTGACCGGCTCGGCAGTGCGTTGTCGTTCGCGGGCCACTCGATCGACGCGACCGTTCTGACATGCCGTCTCTGGGCCGGGCCGGCGCTCGCATGCGCCGCGGTCGCCTCGCGAGTCACTAACCACCGAGGAAGGCCGTCCAAGCGAGCATCGAAGCGGCGAGCGCGTTCTCCCATTCCGGTTCCCGCTCCCATGGTTCGTCGCGCGATCCCGAAGGCGGAATCGCCCGCCGATTCGGGGTCGAGGCGGCGACCGGATCCCTCCATCGGCGCCCACCCCAGCGGGGGTGGTCGCCGCCCATCGCTACCGTCGCCATCACTGCGCCGAGGAAGCGTCGGCGGCCGGATGCGCGCGTCGGCCATGGACGGAGGCCACCGCGGACACACCGAGCGCCCCCAGCGCGGCCCGTGTCATGGGTCTCATGACGCCTCCGCGCGCACGAGTGCGGCGACGAACGCAGCAGCGTCGACCCCACCGACCACGCGGCCCTCGTGCACGATCAGCACCTCACCGTGATAGTCGGCGAGCCGTGTCACCGCGGCTCCCACCGGCTCGGTGGTGCCGGCGAAGGCCGGCGGCGGATCCAGGTGCGCGCCGATCGGATCCTCGTCCGGAGCGCCGACGAGGCGCGCCTGCGTTGCGGTACCCAGCACCTCGGCGACCACCACCGGCCCCGCGGTCTGCCGGGCGAGGACGACCGGAAGAGATCGTCGCGAAGCCAGTTCTCGGCGGACCGACGCCACGGTCGTTGTCGACGGGAGCAACCGCGCCTCGGCGAGCACCGACGAACCCGCCCCGACCGACCGGGCTCCCTCGACCACACCGAGCGCCGAACCGACCGTCAGCTCACCATGGGCCGCGAGCAACGGAAATCCGTACTGCCCGAGCCAACCGTCGTCGAAGTACTTCGACAGGTATCCGCGTCCCGAGTCGGGCGCGATCACCACCACCACGTCCTCGGGCCCGAGCGCGCGGGCCACCCGCAGCGCCGCGGCGATCGACGTGCCGGAGGAACCACCGAGCAGCAGGCCTTCCTCCTTGGCCAGCCGGTGCAGCACTCGGAGCGATTCCCCATCGGAGATCCGCTCGACACGATCGATCACCTCGGTGTGGTAGGACTGCGGCCATTCGTCGAGCTCGGTGTCGGGATGCCGGTAGTGGCCCACCGACTCGACATACCAGGCACGACCGTCACCGCCGCCGTACACCGATGTCTCGGGATCGACGCCGACGACCTGGACCCGGCCGCCCGAGACCTGCTTCAGGAATTCCCCTGTGCCACTGACGGTTCCGCCGGTGCCGATGCCCGCGACAAAGTGGGTGACGCCGCCGCCGGTCTGCGCCCAGATCTCGGGACCGGTGGTTTCACGATGAGCGGTGGGGTTGGCCGGGTTGTCGTACTGGCCCGCGAACCAGGCACCCGGGATTTCCTCCGCGAGCCGCAGCGCGACACTGCGCAGGTGCTCGGGGTGCCCGACCGGACGGCCGCCGGGTGTCACATGCACCTCGGCGCCATAGGCCCGCAGCAGCGCGATCTTGTCGCGGCTCGACTTGTCCGGCACGACCACCACCGTGCGATAGCCGCGCGCCGCCGCGATGGCGGCCAAGCCGATGCCGGTGTTGCCGGAAGTCGCCTCCACCACGACCCCACCGGGCCGCAACTCCCCCGCGGCCTCGGCCGCGTCGAGCATGAACAGCGCCGCCCGATCCTTCACGCTCCCCGCGGGATTGAGATATTCGAGCTTCACATACACCGTGGCGGCGATGTCGTCGGTGATCCGGTTCAACCGGACCAGCGGGGTGTGCCCGATGGCCTGGTCGATGGAATCGAACACCGTGGCGGTGCGCACGGTGTGGTCGATGTCGATGGTCATGCGTCCGAACTTCCTGTTTCGCCGAGCGACCGCGGCACTACACACCGCCGTCGCAGATAGTCGGGGTCGAAACCGCTTTCTCCGAGCACAATTCAGCGCGGACCCTCGGCCGCGCGTGCACATTCCAGATTCCTCGCCACCGCGCCGCGTCGACAGGTTTGTTCTCACCCGGATTCGATCGGCGCCTCGTGAATTACTCGCACCGGTGCGCCGAATCATTGCGCCTGGACAGCGTGGTGGCGATAGTTCTCGGCACGTCGTCGACCAGGAGGCCGCCATGACCGCGACCGAACCACCCCGCTCCGGCGCACAAGCCGTCGACCGTGCCGTGTACGTGTTGAACTGCTTTCAGGGCGGGGACCCCGAATTGTCGCTGAGCGAATTGGCGCAGCGGGCCGGGCTCCCGGTGAGCACCACCTTCCGGCTGGCGCAGGCGCTGGTGCGCGGCAGGCTGCTGGAGCAGGACCCGGCAACCGACCGCTACCGGATCGGACACGGACTGGCGTGCCTGGCCCGTCCCGCGCTGTCACGGCTCGGGCTCGACGACGCGGCGCCGCACCTGTACGCGCTGGCCGCCGGCATCAAGATCACCGTCAGTCTCAGTGTCGCCGATGCCGACGAAGCCCTCACAGTGTTCCAGGCCAGGCCACCGATCCATTTCTGCCACAACCAGATTCCGCAGGAGCGGCGACCGTTGAGCACCAGCGCGGTCGGTCACGCGCTGCTCGCGCATGCCTCGGTGGGACTCGACCGCGGCAACGGCGAACTCTTCGACACCATTCGCCGACGTGGGTTCGCCATCGAGGAGATCGACAGCGACGAACCGATCCGCGCGATCGCCGTCCCGGTCCACGGTCCGGATCGGCAGGTGTGGGGTGCGATCGGTGTGCAGGCGCGCGCGGTACGTCTGGATCGCGATCTCGTTCGTGCCGTACTGCCCGCCATGCACCAGATCGCGGTACGTATCGGTCCGTATTTCCATACCGCGGCCGCAGGTGAGGGATTCGACGCACCATGATTTTCACGATGTGGAAACAGTATTGCCGAGCCGTTATCTGTTGACGCACTATTGAATACAGGCGGCGTCCCCTACGCCGATCCCGCTCACGAAAGTCTCATCATGATCGAATCCCCCGCGCTCGTCCGCCGTCGTACGGTGGACTTGATGCGCCTGTCCCCCGGATTCTGTCGCAGCTGAAACAGCGGCGGCATTCCTCCGTCGCCGATCTCCACTTTCTCTCATACCCGTTGATCCGCCCTTCGTGTGCGGATCGTCGCGGCGTGCGCCCCTGGTGGCCCGTCGCGTGGTCCTCCCACGCCGTAGAAAGAATTCGCGAACCATGTTGTCCAATACCTTCCGACGACGTCCGCTGCGTGCGCTCGCCGCCGCGCTCGTCGCACCCGCCGTTCTCGCGGTCGTCACCGCATGCGGCGGTACCGATGCGGTGACGACCGCCGACGGCAAGACCGTACTGCGCTACCAGGGACAGACCGGACAGGTCACACCGTACGAGCTCGCCGACAACCTGGGCTACTTCACCAAGATCAGCTTTCAGTGGGAGGGCGACACCACCAGTGGCCCGGCCAACATCCAGGCGGCCGCCACCAAGCAGGTCGAATTCGGTAGCGCGTTCAACGGCGCGGTGGTCAAGCTCGCCGCGGGCGGCGCGCCGGTGCAGGCTGTGCTCAGCTCCTACGGCTCCGATGCCAAGTCGTTCACCGGCTACTTCGTGCGCGACAACGCCGGCATCACCAACGCCCGTGACCTGATCGGCAAGAAGGTCGGCGTCAACACCCTCGGCGCGCACCACGAGTTCGTCACCCGCGAATGGCTGCACCAGCAGGGCCTGAGCGAGGCCGAGATCAAGCAGGTCCAGCTGATCGTGGTGCCGCCGGTCAACACCGAGGAGGCGCTGCGCAGCGGTCAGATCGACGTCGGCGCGCTCGGCAGCGTATTCCGGGAGACCGCCGTCGAGCGCGGCGGCCTGCACCCACTGTTCACCGACAAGGACATTTTCGGCGAGTTCGATTACGGCACCTACGTTTTCCGCAAGGACTACATCGCGCAGAATCCCGAGGCCGTCAAGGACTTCGTGCAGGGCACCGCGCGTGCCACCCGCTGGCTGCAGCTCACCCCGCGTGATCAGGTCGTCGCCAAGTTCACCGAGATCATCAACAAGCGTGGCCGCAACGAGAACCTCAAGCTGCTCGACTACTGGCGCAGCCCCGGCCTGCCGGTGCCCGGAGCGGTGATCGCGGACAAGGAGATCCAGATCTGGATCGACTGGCTCGAGCGCAACGGCGAACTGCCCAAGGGCAAGATCACCGCCAAGGACCTGTTCACCAACAAGGACAACCCCTACGCCAACGGCACCTACCAGCCGACGAGCGGCCCGACCGGAGAGGTGGTGGCCGCGAAATGACCGGCACCCCAGCCAAACTCGCGTTGCGATCGGTGGGCAAACAGTTCGCCGTGCGCGGCACCGACGAGAAGTTCACCGCGATCGACGACATCTCCATCGAGGTCGAAGCAGGCGAATTCCTCGTCCTGGTCGGGCCCAGCGGCTCCGGCAAATCCACGCTGCTCGATCTGCTCGGCGGGCTGAGCAAGCCCAGCTCCGGCCAGATCCTCCTGGACGGAGCCCCGATCACCGGTCCCGGCCTCGACCGCGGTGTGGTGTTCCAGCAGTACGCGCTGCTGCCGTGGCGCACCGCCCGCGCCAACATCCAGTTCGGCCTCGAAGCCAAGGGCATCGCTCGCAAGGAACGCAAGGCGATCGCCGAGCACTACCTGGAACTGGTCGGCCTGGCCGGCTTCGGTGACCGGTATCCGCACGAATTGTCCGGCGGCATGAAGCAACGAGTGGCGATTGCGCGCAGCCTGGCCTTCGATCCGGAAGTGCTGCTGATGGATGAACCATTCGCCGCGCTCGACGCGCAGACCAGAGAGTCGCTGCAGGACGAACTGCTGCGGATCTGGCGCACGACCGGCAAGACGATCCTGTTCATCACCCACGGCATCGACGAGGCGGTGTACCTGGGCCAGCGCGTCGCGGTACTCACCTCGCGTCCCGGCCGGGTGAAGGCCGTGATCGATATCGACATCGACCGCAGCGGCGAAATCGATGTCCGCTCCAGCGAACAGTTCCGCGACTACCGCCATCGGATCTGGACGGAACTGCAAAGCGAGGTGAGCCGGGCCCAGCGCCTCGAACTCGCCGCCGACGACAGCACGGCCGCCGCGGCGGTCGCGTCCACCGACAGGAGTCCCGCCCATGTCTAGCGCCGTCCCCCTGCTCGTCCGTCCCGTCGAAGTCGCCGCCGCCGAACCGGCCGCATCGCCGGTTACCCCCATCGCGGCAGCCGCTGCCCGCTCCACGCTCACCCGGGCGGCGGGCTCGGCGGGCAGCGCGGTGCTCCGCATCGCCAAACCACTGCTCGCCTTCGCATTGCTGCTCGGGGCGTGGGAGTTGGCGCCCCGGTTCGGCCTGGTCGACGAGGTATTCCTCCCGCCGTTCTCCACGGTGGTGCAGGCCTTCTTCGAGTTGGCGGGCAACGGCCAGCTGGCCGAACACACCTCGGCGAGCCTCACCCGCTCGGTCACCGGCTTCTCCTTCGCCCTGGTGATCGCCGTCCCGGTCGGCATCGCCATCGCCTGGTACAAGCCGGTATCGGATTTCCTCAATCCGGTGCTCGAACTGTTCCGCAACACCGCCGCGCTCGCGCTGCTGCCGGTGTTCGTGCTGATCCTCGGCATCGGCGAGACCTCGAAGATCGCGCTGATCGGCTACGCCACGTTCTTCCCGATCCTGCTCAACACCATCACCGGCGTGCGCACCGTCGACCCGCTGCTCGTGAAATCGGCGGTCTCACTGGGCTTCTCGCCACTGCGGTTGTTCCAGAAGGTGATTCTGCCCGCGGCGATCCCGTCCATCTTCACCGGCATCCGGATGGCCGCGGCGGGCTCGATCCTGGTCCTCATCGCCGCCGAGATGATCGGCGCGCGAGCCGGTTTGGGCTATCTCATCACCGCCGCACAGCAGAACTTCCAGATTCCGCAGATGTACGCGGGGATCGTCGCGATCTCGCTGATCGGTCTCGGTTTCAACTTCGCCCTCGTCGCGCTGGAACGCCGGCTCTCGCGCTGGCGCACCTCACCGACCAATGCCTGATCAGGAGATCACCATGGCTCGCAAGACTTTTCACCTGAACGCCTTCCTGATGGGCGTCGGCCACCACGAGGCCGCGTGGCGCCATCCCCGCACCGATGAACAGCGCGTACTCGATGTGCGCCACTTCCAGGAGCTGGCCCGCATCGCCGAGCGCGGCAAGCTCGACTCGGTGTTCTTCGCCGACACCCTCGCCGTGGGACCGCGGATCGAACGCAACACCCTCACCGTGTTCGAACCGATCACCCTGCTGTCGGCGATCGCCGCGGTCACCGAGCGGATCGGCCTGATCGCCACCGCGTCCACCAGCTACAACGAACCGTTCAATCTCGCACGCAAGTTCGCCTCGCTCGATCACATCAGCGCGGGCCGGGCCGGATGGAACATCGTCACCTCCGGCAATGTCGACGAGGCCTACAACTTCGGGCTCGACGCGATACCCGAGCATGCCCGCCGCTACGAACGCGCCGAGGAATTCGTCGACGTGGCGCTGGCACTGTGGGACAGCTGGGAAGCCGAAGCGATCGTGCTCGACACCGAGACCGGTGTCTTCGCCGACCCGAGCCGGGTGCACACCCTCGACTACGCGGGCGAACGGTTCCGTGTGCGCGGCCCACTGAACTCCCCCCGTGGACCGCAGGGTCGTCCGCTGCTGGTGCAGGCCGGGTCCTCGGAATCGGGCAAGGAGTTCGCCGCTCATCGTGCCGAAGCCGTGTTCACCGCCCAGCGCACCCTCGACGAGGGCGTGCAGTTCTACCGCGATCTCAAGTCGCGCCTGGCGAAATACGGTCGCGCCCACGACGACTTGAAGGTGCTGCCGGGCCTGGTGCCGTTCATCGCCGACACTGTCGAGGAGGCCAGGGCGCTCGAGCAGGAGTTCACCGACCTGATCTCGCCCGATTACGCACTGCGCCAACTGTCCTCGATGCTCGGCGTCGATCTCACCGCGCACGCGCTGGACGCACCGTTGCCGCCGCTGCCCGCCGAGAGCGAGATCGAGGGCGGCAAGAGCCGGTTCACGCTGGTCAAGCAACTCGCCGAGACCGAGGACCTCACGGTGCGTCAGCTCATCGGCAAGCTGGGCGGCGGCCGCGGTCACCGCACCTTCGCCGGCACCCCCGAACAGGTAGCCGATGAGCTGCAGAGCTGGTTCGACGCGGGCGCGGCCGACGGGTTCAACATCATGGCGCCCTACCTGCCCGGCGGCCTGGCGGACTTCGTGGACCGCGTGGTGCCGATCCTGCAGGAACGCGGACTGTTCCGCACCGATTACGAATCCACCACCCTGCGCGGCCATTACGGGCTCGCTCCGGTGGAAAGCCAGTTCGCCGAGCAGGACGCACGGGTGAGCGCCTGATGCGCGCCCGCCGACTCGATATCGAGTTCATGCGGGTGGTGAGCAGTTCCTGTCGGGAGTGAGGACTCCCGCACCCCCGCAACAGACTTCCCACGAAGGACCACCGACATGACCACCATCGAAAACCCCAGCGTCGTCACCGCTCTCGAGATCACCCCGGTCGCGGGCCACATCGGCGCCGAGGTGACCGGCGTCGACCTGCGCGAGGAACTCGCCGACTCCCAGGTCGACGAGCTCACCGCGGCGCTGCACCGGCACAAGGTGCTGTTCTTCCGCGACCAGCAGATCGGGCACACCGAACAGATCGCGTTCTCGCGCCGCTTCGGCGCGGTCACCCCGTCACACCCCTACGACGACGACGCGCCCACCGAGCACCCCGAGATCCTGGCTGTCGACAGTCGCCTCTACGAGAAGAAGTTCGGCCGCAAGAAGTTCAGCTACACCAACCAGTGGCACACCGACGTCTCGCCGCTGATCAACCCGCCCGCGGCCTCGATCCTGCGCGCCGAGATCGCGCCGGAGACCGGCGGCGACACCCAGTGGACCAACCTCGCCGCGGCCTACGCCGGGCTGCCGGAATCGCTGCGCACCTTCCTGGACGGGCTGCGCGCCGAGCACCGCTTCGGCGGCCGGATCCCGCCGTGGGAGGCGGGCAGCGAGTACGCCCGCAAGATCGCCGCCGCGCCGCTGGTGACCGAACACCCCGTCGTCCGCGTCCACCCGGTGACCGGTGAGCGCGTGCTGTTCGTCAACCCCGGCTTCACCACCAGGATCCTGGGGCTGACCCCGCCACAGAGCGATGCCCTGTTGCAGCTGCTGTTCGACGAGATCTCCCATCCCTCCTACACCGTCCGCTTCCGCTGGAGCAAGGGCTCCATCGCGTTCTGGGACAACCGCGCCACCGCGCATCTGGCCCCCAGCGACCTCGACCACCTCGACGTCACCCGGGTCCTCTACCGCACCACCCTCGAGGGCGACATCCCGGTCGGCGTCGACGGCCGGTCGTCCACCCCGATCGCCGGCGCGAAGTTCACCGGCGCCTGAGAACCGTTGCGGTGCCCGCGTCCTCGATGCGGGCACCGCATTCTCGGCCCTCGGTGGCCACCACCTCCCCGCGCGACACACAGGAGCACACTATGACCGAACCATGGCACACCAGGACCGACGTGCTCGTCATCGGCGGCGGTCCCGCGGCATCCTGGGCCGCGATCCACGCCCGCGAGGCAGGCGCCGAGGTGATCCTGGTCGACAAGGGCTACTGCGGAACCAGCGGCGCCACAGCACCTTCGGGCACCGGTGTCTGGTACGTCGCGCCCGAGGCCGAGGCCCGCGCCAACGCGAAAGCGAGCAGGGAAGCCCTCGGCGGCTACCTCGCCGACCACTACTGGATGGATCGTGTCCTCGATCAGACCTACGTCAACATGAACCGGCTCGCCGTCGAGGGCCGCTATCCGTTCCCGGTCGACCCGGCCACCGGTGCGCAGTTGCGGACGGGCGTCCAGGGGCCGGAGTACATGCGCCGGATGCGCGCGTGGCTCACCCGGCTCGGCGTCCAGGTCCACGATCACTCCCCCGCGCTGGAACTGCTGGTCGACGAAGCGGGCGCGGTGCGCGGCGCGGCGGGCTACCAGCGTCAACTCGACCGGGACTACCGGATCACCGCGGGAGCGGTGGTACTCGCGACCGGTGGTTGTGCGTTCCTCTCGCGTGCCCTCGGCACCAACGTCGACACCGGTGACGGCGCGCTGATGGCGGCCGAGGCCGGCGCGCGATT
This sequence comes from Nocardia sp. NPDC055050, assembly GCF_053608345.1. Classification (NCBI taxonomy): domain Bacteria; kingdom Bacillati; phylum Actinomycetota; class Actinomycetes; order Mycobacteriales; family Nocardiaceae; genus Nocardia; species Nocardia sp. NPDC055050. The sequence goes on from NZ_JBSGVG010000008.1 coordinate 221,398, forward strand.
CTCCGGTATGGAATTCTCCAACGCCTATGCCATCGTGCCCAAGGGTTCCACCATCACCAAGACCGCCTACTACGGCTACGCCACCTTCTTCGGCGAGGACGGCAGGGTGCTCGAGGAGGCGGGGTCGACGAAGGGCCGCTCGGTGATCGCCCGAACCCTCCTGCAGGAGAAGGTGTTCGCCCAGCTGGATCGCGCGGACGAGAGCGTGCAGGCGCAGATGCGGGTCGGTCAGCCGAACTTCTTCCTGCAGTTCGACCGGCGCGGCATCGATCCGTTCACCGACCGATTCGAGATCGACCTGCTCGCCGAGGGCACGGTGCGCGGCACCGGCGGCATCGACGTGGTCGACGACGACTGCGCGACAACGGTTCCCGGCCTCTACGTCGCGGGGGACGCGGCCACCCGCGAACGCATCTGCGGTGGTTTCACCGGAGGCGGGAGCCACAACGCCGCGTGGGCGATGTCGTCGGGAAGCTGGGCAGGCACGGGCGCCGCCGAACATGCTGTGACAGCGGCCCGATCCACTGGTGCGGTGCACGGCATCGGCGGGGTCGGCCTGCGCCCCGGCGACGCACCGTCGGTGACCGCGGCGGAAGTCGTCGCCGCCGCGCAGGACGAGCTGATCCCCTTCGAGAAGAACTACCTGCGCCACGGTGACCGGATGCGCCCCGCACTGGCTCGCCTCGACGAACTGTGGGACGTCGCGGCAGCCGGTCTCGGCGGCGGGACCGGCGACGAGCGGGTCAGGGCCCGGCAAGCGGCGGCGATCACCGCGGTCGGACGTCTCGTGTACCGATCCGCGTTGGCGCGCACCGAGACTCGCGGCATGAGCAAGCGCGCCGATCATCCCGACCTCGACGCGGCACAGCATCACCACCTGCACTCGGGCGGTCTCGACCGGCCGTGGGTCGATCCGTCGGACGCGCACAACTCGGGTCTGGCGGTGGCGTCGTGATCGAACTACTGCGCGCGCAGGACTGCATCGGCTGCGACAAGTGCGTGAGCGCCTGCCCCACCAACGTCTTCGACCGCGTCGACGGCGGGATCCCGGTTATCGCACGGCAATCCGATTGCCAGACCTGCTTCATGTGCGAGGCGTACTGCCCCACCGACGCGCTCTACGTCGCGCCCGAGGTGACCCCGCTGCCACCGGACGCGCCGGTCCCCACCGAGCACATCGGTCGATATCGGGAGAAGCTCGGGTGGGGACACGGGCGCATCGCCGGCGCCCAGCTCGCGGTGGGGCCGCGGCTTCCGCACGGCGCGCCGCCGCCGCGGCTCAACTCTTGAACGCGGCCACCGTCGGCTGCCGCAGCGGACCGAACAGCGGGTCGTCGAACACGCTCTGCTCGACGACCGGGTCCGGCTCCCGCAACAGCTCGGCGGTGCTGATGTCGGACCAGTCGTAACGTCCGTCCTCGCACTGCATTTCGACCATCGAGACCGCCGAGACGGTGTCGTCGAGGGCGAAGTCGGCGAACCCGTCCTCGGCGAGCGCGGTGCGGATCTCGTGCACCGGCGACGGGTGGGTCACGTGGGCCAGCGCCAGGTAGGGACGCAGCGGCTCCCCGAAATCGGGGATCCGCTCGCGGATCCACACATCGGTCAGCGCGTCGGTCAGATCCGCGCGCACCCGCAGCAGTTCCTCCGACACAGTGACCGGCAGCCGGATCGTCTCGGCGGTGACCTCGGGCGGCCCGAAGGCGAGCTGGAACGGCGCGAGTTCGGCGAGCAGGTCGCGGGCGCCCGCCACCAGCGCCGCCAGGTGCACCCCTTTGACCCCGTCGGCGAACCCGATGCCCTGCACGCCGATCCGCAGCCGGGCGGCATCGACCTGTTCGAGTCCGGGCAGGCGTGACAACGTGGGCGCGAAGATCTCGACCAGCTTGTCGGCGACCGGCTGGGTCGGCATGATCTGCCAGTTGTAGAACGAACGACCCGGCGTCCACCCCGGACGCCACCACCAGCGACTGGCAACAGTCATTTCGCTCGCGATCATCGTGCGCCACCTCCCGATCTCGGCCGACCCGCGGGTGAACACCCGGCTGGCCGGTCGTCCGCCCGACACGATCGGCACCGATGCTGCGATGCCAGTTACCTCACAGCGACGGTATTCCCGGTGTGATCGGCGGGCAACCTGGTGAGACCGTTCCGTTGTGTCTTCGACGCACTACACTGACGCCATGCCTGTTCGACGGCTGATCACGCTCTCCGCGTTCGCCCTCCTGCTTCCCCTCACTGTTTCCGCGTGCACGATGACCGGACCCGGTACCACCTCCGAATGCAGTGTGAGCGGGTGCACCGTCACCTTCGATCGTGGAGTGAGCGCCAAAGCCTCGGTGCTCGGTATCGACGTGGAGCTCGTCGCGGTGAACGGTGACATGGTCACCTTGAGCGTCGGCGGTCAGCCGATCACGGTTCCGGTCGGCCAGTCGCAGGCCAGCAACGGAACCGATGTGCGGGTCAGCGAGGTGACCGACGACAAGGTCGTCGTCGTCTTCGCGACCGGCCTGAGCCCGAACTGATCATCCGGGCACGTTCGACCGTTCTCCCGCTTCGCTGACCACCCAGGGCGCGTTCGGTTGATCGAGAATCCAGCGCCAGCTCCCGTCGGGTTGTCTGCGCGCCACCTCGACGGTCGCGCCGGTGCCTCCCGGCAACCGCGACGACGTCAGCGCTAGATCGCCCGCGAGCAAGGCGGGCGCCTGGTGCCCGGGTTGGAACACCGGTCGATCGGCGACCAGCCGCGCGTACGCCGCCCGTATCTCGTCCACGCCCGTCGCGACGACACCGTCGGGCAGTGCGAGCACCGCGTCGGACTCGTACAGCTCGACGAGTCCGTCCACATCACCGGCGTTCAATCGCTCGACCACCAGCCGACTCAGATCCTCCGGGCGCTGCGCACGTTCGCGCATCTTCTCGGCCATCGCCACCCTCCCTCGACTCGGGTTGTGCGACAACGGTAACGCCGGGGTCCGACATGAATCGGGCACTCGGCACGGAGGTCAGGGGTGGTCGTGCATCGTCACCGCGAATCGGTGCCAGTTCCCGTCATAGGGGGTGTAGACGGGCTGATATCCCGCACCGCCGTGATCCGGCGGCGGAGTTCCGGGCGGGAAGTAGGCCAGACCGCCCACAATCGCCATGTCGTCGATAGTGAACTGGCACCCGCCGTCACTGGACCTGACCCTGTCGGTCCGAATGACCCCGAACCACTCTTCCTCGGATTCCCGGCAGCTCTGCGCGGCATCGGTCATCGCGTCGGCCGACAGCCACCACCCGACTTTCTCCGGCAACCCGAACCACACCAGACCCAGCCCGGCGATCACCACTACCGGCGCGACGGCGACGGCTCGGTACTCCCGATACCGAGCACACCCGATCGGCGCCAGAATCATCCACGACAGCCCGCAGGCCAGCAGTATCAGTACCGCGAGAACCCAGCCGAGAACGTCGATGTGCGTGGCATCGACCACTAGCATCAGCGCGATCGCCCCCGTCGCGGCCCCGGTGGTGACCCGCATCGTCACCGACCATCGCCGTGGCGCCCGAACCGTCCCCACCGTCGTCATCAGCCCACTCTACGAGCGCCCCGCCCCCGCAGTGACGGCGAAACCCCCGAAGGCCAACGGCCTCCAGGGGTTTCGCGGACACCACGTGATGTCAGCCGATCACAGCGGCGGGAATCCCGACGATCCGGTCGCCATCCAGTTCCAGAACTCGGTGACGCGGTTGAGGACCAACGCCATGATGTCGAGGGCAGTGCTTCCCATTGTCTTCCTTCACATCCGAACGAACACTTCGCGCGTTCACCATAGCAACCGGCATCGAGTGAGCAACGTTGTGATAACGGACAGATGACAGCGACCATGATGGTCTCCGGTGACGAGCCCGATCGCCGTGACCGGATAATTCCGGCAGCCGATCATCGGATGCACCGGTCGCCATATAGCGAAATGCCCATATGAAACGCGCCAGGTGAACATCAGGGAAACGCACCTGTACAGACGGCTGCCGACAGTGTGATGGTGCCTACAAAAATCATCCCATCCGGAATGAACAAAATATAGACAGACAATCACGTACCCGAATACGGCCTTTTCCAACCCCGATGCAGGACAGGTGAATCCGTGCCGCAATCGCGAAAAGCGGCAGGCAACAGAGTTTTGTTCAGCTAAACCGTGATGCCCATCACTGTGCCGCTCTCAGCAGAATCACATATACGATCAATCTCGCCGAGGCTTCACGGAAATGTTTTCACCGCCGAAGTTCAACGCAGCAGGTGACACAGTGCGGTGTTCTCCTCCCCCATCCTTCCGCCGCTTCGGCATGCATTCGTCACGAGGTGAACCGGTCATGGAATACACCCACCTGTCCGAATTCGAAATCCGTTCAGGCGCTTTGTCGATGTGGACGCCCGAGCTCGCCGCCGACGCGTGGCAGCCCGACGATCGCCCGCTCACCAGCGTGCACGCCGATTACTGCGCGAGCGTCGATCCCACCGATCCGCTGCCCGGTCGCGGGCGCTGGATCGGCACCGTCTTCGAGATGGACGCCCCGCTCGACGGTCCCACCTGGCGTGAGACGCTGCGGCGCTGGCATGCCAGGCACGAGGGTCTGCGCACCACGGTGACCACCGCATCGGCGGGCGAGCCGCGCAGACTCGTCGCCGCGCCCACCGCCGTCGATATCATCGAACAGCCCGTTGCCGACTGCACCGACGGTACCCGGATCAACGAATTCCTCAGCGGCACACTCGAAGAGCGCCTGTCGCCACTGGTGTGGCCGCACTGCCTGGCCGCCACGGTCGAGCACGCAGGCACCGGTGACTTCACCGTCCTCGTCGCGGCCGATCATTCCGTGATGGACGCCTACGCACAGGCCATCCTGATCCTCGAACTGCGCACGCTCTACCGGGAGGTCATGGCGGGCGAGGCGTCGCGCGAGTCGGTCACCTTCGGTAGCGCGGCCGACTTCGCCGTCCTGGAGCGAGCGAGCGCGGCCGAACTCGGTCCGGATTCGCCCGCGGTCGCGACGTGGCGCGAATTCCTCGCCGACGGTGCCATGCCGCGCTTCGCCCCGCAGGCCCAGCGGCCCGCGCGCGCGGATCTGCCCCAGCCCAGTGTGTCGCGACGGCTGCTCGATCTCCCCGAACTCGAGCAGGTCGAAGCGGTTCTCGACCAGGTGCGCCACCGGATGTCGGTGGCGGTGTTCGCCGCGCTGGCGGTGGCCAATCAGCGGCGGTTCGGCGCGGACCGGATGCGTACCGCGATGCCGATCGCGACCCGCCCCGATCTGCGCTGGCTGGAGTCGATGGGCTGGTTCGTCAATGTGGTCCCGGTCGATATCGCGCTCACCCCCGGTGTCGGCATCGCCGGAGCCATGGATCTGGCGCGGGCCGCACTGCGTCGTTCACGCACCGCCAACGACGCCTCCTGGTCGCGCGTCCTCGACCTGCTCGATGTCGCCGAGACGCCGCGTTTCGGCATCTCCTTCCTCGACATCCGCGTACTGCCCGGCTACGAATTGGTCGCCGACCTGCGCGGACGGACCCTGCGGGCCGAGTCGTACTCGGCCGACGAGGTGTTCCTGTGGGTTGTGCGCGCCGCCGACGGCCTGTACGTGTCGACACGGTATCCCGCCGGCTTCCCCGCCGAGGTCATGGACGAGTTCCTGACCGCGTTCGGTCAGGCACTGTCGTCGATCACGGCCGCGGTGCACGCGGATCCGGCGGTCGACCAGGCCGGCGCCGGCCAACCGTCCGCAGCGGTTCATGCGGGGTCGGCGGCCGACGGACTGCCGCCGTCGGTGGTGGCGGAAACACCGATGCCGACCGATGCCCGAGCACTGCGAGCCGACACGCTGCGTGTCGCCGTGCAGGCGGGGTGAGCGGATGCGCCCCCTGTTGGCCTTCACCGGCAGCCGAGGAGACGCCCAGCCCGGCATCCTGCTGGCTCGTGCGCTGCGTGCGCGCGGTCACGACGTGACCTTGGCGCTCGCCCCGAACCTCGTCGCCTTCGCCCGTGACCACGGGGTTGCGGCGGTGCCGTTCGGCTGCGATACGGCCGACCTCTTGGTGGCACAGCGCACCGATCGACGGTTCGCCGGCCGCGATCCGCGCGCCCGGCTACGGGCGCTGTTCGATCTGCAACGGCGTGGCGTGCCCGAGCAGCTTCACGACCTGCGCGCACTGGCACCCGGACATGACCTGGTGGTCGCGGGGATGGCAGGCGAGGAAGTGGCCGAGGCGGTGGCGCGGGCGCTCGGACTGCCGTTCGCGGCGGTGCACTTCTTCCCGATCCAGCCGAACAGTACGGTCCCGGTCGCGCCGGTGCGCTGGGCGGACCGGCTTCCCGGGTTCGTGCACCGAGGGGGGTGGTCGCTCCTGGCACGGGCACGTGCGGCCGCGTTGGCCCCCGTTCTGCCGAGCGGGCGGCCGCCCGCTCGGGCGGCGACAGCGTCATCGGTAGCGTCCGACGAAGCTGGGGCGACTGCGCGAATCCAGGCCTATGACCCGCGGTTGTTCCCTGGTCTGCGTCAGCAGTTGCCGGGCCCGTTCACGGGATTCCTGACCGATGTGGACGGATTCCTCACCGGTGTACCAGGTTTCGCGAGCCACGCACCTGCCGCCACCGCGGCCGGGGCCGAGGATCTCGATGCGTGGCTCGATGCGGGAACCGCGCCGATCTATGTCGGGTTCGGTTCCATGGATGTCGGCGATCCGGCTGCCTTCGTCGCGATGTTGCGCGAGGTGTGCGCCCGGCGGGGCCGTCGGCTGCTGCTGGCGTCGGGCTGGGCGAGGATCGATCCGGGATTCGAGGATGCCGTCGCGATCGTCGGTCACATCGATCACGCTCGGATACTGCGTCGTTGCGCCGCGGCCGTGCACCACGGCGGCGCCGGGACGACGGCGGCCGCACTGAGAGCGGGTGTGCCGCAAGTGATCTGCTCGGTCCAGGCCGACCAGCCCTACTGGGGCCAGGCGTTGCGGCGGCTCGGTCTCGCGGCCACGATTCCCGCGACGAAGCTCACCGCCGAACGCCTCGACGCACTACTCGACCAGGTCTCGCGTCCCGACGTGGTCGAGCGAGCGGCCTCCTGGGCCGCCGGTTTCACCACCGACGGTGTCGAGCGAGCCGCCGATGCCGTCGAGGCGCTGCTGGGTTCGCCGGACGCCCCTGAACTGCTCCATTCCGCCGGGAGGCAACTGTGAGTACCGACATCGCCATCCGCACCACCGGTCTCGGCAAGTCCTACGGCGATTTCACCGCCGTCGGCAGCGTCGACCTCACCATCGCGGCGGGGACCGTGTTCGCCCTGCTCGGCCCCAACGGCGCGGGTAAGACCACCACCGTGCGCATGCTCGCGACCCTGGTCCGTCCCGATCGCGGCTCCGCCGAGATCTTCGGCTACGACATCACACGCGACGCGACCGCGGTGCGCTCGATGATCGGGCTCACCGGCCAGTACGCCTCCGTCGACGAAACCCTCACCGCCGGTGAGAATTTGCGGCTCTTCGGGCGCTTGCTCGGGCTGTCCCGCCGTGATGCCGCACGCCGCAGTGCCGAGCTGCTCGAGGAGTTCGAGCTGTCGAAGGTCACCGACCGGCCGGTGAACCAGTTCTCCGGTGGTATGCGCCGGCGGCTCGATCTGGCGGCGACGCTGATCACCGATCCGCCGCTGATCTTCCTCGACGAGCCGACCACCGGACTCGACCCGCACACCCGCGACAAGATGTGGGGCGTGATCCGGCGTCTGGTCGCCCGCGGCGCGACCGTTCTGCTCACCACGCAGTACCTCGAAGAGGCCGACGCGCTGGCCGACCGGATCGCCGTCATCGACCGCGGCACGATCGTCGCCGAGGGCACCGCGGCCGAGTTGAAGTCGTCCATCGGCGATCAGGTGTTGCGCCTGGAACTCGCCGACCCCGCCCGATCCGCCCACGCGGAGGCCATCATCGTCTCGCTCACCGGCGAGGTGCCGGAAGGGTCGTCGGCGGGCATGCTCACCGTCGCACTCACCGATGCGGGCACCGCCGCCGATATCGTCGCCGCCTGCCGTGGCGCGGGCATCGCACTGCGCGGGTTCGCTGTCGACCGTCCCGATCTCAACGAGGTCTTCCTCGCGCTGACCGGCACCGACCGCGTCGCCGCCTGATCCGAAAGACCGAGGCCACCATGACTGCCACCATCGCCGAGAGCACCGTCGAGCTCACCGCGGCACCGACGATCGACCGCCGTCCCCGGATCACCCATGTCAGCCTGCGCGCCTCGCTGTTCCAGTCGCTGATGATGGCGTGGCGCGGTGTGCTCACCTTCCGGCACAGCCCGCAGTTGCTCTACGACGCGCTGCTGCTGCCCATTGTGGGGCCGTTGCTGTTCGGCAGCATCTTCGGCACTGCCATCGCGGGCAGCATGCAGGCCTACCTACCGATTCTGATTCCCGGCGTGCTGGTGCAGATCGTGCTGACGTCGTCGGTCGCGACCGGCGTGCAGTTGTCCGAAGACATTCGGTCCGGGGTCTTCGATCGGTTCGTCGCCATGCCGATCGCCCGATCCGCACCGGTCGCCGGAGCGCTGCTGGCCGGGGCGACCCGGTATGTCATCGCCGCGACCACGGTGGTGATCGTGGGGTTCGCGATGGGGTATCGGCCCGATCATCCGGTCGGGTTCGCCGCCGGTGCGGTGCTCGTCGTCCTGGCCACCACCGCGATCAGCTGGTTGTTCGCGTTCATCGGCGTCACCGTATCGAGACCCGCCGCGGTCCAAGGCATGTCGATGCTGGTGCTCACCTTCCTGAGCTTCGCCTCCAACGCCCTGGTGCCCGAGTCGGCGATGCCGACCTGGCTCCGCTACGTCTCCGACTACAACCCGGTGTCCTATCTGGTGTCCGCGGTGCGCGGGCTCGCCGAGAACGGCGTCATCGGCACCGACGCCCTGTGGTCGGTGGTGGCCTCGCTCGTGATCGCCGCCGTCTTCGCACCCCTGACCGTCCGCACCCTGCGTGCTCGCTGAGGAGTTCTGATGACACTCACCATGTCGACCCCGCCCGTCATCTCCCGGGTCGGTGTCAACCGGCTCACCGCCGACGACGACCTGTTCCTCAAGCTGCACAGCCTCTACGGCAACGCCCTGGTCAATCAGCTCGCGTGGCGGTTCGACGCGCCCCTCGACCCTGAACTGCTCACCCGATTCCACACCCGGTTGGCCCAGGGTTTCCTGGCCCGGCGCGTGCAACCGGCCCGGGTACCGTTCGCCCGCCCCTACTGGCTGCCCGCGACGGAATCGCTTCCGCTGGGCTGGGATTCGGTGCCCGTCGCCGACGAGGAGATCCTAGACTGGTACTTCGCGCAGAGCCGGGTCGACTTCGATCCCGAGACCGGTCGGGTGTGGCGACTGTCCGCGGCGCCGACCACGGCGGGTGGGACGCTGGTGTCACTGGTCACCTCGCATGTGGCATCCGACGGCGGCGCGGTGCTGTTCGCCGTGGGCGACGCACTGGCGCGGCTCGATGAGAGCCCGGACGTGACAACCGGTTCGGGCCTGCTGGTCGGGACACAGCCACGCAACACGCTGGGTGCGAATCTTATCGACGCGGGCCGCCAGCTACGTGCGGTCGCACACGGGATTCGCGCGGCGATCGCCACCCGTGGCGTCATCGAGCCGGACCGCAACCCTCGCCCCGCGCTGCCCGAGCTGCCCCTGCCGGCCCAGTGGTCACCGGCGGATCTGGTGGTCCAGGTCGATCTCGCGGAGTGGAACGCCGCCGCCACACGGCATTCCGGCACCACGAACGGGCTCCTGATCGCCCTGGGAGCCGGTCTCCTCGGGCGCAGCGGGCGCGTCGGTGACACCGCCGGCATCCGCGTCGACATCCCCCATTCGATGCGCATCCCCGACGATCCCCGGGCCAATGCCACCACCGGCCTGCCGATCTCGGTCACCTACCGCACCGGCGAACGCATCGACCTCGCCGCCGTTCGCTCGGCTGTGAAGCGCGCCGCTACCGCCTATCGCGACCCGGCGACCACACCCGCTCTGCAACACCTCCAGCCGTTGCAGATGATCCTGCCCCGTTTCGTCCTCCGTCGTTTCGCGCGCACCGCCAAGGCCCCAGAATGCCTGTGCACAAACCTCGGCGAAACTGCCAGTGGCGTAGCCGATTTCGCAGGTCATCACGCCTCCGCCGTCCTCATGCGGCCTGTCGTCTGCACCAACGACACCGCCATGTTCCGCCGAGTGGAGGTAGGTGTGAATCTCTCCTTCTCCACCGACGGCCACACGGTCACCTTGGCTGTCACCGGCGCCGACCCCGACCGCTTTCCCAGCCGCACCGCCCTGCGTGAGCTGCTGACGGCAGAATGCGCGTCGTGGGGTCTCGCCCCCGACTTCTGGTGACTCCTCCGCGTCAGTGACCCGTCGCCACCGCACGCACAGCCGCCCGAGCCGCGACGAGGACGGGGTCCCATACCGGGGAGAACGGTGGGGCGTAGCCGAGGTCGAGCGCGGTCACCTGCTCCACCGTCATTCTGGCGGTGAGCGCCACTGCCGCGATGTCGATTCGCTTGGCGGCACCGGTGTAGCCGACGATCTGCACGCCGAGCAGCCGCCCGGTGCGACGTTCGGCGAGCATCTTCACCGTCATGGGTTCCGCGCCGGGGAAATACCCTGCGCGACCGGTGGATTCGATGGTGACGGAGTGGAACTGCAACCCCGCCCGCCTAGCGTCGTCCTCTCCCAGGCCGGTCCGCGCCACCTCGAGGTCGCAGACCTTGCTCATGGCGGTACCGACCACGCCGGGGAAGGTGGCGTATCCGCCGCCGACTCCTGATCCGATCACCTGCCCGTGCTTGTTCGCGTGGGTGCCGAGCGGAATGTGGCGCAGCGAGCCCGACACCAGGTCCAGCACCTCCACGCAGTCACCGCCGGCCCAGATGTCGTCGTATCCGCGCACGCGCTGAGCGAGATCGGTGAGCAGACCACCGCTCTCCCCCAGCGGAAGCCCGGCCCGACGCGCCAGCTCGGTCGCCGGTTGCACGCCGATCCCGAGCACGACCACATCGGCCGGGTACTCGGTGTCGGCGGTCGTCACGGCGCGGACCCTGCCCTCCTCCGAGGTCCGCATTCCGGTTACCTCGGTACCGCGAACGACCCGTATTCCCATTCCCTCCATGGCTTCTCGCACGCGCGCACCCATATCCGGATCCAACGTGGACATGGGTTCAGCGCCCCGAGTGACCATGGTGACCTCGAACCCCCGACGCACCAACGCCTCAGCCATCTCGACACCGATGTAGCCCGCACCCACCACAACGGCTCTACGCCCGCCGGCAGACTCCAGGCCTTCGATCAGCGCCTGCCCGTCGTCGAGGGTCTGCACCCCGTAGACCCCCTCGGCGTCGATACCGGGCAGTGGCGGACGGATCGGTGTCGCCCCCGTGGCCAACACGAGCTGGTCGTAACCCGTCCACGCTTGTACGCCGGTGTCGAGATCGCGAGACAGGACCCGTCGCCCCACCGGATCGATCTCGAGAGCCTCGGTCCGCATCCGCAGGTCGATGTCACGAGCGCGATGTTCGGCCACCGAGCGCGCGATCAGATGATCGGCATGGGCAACATCACCGGCCACCCAATACGGAATCCCGCACGCCGAATACGAGGAATGGTGCCCCTTCTCGAACACCACGATCTCGAGCTCACCGGCATCGCGCAATCTCCGCGCCTGCGACGCTGCCGCCATCCCCGTCGCATCCGCCCCGACAACCACCATCCGTGCGCCCATGCCACCACCGTACGAGAGCCTGTCGTGGTTTCGGCCACCAGCACCGCGAGTCGCCGGTTCACGAGTTTCACGGACCGAGGCCGTCGAAGATCCTATGAGTTGTCGGATCCACCTACGCCCAGGCGGTTCCCTTGCGTTCCAACCACTCCCAGATCAGCTCGGCGGCCGATTCACCATCGCGCAACGTTGTCGATGCCAGTTCGTCGAGGGAATCGGGTGAGCGGATCTCGAGGTAGAAATCGGTGTCGCTGTGACGGTAGGTCTGGATGAATTCAGGGTGGTCAGGACGGGATACCGTCATAAACGGGCCGCCGCGACTGTATTGCAGTTTGCTGATCCAATAGCTCAGCTGGGTGCGGGTGAGTGTGGTCAGGGTGCGCCCGCCGACCGTCACGTCCAGATTTCTGTGTATCGCCGGCGCTGTTTCCGGCAGTACGTCGGGCCATTCGTGGCCGGTGTTGTCATTCTTCATCCGGATACCCCCAGTCGAAAGCCACGCGGGCCTGCGGGACGAGCGCCGTCACCCGACGAGTGAGGCGATCTTCGAAAGCCTCACTCCAGCGGAAGAATCCGCTGAAGATCACCGGGTAGTCCGAGTCCGCGCGGACGAACAGACCGTCCTCGGTCTCCCCCATCCAGACGAACACCTCGTCTTCCAACCGCTCGTCCTTGAACACTTCGACGAGCAAGTCGGTCATTCCCACCCACTCGCGTTCGTTCGCGAGCCCCCGAACAGTCAGGGCGACATCGATATTCACTGACACCGGACGAGACTATCGCCCGCCACCGACAACGTTTCTCGAGCTGAACGCTCAGGATTCGCGCGCGGCGATCGCGGCTTGGATTCTGCGTAGCGTGCGCAGGCCCTTCTTCGCGGCGACGCTCACCATGCCGTCGAAGACGGTAGAGCCGCGATCGTTGGCCATCAGTCGTTCCAGTGTCGGCACGGCGCGATCGTCGCCGGTCGAACCGAGGGCGACGGCCGCCCAGTACCGCTTGTCGGGATCGTCGCTGGAGGCCGCCTCGATCAGCCTCGGGATGATGTCGGGAGCGAACTCCGACAACGCACTGGCGATGTAGCCGATGCGGTAGTAGCGGCGGTTCTCGAACTCGTCCCAGAGCGCTGCCAGTGCCGCATCACCACCGATCATGCCGAGGGCTTCGGCGGTGCGTTCGCGCATTCCGCTGATCGAGTCCTGCAGCAGGGGCGCGAGGGCCGGGACCACCGCTTCGTCGCCGAGGACGCCGAGGGCGATCACCGCCTGGTCGCGGGCGATGTCCTGTGGGTGGTCCAGCATCGCGACCAAGCCGGGAACCGCATCGCGGATGCCGAGGGCCGCGCAGCCCATCGCGGCCCATGCCTGGCAGTTGTAACGGGTGTCGGCGAGGGACGCGAGCAGGGGTTCGCGCAGGGTGTCGTCACCGAAGACCTCCGCCCGGTTCAGCGCCCTGCTGTAGAGCGACCGATGGTAGTCGGGATAGTCGCGAACGAGCGCGCGCAGGGTCTCCTCGGCGGATGCGTCGCCGTCCTCAGCCCGCACGAGCAGGAGCCGCAGATTGTCCTCGCGGGTCTCGAGATCACCGTCTTTCAGGAGTCGCACATCAGCTGGGTTCACCGCGCAACGGTACCTGGCGATCAACCGGATACTTGGCAAGCCGCAGGTCACAGAGCCGGCCCCCCTTGGCGGGAACCGCAACCCCCTCCTTTCGCCACAGCACCACACCCGCCGCCGGCAGCACCGCGGTCGCCGCGAGCGCCGGAATCGGCAGCGCGGGGTTCGGTCTCGGCATCGCTTATGACTCAGTGGTTTTCGGAGTCACACAGCCATCCGGGCCCGCAATGGCCGCGTACGCCATCGCGACCTACGGTAACGCGCGGTGCGCCATCATGTACCGGTGGTTCGGAGCCACCGAGCGCAGGTCACCGCGTCGCGACCCCGTTCATGCGCCGATCTCCACCCGCTACGGCACAATGCGGTATCGCAGCATCATGTCGTGGTCTTCGTGGTCGAGCAGGTGGCAGTGCCAGACATAGCCCTGCAGCGCACTGGTCGCATGGTCGGATTGCCGGTGGTCGCCGTGATCGTGGCCCCCAGCGAGCTCGGTCGGAACCCGGCGCGGGAACGTCGCGTCCGGATCGAAGCCCAATTCGGCCGCGGTCGGGAACCGGACGATGATGCTGGTGACGGTGCCGCCATCGACGCGAACGATGTCTTTGCGGCCCGCTTCCCACGGCTGCGGCGGCTGCATCGGACCGGCCAGGAAGCCATCGGCCGACGGCGCCCACCTGGTCCCGATCGGTGGCTGCGGATACGCGCTCTGATAGTCGAGAGTCCGCAGCGGCGTCCGGCCGAGAATGCGAAAAGTGACCAGGTGCAAGTGGATCGGGTGTGGATCGGGCGTGATGTTGATGATGTTCCACTGCTCGACGGTGCCCTGCCGTGGCATTTCGATCTCGGGACTGGTGAAGGTGAGGTTGTTGAGCGACATGATCGCCGGCGGCACCCGCAGTTCGTAGGGCTGACTCACGGTGACATCGCGAATGACCGTCGGCGTCTCGATCGGCGGCACCATCGGCGGCTGAAATGCCCCGCCGCGCAACCGTTGCGGCACGCCGCCGGACCAACCCGGCCGATCCTGCACCCGGAACTGGCAGAACCTCGGCATCGCGACCTCGCCGAGGATCGCGGCTTGGGATACCGGTGCTTCGTCGTTGCACAGCTCCACGGTCTCGCCCGGCGCCAACTCGGCGAAGTCGACGAGCACGTCCACCCGTTCGCCCGGTGACAACCGCAACTCGCGGACGGCGACCGCGGCGTCGAGCAGCCCGTGATCGCCGCCGATCACCCAGAACCGCATCCGGTTGCCGAAGAACAGATTCCACACACTGAACGACGCCGCGTTGAGCACCCGGAACCGGTACAGACCACGGGCGACCGGCAGGTACGGCCAGATCTTGCCGTTGACCAGACCGATGTCGCCCACCGCACCGCCCTCCCATCCGCCTGCCGGCACGATCGGAGTCGAACGGACCGACTGTTGCCCAGCGGCAGTGAACAGTTTCTCCTGCAGGACGAGGGGAATCTCGAACTCGCCTGCGGGCAGGCCGAGCGGATTGCCGGGTTCGCCGGTGTCGAATTCGTCGCGCAGCAGCAGCATTCCGGCCAGCCCGGCGTAGACGTTGAGTCGGGTGATACCCATGGCGTGGTCGTGATACCAGAGGTGTCCTGCGTCCTGGGCCAGCGGGAATTCGTGGTCGATGCCGCCGCCGGGATAGACGAGTTGCTCCGGGTGCCCGTCGCTGTCGGGCGGTGTCACACCGCCGTGCAGGTGCAGCGATGACGGTGCGGCGGTGCGGAAACTCGCTGCGACGCCGTGCAGGCTGGTGTCGACGTCGTCGGCGAGCGGGTGGGTGGTCAGCCGATTCTCGAACCGCAGCCGCAGTGCTGTGCCCACCGCATGCTCGATCGTCGGGCCCAGATAGCTCAGGCCGTTGTAGCCGAGTGCCGCCGATTCCGGCAGGTCACGGTGGAAGCGATGGGTGGTGGTCGAGGCGATGAGATCGAGCCGGGCGCCCCGCAGCACGGGCAGCCGGGGTAGCTCGTCGACGAACGGTTCGACCTGCGGGGAATGAAACAACAGTGGACTTCGTACGCCGGGCGGGACGGCCGAGACCGGTATTTCGAGCAGCGCCGCGCCGAGCAGACCCGCCCCCGCCGCGCGTAGCAACCGGCGGCGGTCGATCGGATGTTCCATGGTCGAACCCTTTCCGGGCGGCACCGTTGCCCACCCGAACGGGGCGACCATACCATCGGGTATGGCTATCCATACCAATTCGAATGGAACCGGCCGGGTCGATCCCCGGTGCGTGAAACACCCGCGCACCGGGGCGAACTCACGAATCGACCGACTGGGTGAGGCCGTAGACCGTGGTGCCGCCGACGCTGACCACGGTGTAGTTCGCCTCGACCCAGGCGGCGATAGAGGAGGCGGACTCACACCCCCTTGACCGCGGTTCGGTCCATGAACCCGAACAGGTACCCGGCCACCCGCCGCATCTGAATCTCCTCCGCCCCCTCGGTGATGCGGTAGCGCCGATGGTGCCGATAGATGTGCTCGAAGGGCTTGTGCCGCGAGTAGCCGAGACCACCGTGCACTTGCATGGCCCGGTCGGCGGCTTCACAGCACAGCCGGTTGGCCCAGTAGTTGCACATCGAAACCTGTTCGGAGGCAGCGAAAGTGCCGTAGGTGTCCATGGACCAGGCGGTCTTGTGAACGAGCGCGCGCAGCATCTCGCACTGTGTGTGCAATTCCACCAGCGGGAATTGGACGGCCTGGTTGACTGCCAGCGGCTTGCCGAAAGGCTTGCGCTCCTTGGCGTAGGCGACGGACTGGTCGATGCAGTACTGCGCCGCACCGAGACTGGAGGCCGCTTGGCGGATCCGGTTCTCGTTGAAGAAATGCTGGACGACGCCGAGCCCGAGACCCTCCTGCCCGAAGATCGCCGAACTCGGGACCCGCACCTCGGTCAGCGAGATGCGCGCGTGGTCGGTGGGCATGTTGAAGGTCCAGAGGTACTCCTCGATCCGGAAGCCGGGCGCGTCGGTCGGCACCAGGAACGCGGTGATGCCGTGTCCGTCGCCGGGTCGCCCCGCGGTGCGGGCGAAGATCAGATCGGCGTCGGCGATGTGGACTCCGGTGTTCCAGGTCTTGGCGCCGTTGATGATCCAGTCCTCGCCCGCCCGGACAGCGGTGGTCGCCATGTGGGTGGCGTCGGAACCGTGCTCGGGCTCGGTGATGCCGAAGGCGAAGAACTTGGTGCCCGCGGCCAGTCCGTCCACCCACTGGGCCCGCTGGGCCGGGGTGCCGTACTCGAGCATCAGCAACAGACCCACATTGTTGGCGACGATGGCGTGTTCGTTCTGCAGGTCGCAATGCAGACCGAGCCCCCGGCCGGCCAGGTGCTCGCGAATCACGGCCATCCCGAGATTGGTGCCGTCGCGCCCGCCGAACTCGCGCGGGAAGGCATAGCGGTAGTGGCCCGCGGCATCGGCACGACGACGCGCTTCGGCCAGTAGTCGCTCCCACTCCGCGGTCGGCAGGCCGCCACGGTCCCAGTCGGTGCGGGCGTCCTCACGGCGGTGGTCGAAGAAACGAAGGTTGTCGGCCTGCTGCTCGAGCGGGACGATCTCGGCTTCGATGAAAGCATCCAGCTCGGTCAGATATCCGGCCAGATCTTCGGGCAGTTCGAAATCCACTGTCTCTCCTAACCTTTCGCCTCGGGACGAATCTGCATGAGCAGGTCCCACTCGATTTCCGAAACACGACGTCCGCTGGCGGCCATGACGATGTCGCGCACGCTGCCGTCGACATGCGCGGCGGCCTGGGCGGCCAGGCCGACGCCCCAGGCCAGCGTGCCCATCACCTTCCACCAGCGGAATCTGTCGAGGTCGAAGTCACCGCCCGCGGCCTGGTAGCCGCGCAGGAAGCTCGCGCGGTCGGCGAAACCGCCGAACTCTCGTTCGTCCGCACCGAAGCGCCACATCCGCAGCGCGGGCCAGGCGACGTCACGCATCGGGTCGCCGAAACGCTGAGCGCCCTCCCAATCCAGCACGGCCCGCAAACCGTCGGCGGCGACGACGATATTGCCGTTGCGCAGGTCGGTATGCAGCAGCGCGGTGCGCGGCGGCGGGCCAGGGAGCCGCTGTTCCAGCCAGCGCAGCGCCAGCTCGAACACCGGCCGGTCGCCGAGCAGCACACGCACGTCCGCCTCGGCCGCGGCGAATAGGGCCGCGGCCGGATCGGCGCCCGCGGCGGGCACGGTGCGCGGAGCGACGGCCGGATCGATGGCGTGCAGCCTGCCCATCGCCTCGCCCCACTCGCGGGCCACCGTCTCGGCGGTGCCCGCGGCCGCGATGAGGCGTAATACCCTGCGCGGGACGGTCTCCCCGGCCACGTGCTCGCTGACAACGAACGGCTCGCCCACCACGGCCGGATCCGCGCAGACCGCCACCACCGCGGGCACCGCCACTCCGTGCGTGCGCGCCAGCTCACGCACCGCCGCCTCATCCTCGACCGACATGATCTGCACGGCGGCAGGCACGAGCGTGGCGACCAGCTTGCGGGCCCGCTCCCCCTCGACGTGCGCGGTGAAGCCGACATTGCGTCGGCGCGCACCGGCCGAAAGGTACTCCAGCTCGTCTACTCGCGTAGGCGCGGCCCAGGTCCGGGTCAGGAACTCGGCCAGACCTGCGACGAGATCGGTGGTCACTGCCCCTCCCAGCTGTCGTAACCGGGTTTGGCGATCGCCAGGTCGGCGCGCACCACCTCGACAAGCGCCTGCCACAGGGCGCGCTCGTCGTCGGCCGCGGCGAGTAGTTCGTGTTCGTGCCGCGTCGCCGCCGGCGCGAGATCGATCTCGCGCCGCACGATCCTGGCCAGATTCGCCCCCACCCGCGCACGGTGCTGCAGCGCGGGTGGCAAGGCCGGCAGCAATGTGCTCTCCAGTAGTTCGGCCAGGGACTCCAGCAGCTCGGCTGCGGGTGGTTGATTCTGCACAGTGACACCTCTGGCGCTGCCGCCATCGTGAACGAACTCAGCGTTTTGACTCGAAGGTGAAGCTACGGCAGATCGCGCAACGAGACAATAAGAGACTCAAAGCCTATATATCTCACGGCTTGGCGTGTTAGAAATACCGCCAACGGCAAGGAGGCGGTTGTGACACGTCCGTATCGGCTGATCGTGTGGGGCCCCGGCGATATGGGCGGGCGGGCGCTGCGCACAGCGCTGGCATCCCCCGATTTCGAGGTCGTGGGAGTCAAGGTGTTCAGCCCGCACAAGCACGGCAAGGACATCGGCGAACTGGTCGGGCTGGCGCCGGTGGGCATCACGGCGACTACGTCCAAGGCGGAAATCCTTGCACTGAAAGCGGATTGCGTCGTGCACACGCCGACGACACCGTCTCTGGTGCAGGGCGCCGATGCCGATGTGCTCGACCTGCTCGAGTCCGGCAAGAACGTGGTGTCCGCGGCGTCCTATCACAATCCGGCCATGCCCACCTGGCTGTCCGAATCGCGTTCGCCGCTGGAGGTATTGCGCACTGTCGCGCAGATGCGGGTGACCGGAGGCGCCTTCGGGCCGCAGTTGCCCAAGGCGCTGTCGGCGCTGAAAACGCTCATGCGCGTGGCAGATTCGGGCCCGCTTCGGTTCGCCGGTCCGGTCCTGGAGCGTCTGGCCGCACCGGTGGTGGACCGGGCGATCCCACGCCGAGCGACAGGCGAGCGACTTCAGGCTGCCTGCCTGCGGGGCGGGGTATCGCTGCACGGCACTGGCCTGCACCCCGGACTCATGGTGGAGCAACTGCTGCTGCGTCTGGCCGGGCTGCTCGACGAGGTGCGCGAGGTGAAATTCCTGGAGGTCGGTGATCTTTCGGCCGCGCCGGACGGCATGTGGGGCGGTCTGGCCAGCCTCGGTTTCGGGATGCCGCTGAGCGCGGTCGACTCCGACCACGCCATCGCGCTCATGCAGCACTTCTACTTCGACGCGGTGCTCGCCACCGTCGCGCACACGCTGTTCGGCGCCCGCGCCGAGGAGGTGCGGGTGGAACGGCATGTCTATCCCGTGCCGGCGCGGACCCGGGTGCAGGCCGGCGGCAGTGTGATCGAGCCGGGCACGGTCGGCGCCATCCACATGAGCTACCGCGGCTACCTCGGCGACCGGTTGTTCATGACCAACGCCGAATGCTGGCACGTCGGCCCGGGCAACGCCCACCTCGGGCCGGATCATCCGCGCAGCCTGGCCGGCGGGCATGTGATCACGCTGGACGGCAGCCCCGCCCGGATCGAGATGCGCAACGAACTCGACGACGAGTCCTACGAGGGCGATTGGTCCGCGGTCACCGACATCTCGGTCAAGGCGATGCTCGACGTCATCCCGGAACTGTGTGCGGCGCCGGCCGGTGTCGCGACGCCCGACCTGAGCCCTCGATACCGTCTGGAGACAGTATGACCTCCCCGCTGCTGGTCGCGGTGCTCGGCGCCGGGCCGCTCGCCGACCGGATCGCCGCGCACCCCGATATCGCTGTCGCGCCCCCTTCCTCGGCCGCGGTGGTCATCCACCTGACTGCCGATGTCGATGCGGTTGTCGCCCAGCTCGGCGCGGGCCGTGACGTGGTGACCGCGCTGCCCCTCGAAGCCCTCCCCCTGGACGAGGTGCGGGACGCCTGCCGCGACGGATCGTCCACCCTGCACGCCACCGGCGGCTTCCAGTCGGCGGTCGCGGCGCGGCTCACCCGCTCGCTCGCCGCCGCGACGCGGGAGATCACCAGGATCGAACTGATCGAGGAGCTCGAGCTGCCCGACGACGGCCTGTATCCGTGGAACACGGTGCCGGAGGAGATGTTGCCGGGTTACTACTTCTCCGGTCTGCGTGTACTGGAAGACGCCGCCTTCACCGGCTCATGCTCCGACATTCCCGCGCAGGCCGGTGCCGTCTACACCCTGGGCGACCGGATCACGTACCGTTCGATCCGCACCCGAGACACCGGCACCGTTGCGCTGCGCTATCGCCTGGTCACCACCACCGCAGCTGGAACTGCCACGGCCACAGTCGATTTCCATCCCACCGACGGGGTTCACCCGGCCGATCATCTGACGTCGGTGGATCTGGTGAAGGCGCTCGGTCCGGTTCACGCGAGCGAGCCCGGCATCGTGCTGCGCGATCTCGGCATCACCTATTTGGTCCCGGACGACCGGCTGCCGCGGTCCACGTAGGGCCGAAGGCGGTTGGATATCACCTTCTCGCAGGTCGTTACCCAGACCTTGCCGGTAACTGCAGGTTCTGCTGCTCCGGATTCATCGCGAAGCCCACTTGCCTCACAGCCCACAGCTGCGCTTCTCCGCCGTGTCGTGAGTTGCAAACATATTCAGATGCGAATATCTATACCTCTTACTACCAGACGCTCGGCACCCCGACCGGTCCCAGCTGGGCTTGTGCCGGACATGGGCTTCACTGACCGTTTCGAGGCTGACGACCCGGTAACCAAGATGATGTCCGGTGACGGCAGCGGCCCCGCCACGGGGATATACCACGCGGGGGCCCCAGCGAAAAAAGCAGGGAATAGCTAAATTTAAATAAGAAGAAACCAA
>NZ_JBSGVG010000009.1:0-161951 GCF_053608345.1 Nocardia sp. NPDC055050
GGCTCCGGCGAGCCCGCCGGTCCCGCCGAGTCGGTCGTCGACGACCCGGGGCGGGCCGTACTGGATCTGCGTCGTGCCGGACGGCTCGCCGTCGACTACCCCCGGCTCGGGGCGCTCCTCGCACGCGCCAACGAGGCTCAACTCGTGCGAGCGGGGCGGCTGTTGGCCGGGATCGAGCCGGACGAGGTGCTGCGCGAGCACCCCTCCAGAGCCATCTGGCGCAGGCGGATGTAGTAGAGCGTCTTGATGCCCTTGCGCCATGCGTAGATCTGCGCCTTGTTCAGGTCCCGGGTGGTGGCGGTGTCCTTGAAGAACAGCGTCAGCGACAGACCCTGGTCCACGTGCTGGGTGGCCGCGGCGTAGGTGTCGATGATCTTCTCGTAGCCGATTTCGTAGGCGTCGTCGTAGTACTCGAGATTGTCGTTGTCCAGGTAAGGGGCCGGGTAGTAGACGCGGCCGATCTTGCCTTCCTTACGGATCTCGATCTTCGACGCCACCGGGTGGATCGAGCTGGTCGAGTGGTTGATGTAGGAGATCGAACCGGTCGGCGGCACGGCCTGCAGGTTCTGGTTGTAGATGCCGTATTCCTGCACCGAGGCCTTGAGCAGACGCCAGTCGTCCTGGGTGGGGATGCGCACGCCGGCGTCGGCGAACATCTGAGCCACCTTGTCGGTCTTGGGTTCCCATGCCTGGTCGGTGTACTTGTCGAAGTACTCGCCGCTGGCGTACTTGGAGTCGGCGAACCCACCGAACGCGGAGCCGCGCTCCTTGGCGATCAGGTTCGAGGCCCGAATCGCGTGGTAGACCACGGTGTAGAAGTAGATGTTGGTGAAGTCCACACCTTCTTCGGAGCCGTAGTGGACCCGCTCACGCGCCAGGTATCCGTGCAGGTTCATCTGACCGAGGCCGATGGCGTGGGACTCGTTGTTGCCCTGCTCGATCGAGGGCACCGAGAAGATGTGGGTCTGATCCGAGACGGCGGTGAGCGCGCGGATCGAGGTCTCGATCGTCTGACCGAAGTCGGGCGAATCCATCGCCTTGGCGATGTTGAGCGAACCCAGGTTGCACGAGATGTCCTTGCCCACCTTGGAATACGACAGATCATCGTTGAATTCCGAGGGGGTGGAGACCTGCAGGATCTCCGAGCACAGGTTCGAGTGGGTGATCTTGCCCTTGATCGGGTTGGCCCGGTTCACCGTGTCCTCGAACATGATGTAGGGGTAGCCCGACTCGAACTGCAGCTCGGCGATCGTCTGGAAGAACTCGCGCGCCTTGATCTTCGACTTGCGGATGCGCTTGTCGTCGACCATCTCGTAGTACTTCTCGGTGACGTTCACATCGGCGAACGGCACACCGTAGATACGCTCGACGTCATAGGGCGAGAACAGGTACATGTCCTCGTTCTTCTTCGCCAGCTCGAAGGTGATGTCGGGGATCACCACACCGAGCGAGAGCGTCTTGATGCGGATCTTCTCGTCCGCGTTCTCGCGCTTGGTGTCGAGGAAACGGTAGATGTCGGGGTGGTGGGCGTGCAGGTACACCGCGCCCGCGCCCTGACGCGCACCCAGCTGGTTCGCGTAGGAGAAGGAGTCCTCCAGCAGCTTCATGATCGGGATGACACCCGAGCTCTGGTTCTCGATCTTCTTGATCGGGGCACCGTGCTCACGAATGTTGCTGAGCAGCAGCGCGACACCGCCACCGCGCTTGGACAGCTGCAGCGCGGAGTTGATGGAGCGCCCGATGGACTCCATGTTGTCCTCGATACGCAGCAGGAAGCAGGACACGGGCTCGCCGCGCTGCTTCTTGCCGGAGTTGAGGAAGGTGGGGGTGGCGGGCTGGAACCGGCCGTCGATGATCTCGTCGACCAGGTTGCTCGCCAGCACCTCGTCGCCGGCGGCCAGCGTCAGCGCGACCATGCACACGCGATCCTCGAAACGCTCCAGGTAGCGCTTACCGTCGAAGGTCTTGAGCGTGTACGAGGTGTAGTACTTGAACGCGCCGAGGAAGGTCGGGAACCGGAACTTCTTGGCGTAGGCCTGCTGGAACAGCTGCTTGACGAAGGGGCGACCGTACTGGTCGAGCACCTCGGTCTCGTAGTAGTTCTCCTTGACCAGGTAGTCCAGCTTCTCGTCCAGATTGTGGAAGAAGACGGTGTTCTGGTTCACATGCTGCAGGAAGTACTGGTGCGCGGCCTCGCGATCCTTGTCGAACTGGATCTCGCCGTTGGGGCCGTACAGGTTCAGCATCGCGTTGAGGGCGTGGTAGTCGAGCACCTCGCCCGCCTCGCCGCGCACCGCCGACTGCTCTAGGCGTGCTGACTTGCCTGCCGGTGCTGTGGTTGCTGTTGCCAAAACAATCCCAATCCCTCTCGGACGCGCGCGACGTCCTCAGCGGTTCCCATGAGTTCGAAGCGATACAGATACGGCACCCCGCATTTTTGCGAGATGATGTCTCCTGCAACGCAATAGGTATCGCCGAAGTTCGTGTTGCCGGCCGCGATCACCCCGCGCAGCAGCGCGCGGTTGTGTGGGTCGTTGAGGAACTTGGCGACTTGCCGCGGAACGAGGTCCTTGTCGGGACGCTCTCCACCCATGACGTGCCGACCACCACCATAGGTGGGGGTGATCAGCACGTAGGGTTCGTCGATCCGCGGCGATTCAGCGGTGGTGTGTAGCGGAAGTCGAGTTGCCGGGAGACCGAGCTTCTCGACGAAACGATGAGTGTTCTCCGAAGCGCTGGAGAAGTAGACCAGCCCGCCCGGAGTCCTCTGCTCGGGCATGGCGCCTCCTTACCGGCGAACCGGTGCGAACTAGGCAGCCGCGACGGCGAGCGCCTTGATGCGATCGGGACGGAAGCCCGACCAGTGATCGTCACCCGCGACGACGATCGGCGCCTGCAGGTAGCCCAGCGCCATGACGAAGTCACGCGCCTCGTCGTTCTCCGAGATGTCGATGACGTCGTAGTCCACGCCGACCTTGTCGAGAGCCTTGTAGGTGGCGTTGCACTGCACGCAAGCGGGCTTGGTGTACACGGTGATGGTCATGATGGAAGTCCCTCTCTCCTATGCCTGATCCACAGCCTGTGATCCGTATGCAATGCACGAACGGGTGATGCTGCGCAAACTCCTGGATCTAGCGAAGAAAGCCCTGCTCGCAACCCCTTCCCTTGGGCCCGATCAGTGGTGGCTCCACACCGTCTTCCAGTACGACAGACACTACACCTAGTGTCCGACAGATGGGAACAACACAAGGTGTTGCGAGTCGCACGGATGTAATTCCCACGCGGTAAGTCCCAGGACGGGCCACCGGCCAGCAGGGAAAACAGTGGTTCAGATCACGATTTCATCTACCGGCGAGTCTTCAGCAAACTCGGTGGACAGCGAAAGGGCGTCGCATCCGTGACGGATGCGACGCCCTGCCGAACGACCAGCTTACGCCGTGACCAACGTGCCGTTCACCGCGGCGACCAACTCGTGCACGGTCGCGCCGAGCTGGGTCAGCGCCTCGGCGTCCTCGGCCGGATGGGTCTGCGCGAAGCGCTCGCCGATGGTCGCGAACTGCGCATGCGCCGACTCGACGACGACGCCGCCCGCCACGCCGACGGACTTGACGGTGTCGCCGTGCGCCCACGCCGCGGCGTTCGGGCTGATCGACGCGCTCACCACGGCGACCGGCTTACCCTTGATCGCACCGGCGCCGTACGGACGCGAGGCCCAGTCGATGGCGTTCTTCAGCACGGCGGGCAGGGTGCCGTTGTACTCGGGGGTGACCAGCAGGACGGCGTCGGCGGCGGCGACGGCGGCACGCAGCGCCTCGGCCTGCGCGGGCACCTCGCCGGGAACGTCGAGGTCTTCGTTGTAGAACGGAATCTCGCCGAGACCCTCGTAGATGGCGATATCGACACCGGCGGGCGCGGTCTGTACGGCAGCCTCGGCCAGGCGGCGATTGATGGAGCCCGCGCGCAGGCTTCCGACGAGAGTAAGGATGCGGGTCTCGCTCATTGCGACTCCTGGTGTACTCAGTGGAATGATCCAAGTTTCATCCGACATTAACCGGACCCCGGTCCGATTACTTCCCGCGGAGGACGTGTGAGCGGCGTGAGCTATGGCACACCCCAGTCCGACGAGCCGCCCCTGCTGGGGATCGGGCGGCCGCTGCCCGGCAGCGCGGAACCCGTCGAACGTGCCGACGCCGCGCGCAATCGCGCGCTGCTGCTCGACGCGGCCCAGCAGCTGGTGCGCGAGCACGGCGTCGACGGCCTCACGATGGACGCGCTCGCCAAACGCGCGGGGGTCGGCAAGGGCACGGTCTTTCGCCGGTTCGGCAACCGGACCGGGCTCATGCTGGCCCTGCTGGATCACTCCGAGCAGAAATTCCAGGCCGCGTTCATGTTCGGGCCCGCGCCGCTCGGTCCCGAGGCAGGCCCGGTCGAGCGGCTGATCGCCTTCGGGCGCACCCGGCTGCTCGATATCGAGGTCGAGGGCGACCTGCACCAGGCCGCGGAGAAGGACGGGCGTTTCGGTGGCGGACCCTACGCCCTGCACAAGGCGCACGTCATGCTGCTGCTTCGCGCGATCGGCGTCGACGGTGAGGTTCCGCTGATCGCCGACACCCTGCTGTCCACACTGACGGCGGCGCTGGTCATCCACCAGGTCGAAGTGCTCGGCTACACGCGCGATCAGATCGGCGACAACTGGGAATGGCTCGTTCGCCGGGTCGTTTCGCCTGTCCCCCAAGTAGAGTGAGACCGCATGGGGACACTGCGTGAACAGATCATTGCCGAATTGGGTGTGCTGCCCGAGATCGAGGCGAAGCAGGAGGTCCGGCGGCGCGTCGACTTCCTGAAGGACTACCTGGCCACCACCCCGGCCAAGGGATTCGCCCTCGGGATCAGTGGCGGCCAGGACAGTGCGCTGGCCGGTCGGCTGTGCCAGCTGGCCGTCGAGGAGCTGCGCGCCGACGGTGTCGAGGCGAAGTTCCTCGCGGTGCGGCTGCCCTACGGCGTGCAGGCCGACGAACACGACGCGCAGACCGCCTTGAATTTCATCGACCCCGATCGCACGGTCGTGGTGAACATCCGGCCCAGCGCCGATGCGGTGGGCATCGAGGTGGCGGGCGCGCTCGATCACGAGCGCCTGCGCGACTTCGTGCGCGGCAACATCAAGGCACGTGAGCGGATGGTCGCCCAGTACGCCCTCGCGGGCCAGGAAAGCCTGCTGGTGGTCGGCACCGATCACGCGGCCGAAGCGGTCACCGGGTTCTTCACCAAGTTCGGCGACGGCGGTGTCGACCTGACTCCCCTCACCGGTCTCACCAAGCGCCAGGGCGCGGCCCTCCTGCAAGAACTCGGCGCCCCCTCGAGCATCTGGTCCAAGGTCCCCACCGCCGACCTCGAAGACGACCGCCCCGCCCTCGCCGACGAGGACGCACTCGGCCTGCGCTACGCCGAGATCGACGACTACCTCGAAGGCAAGGACGTCACCCCCGAGGTAGCCGCCCGCGTGGAGTCGATCTTCACCAACACCCGCCACAAGCGCACCGTCCCGGTGACCCCGCTCGACACCTGGTGGCGCTAGGGGCGTGCTCCCGGCCCCACCGGATCAGCAGATCTGGGCGCCCTCACCGGACGCGGTAGCTCGCAGCAGGTCCCGAACCAGCTCGTAGTCCGGTTCTTTGCGAAAGCGCAGGCATCCTTTGCCCATGTCCTGGCTCGCGAGACGGTCGGCGAACGCCGCGCGGACGTCGGAGCGCAGGAGGTAGAAGGAGATGTAGTGCTTCTGGCCGGCGAAGGCGACCTCGCCGGTGCCGTCGCGTTCGTAGGCGGGCATCCCGTAGGACATCACCTCGGTGAAGCCCGGCAGCTCTTGGAGGCACAGGTCGCGCAGCCTGGTGAGCGCCTCGCGGCGATCCGCCGGGACTTCGGCGAGGTAGGTCGCAACGTCGGGGGCCTTGCTCTGGACCACGGCTAGCCGCCCGCGAAAGGCGGGAGAACGTCGACTCGGTCGCGGAGCATGGCCGACGGGTCGCGGGTGAGCTCGTCGCCGATGAGGAAGGCACAGACGCCGACGAGGCTGTCGATGTCGGAGCCGTAGGTGGCGGCGAGAGTGGCGCGCAGGTCGGCGACGGTGGCGCCGTCGGGGAGGTCGAGAGATTCGGTGTTCTTGCCGACCGCGTCGGCGATGGCGGCGAAATAGCGGACCTCAACCACCGATGGCTCCCATCGTGCGTTCCGGGGGGACGAAACCGGCGGCGTCGATACCGTGACCGGCCCATTTCTGCCACATGGCACCGCGCCACAGTTCGGCGACCTCGTCGTCGTCGGCGCCTGCCCGCAGCGCGGTGCGCACGTCGAACTCCTGGTCGCTGAACAGGCACGAACGCAGCATGCCGTCGGCGGTGAGCCGGGTGCGGTCGCAGCTGTCGCAGAACTTGCGCGTGACCGTGGCGATGATCCCGACCGTTGCCGGGCCACCATCGACCAGCCATTTCTCGGCCGGGGCCGACGGGTCGGCACGGGCGGTGGGGGTCAGGGTGAAGCGCTCGCCGAGGACGTCGAGCAGGTCGGCGGCGGTCACCATGTGATCGCGGGCCCACTCGTGGTCGGCGTCGAGGGGCATCTCCTCGATGAAGCGCAGTTCGCACTGTTCGGCCAGGCACCACGCGAGCAGGTCGGCCGCACCCGCCAGATTCTGGCGCATCAGCACGGCGTTGACCTTCACCGGCGCCATCCCCGCGTCGCGCGCGGCACGGATGCCGTTGAGGACCGACTCCAGCCGGTCGCGGCGGGTGAGGCGGGTGAAATCTTCCCGGTCGACGGTGTCGAGGGAAACGTTGACCCTGGTCAGACCAGCCGCGGCGAGCTTATGGATGCGATGTTCCAGGCCGACGCCGTTCGTCGTCATAGCCAGCGGGGTGCCGGGCACCGCCGCATGACAGCCCGCGATGATCTGTTCCAGTTCACGGCGCATCAGCGGTTCGCCGCCGGTGAACCGCACCTCCCGCACACCCAGCTCGCGCACCGCCAGCGACACCAGCCGCACGATCTCGTCGGCGGTGAGCAGTTCCTGGCGCGGGATCGGCGGCAAGCCCTCTTCGGGCATGCAATAGGTGCAGCGCAGCGAACACTTCTCGGTGATGGACACGCGCAGGTCGCGAGCGATCCGGCCGAAGCGGTCGACGAGGAACGGCGTCTCGGGCCTGCCGTCCAGGGACGGCCGCTCCGATCGCACGGCGGGTATCCCCATCTCGACCAGCGTCATCTCTACAGTATGACCCGTAAGGCCCGTCACATTCCGTGCGCCGGGCCGATTCTTCGCGAACTCGTCAGCTCACCGTCGCCCACCCACCACCGTGAGCAACGCGACCCCGACCGGCCCCGACACCGACGATTAAGCTGGCAGCATGACTCCCCGGCCCGCTACCGCGTCGGCGCGCAGCGTCGACGAGTACCGCGACACCGTCGCCGCGCTGCTGGCCCGCCTCGCCGACCGCCCGGATGAACAGGTGCCGGTCCCCGAGGCGCTCGGCCGCACGCTGTCGGCCGATGTGGTGTCGCCGATCGATCTGCCGGTGTTCCGTAACTCGGCGATGGACGGCTACGCGGTGCGGGCGGCCGATGTGGCCGTCACCCCGGTCACGCTGCCGGTGGCCGGCGTGGTGGCGGCGGGTAGGCCGGGCACCGACGCGCTGCCCGCCGGATCCGCGGTGAAGGTGATGACCGGTGCGCCGATGCCCCCCGGCGCCGACTGTGTGGTGCCGGTCGAGGATGTGCAGGCGGGCGAGGGGCGGATCGTGGTCGAACGTGGCCGCGGACGTGGCGAATTCGTGCGCGAAGCCGGTACCGATGTGCGCACCGGCGAGCTCGTCGCGCGGGCAGGCACGGTGCTCGCGCCCCGCCATATCGCCGCACTGGCCGCTGTCGGCCTGCCCACGGTGCCTGCCCTGAGCCGATTACGCGCTGTCTGCATCACCACCGGGGACGAACTCCGGCCCGCGGGCGCCGCGCTGGCCCCGGGCCAGATCTACAACTCCAACGGCATCGCGCTGGCCGCCGCGTTGCGGGCCGACGGTGTCGAGGTGGTCGAGGTCGCGCACAGCACCGACGACCCCGCGGTGTTCACCTCGGTACTGCACGCCGCGACCGCCGTCGCCGACCTGGTCTTCACCTCCGGTGGCGTGTCCAAGGGTGACTTCGAGGTCGTCAAGGATGTGCTGGGTCCGCTCGGCGGGACCTTCGGCTCGGTCGCGGTGCAGCCGGGCGGACCGCAGGGCTACACGGTGGTCGACGAGGTCCCCGTGCTCAGCTTCCCGGGCAACCCGGTGAGCACGATGGTGTCCTACGCCGTGTTCGCGCGCCCCGCCGTGCGCGCGCTGGCCGGATTGCCGGAGCTCGTGAGCGGCGAGACCACTTTGCTCACACCGCTTCGCTCCCCCGCCGGTCGTCGCCAATACCTGCGCGGCCTGCTGACCGAGGACGGGGTGGAAGTGATCTCGGGCCCCGGCTCACATCTCATCGCGGGGATGGCCTGGGCCGATGTCCTGGTCGACGTTCCCGCCGAGGTCACCTCGCTGGCCGCCGGTGTCGCTGTGCGAATCTTATCGCTATGAGCGAGTTGTCCCACGTCGACCGCGAGGGTCGCGCGCGCATGGTCGACGTCAGCGCGAAAGCCGACACCACCCGGATCGCTGTCGCCGCAGGCGAATTGCAGACGACCGCGGAAGTGGTCGCGTTGGTGCGGGCCGAGGGAATGCCCAAGGCCGATGTGCTGTCCACGGCACGACTGGCCGGAATCGCCGGTGCGAAAAAGACTTCCGAGCTGATTCCGCTGTGCCATCAGCTGGCGTTGTCGTCGGTGAAGGTGGAGTTCGGGTTCACCGAGACCACCATCACAGTCGAGGCGACGGCGAAGACCAAGGGGCCCACCGGGGTCGAGATGGAGGCACTGACCGCGGTCGCCGTGGCCGGGCTGACCCTGCACGACATGGTGAAGGCGGTGGATCCCGCTGCCGTGATGAACAGGGTTCGGCTGGTCACCAAAGAGGGTGGAAAGCACGGGCATTGGGTGCGACCCGAAGATCGATCCGACACCGGCACACCGGCGCTCGACCGATCGGCACAGGTGGACGCGAGCGCCGGTGCCGAATCCGCGCTGCCTGCGACCACCGAATCCCAGGGCGGCGCTGCGACGGAATCACCTGACGCCCCGATCTTTTCGCGGACCGCGGTCGTGGTTGTCGCGTCTACCGGTACCGCGGCCGGTACCCGCACCGACACCACCGGGCCCGTCCTCGTCGACTGGCTGACCGCGCGAGGTTTTTCGGTGCGTGGGCCACTGGTCTACGCCGATGCCGAGATCGCCGCCGGGCTGGCCGACGCACTCAGCGGGGCGCCGGCGCTCGTCGTCACCACCGGTGGCACCGGTGCCTCGCCCACCGACGCGACACCCGAGGCCACCCGCGCCGTGCTCGATCGTGAGCTACCCGGTGTCGCCGATGCCATTCGGCAGCGTGGGACCGCGAAGTTCCCCCTCGCCGCGCTGAGTCGCGGCGTTGCCGGGCTGGCCGGTGGGACCGTTGTCGTGAACCTGCCCGGTTCGCCCGGCGGGGTGAAGGACGGGACGGTGGTGCTGGAACCGCTGTTGGATCATCTGCTCGCGCAAGTAGCCGGAGGCGGCAACCATGAGTGACTTCGGTGCGGTTCGGCTGGCGACCATCAGCGATCACGACCTCGATCCCCTCGCCGTCGAAAAGGCGGTCGACGGACCGGAATTCGGCGCGGTGGTGGTGTTCACCGGCAAGGTGCGCAACCACGACGGTGGCCAGGCGGTGACCTCGCTGGAGTACTCCGCGCATCCCCAGGCCGAGCGCTTCCTGCACGCGATCTGCGCGGAAGTGGCGCAGGCGAGCGGACTTCCGGTCGCGGCGACGCATCGCATCGGGTCACTCACGATCGGCGGACTGGCGATCGTGGTGGCGGTGGCCGCGCCGCATCGGGCCGAGGCGTTTACCGTCTGCGCCGAGCTGGTCGACCGGATCAAGCACGAGGTGCCGATCTGGAAGCGGCAGTTGTTCGCCGACGGGCTTTCCGAATGGGTCAACGCCTGCGGCTGACGCTACTGCGTGGCGTACCGCCACACGCCGAGCATCTCCTGCTCGTCCAACGGCGTCTCACCGTCGAAGACGGTGTCGTGCAAGCGTTTCAACGCCGCGACCGTATCCAGTCCGGCACCGATCAGCACCAGATTCGAGACACGGCGCTCGCCGCGCGCCCAGCTTCCGGGGGTGACGACCACGTGCCTGCCTACCAGGTGGACTTCGAACTTGCGGCGCTCCCCTGCCACCGCGAACGCGACACATCCCTTGGCACGGAACAGTCCTGACGGCGGATCTTCCAGAAAGGCCACCAGCGCACGCGGATTCAACGCGCGCTCGCTCGTGAACGCCACCGAGACGTAGTCGTCGTGAAGGTGGCGATGGTCGGGGTCGTCGTGATCATGGTCGTCGAGCAATGTGTCGAAGCTCAGTTGCTCGGCTGTTTTCAGCTGCTCGGGTGCCCGATCGTCGAACAGCAGACCGGGGTCGATGCGGCCGTGCGTCGTCGCGTAGACCGGCACCTGCCCGACGCAGTCGGTCAGCTGTGCGCGCAAATCGGCCAGCGCCTCGGCCCCGACTCGATCGGCCTTGTTCACCAGCACCAGATCCGCCATCCGCAGATGCGTCACCAGCGCAGGATGTTGCGTGCTGGTGGCGGCGAACTGCTCGGCATCGACCACTTCGACCAGGCCACCGTAGGCGATGCGCGGGTTGGGGTTGGCGATCACCATCCGGATCAGGTTGCGCGGCTCGGCCAGTCCGCTGGCCTCCACCACGATCACATCCACCGCGCTGCGCGGCTGCGCCAGCTGCGCGAACAGATCGTCGAGTTCGGACACGTCCACCGCGCAGCACACACACCCGTTGCCGAGCGACACCATCGCGTCGACCTGCCCCGCCACCAGCATCGCGTCGATGTTCACCGCCCCGAAATCGTTGACCACTACCCCGATCCGGGTTCCCCGATTGTTGCGCAACAGGTAATTGAGCAGGGTCGTCTTCCCCGAACCGAGAAACCCAGCAACGATCACGACAGGAATCACCGCACCCATGCTGCCACCATGTCACCGCGGCGACGTCGACCGGTCCACCACGCCGGATTCCCTCCGTCCGTCCCTATGCAGCACACCGCCCACCCCTGCGATCAGAGGTGGGCGGGTCGACGTGCGGCCAATGGTTGTCAGGACGGGCTGAAAACCATGCCTACCAGGGTGTACGCGAGATTGATCAGCTGGCCGGGGATGGTCGACTCGTCCATGCCGAGCGCTTGCGCCAGCGGCATGAGCAGCGTCATGACGGTGGTGATCGGACCGCCGAGCGTGCTCAGATCGAGCTCGGATTCGTTGGGCGTCGCCTGGGTTTTCGGGCTGGTGCCGCGGTTCTTCGGGGTGGTGGTGGACGGTGCGGCGGGAGCCCCGGGTGACGCGGTGCGGGCCGGGGCGCCGGGAGACGCGGTGCGGACGGGGGCTACCGGACCCGGGTTCGCGATCGGGACCCGTTGGGGGATCGGAGCAGCAGTGGCAGGCGCGTTGGCGTCGGCGGAAGCCGGGCGCTCGGACGGTGCCGTCTGTTCGCTCGGGCCACTGGGAGGTGCGGACGAATCGGCCGGTGCCCGGTCGGGCGCGGGAGCTTGCGCGGGTGCCGGTGCGGGAGCGTGTGCGGGCGCTGTCGCTCCCGGCGTCGCAGTCGTCGCAGCGGGCGACTGGGCCGGTGCGGGTGTCGTCGTGTCGGATTCCGGCGTCGACGCGGTGGTCCCGCTGGGCTTCTTCGACGGCTGCGTGGGCTCGGCCGGATCGGTGGTGGGCGCCGGCGCGCCGTTCGTACCCTCGGCGGGAGTTCCGGCGGCGTTGGGATCCTCGGCCGGGGCGGAAGCTCCGTTCTGGCTCCCTGCCGGTCCGGGCGCGGGTGCGTCGGTGCTGGGCGTGGGGGTCTCGGTCGGGTCGGCGGCGGGTGCGCGCTGGGGTTCCTGTGCGGTCGTCGCGACCGGGATCCGACCCGGCGCGGCGGCGTAGGCGGGAATCGGCTTGTTCAGCAGGAACCCGACGACGCCGGTCGCGATGGCGACGGCGTGCTCGAGCTGGCCTTCGCGCGATTCCAGGCGGGCGGCGTCGCCGACATTGGCGCCGTTGCCCATCTCGACGAACACCAGCGGCACCTGCGTCAGCGCCGGGCCCGCCACATCCTCGCGGGTCTGCAGGCCCGCCTTGACGCCCGCGTAGTTCGCGGGTGAGAAGCCGGCCGCCAGGTAGGCGTCGCGGACCGCGCTCGACACGAGTCGCCCACCACCGGATTGCGCCTTGTCGGCGATCGAGTCGGGAATGGGGAGCTGGGGCACGATCATGTGGAAGCCGTGCTGGTCGGGGCCCGCGCTGTCGGCGTGAATGCTCACAGCCACGTCGGCGCCGGACTGGTTGGCGGCGCGGGCGCGATCGTCGACGCAGCCGCCCCACCCGGTGTCGTCGGCGCGGCTCAGCACCACATCGGCACCCAGTGCCTCCAGAGACGCGCGCACGAGCTGGGCGACATCCCAGTTGATGGTGTGCTCGGGGATACCGTTGAGCGAGGTCATGCCGGTGGTCTGGCAGTCCTTGGTACCGCCGCGACCGTTGTCGACCTGGCGGCTCAGGTCCTCGGAATGCGCCGTCCCCTGATGACCGGGGTCGAGGAAGATCGTCTTACCGGCGAGCTGCTCGCTGGTCGCTGGTTCAGGGGCGGCGTGGGCGGTCACGGGGACCAATCCCGACAGCGACACCACCACCGCGGCGGAGACGGTAGAGCAGATTCCGGCCTTGATGATGTTTGGTTGCATGTTCGGTCGGTGCTCCGGGACCGGAGCACCCCTCCCTTCCCATTGGTAACACCTGGTAACACCAAACCCAGTGGTTCACTCTTGCAACGTTGACAACCACAGGGCAAGCACAGTTACCGAAATGTAACTGGATAGGAGTATCAAAAGACGCTGGTCGGATGCCCAGATGAGCCGTCAGCGGGCTAAGTCAGGCAACTTCTGGCAATTGGCGCAGCGACCGCAGCGCATAGTGAACCCGGGTCTTCACAGTCCCGATCGGAACGCCGAAATCGGCGGCGACTTCCCGGTAGCCGCGGTCGTGCAAGATCACCTCGGTCACGGCTGCCCGCTGCGGTTCCGGGAGTCGGGCGAGGAGTTGATCGACCAGTAACCCGTCGACCAGTCCGTCGGCGAAGTCCGGTTTGCCGCAGACGGACACCTCGGTGATGTCGTCCCAGCCCACATCACCGGGGCGGATGGCTCTGGCCCGCACGATGTCGATGATGACGTTGCGTTCGATCGCCAGCAGCCAGGTCCGCACGCTGCCCTTGCGACCGTCGAAGTCCTGGCACGAACGCCAGCCGCGCAGCAACGTTTCCTGCACCGCGTGCTCCGCCAGGCCCGCGTCGCTGAGACTGCGCATGGCCCGCCAGTGCAGCAGACCGCGATCGGTGGCCAGCACCTCGGCCAGCCCGTCCCTGGTACACAGGCGCGCGCAGTGCGCACCGCAGGAGTTGTCCGTCATATGGGGTTATCGCGGCGGACCGCGACGATGACAACGCCGCGCGTTAAGCGACTCTTCAGGATCCTGCTGGGGCCGTGCCGGAAGGTAGTTCGTGCGAGCCCGGCCGGGCCTGCTCCAGGAGGGGGGAGCAGGGACGCCGGGCTCGTTCGTTTCCGGGCCCGATCATTACGGGTTCGCGCATTCGAGCGAAGTCCAGCACGATCGGACCGGGGCGACGACAATCGCCCGCGAGGAGCGAACAAGTGGACATCCATGCATATCCGACCGACGCGCAGACGCCGGTCGACCGGGCGGAGGCCACCCGAGTGGCGGCCGACCACCTACCAGCCGACCTGCCGGGTCATGATCGGCAGATCGTCGAATTCGCCGACGGCTTCGCGGTTTTCGCGGTGCAGCCGTTGCACGCGCCACCGGATCGGCCGATCCCGATCGGCGGCTCGGTGTACGTGATCGACAAGGCGACCGGGGCGGTGTCGTTCTGGCCGACCTATCCGACCAACGTGATCGCCGCGCACTACGCGCTGCTCTTGGCGGCGGGACAGTTGGTCGTCGCCGATTCCTGGCCCGATCAGGACTGATCGAGTAGTTCACGAGGTCTCCTCGGTCGAGTGGCCAGGGCGACGCAGGGCGGCGAGTCCACAAGCCACAGCCAGTGCGATCGAGAGTGCGCCGAACCAGTCGCCCCAGCGGACGTAGGGAGTGCGATCGCCGGCGGTGCGGATGTCGGCCAGCACCGTGCGGGTTTCGGTGATGCCGGTGCGGACCGAGGCTCGAACGGCACCCTGTGCGTCGACGGCGGTCAGCTCGCCGAGTTGGGCGGGGCGGGCGATGGCGATGCCCGATTCGACGGCCCGCACCGCCGCCATCCGGCTGTGTAACCAGTGATCGACGCTGAAATCCAGCGCAGGCGCGAGCAAGAGCGTCGCGCCGTCGGCGCGGTTCTGGCGAACGAGGGCCGGGTGGTCGAGGTCGGCGCAGATCGCGAGCGCCCACGGGCGGCCGGGGATCTGGACCGGGGTCGCACCGCGTTGCAGGCCGGACTCGAGCCCGGGGACGAGATAGCGCTTGGCATAGATGGTTTCGCCCGGATAGGCGATGGCGGCGTTGACGGTGCCGCCCGGTTGCTCGAGTTCCAGGCCGACGACCACGTGGATGCCACGACGAGCGGCTACGGCGGTGAGCGGGTCGCGCAATAGGAAGAGTTCGGATCGTCGTGCATGCCATGCCTTCTCGGAGAACACGATGACTTCGGCGCCCTGATCGGCGAGTTCGTCGACGGCGGTGACCGCCTCGGCGATCATCCGCGCACCGTCGGGCGACGCGACAGGAACATACATCGGCGGCTGTGCGAGAGCCACCAGCCCCACCCGCGTTACCGGACCGCCGCTTGCCGCCGCGGAACACCACAGACCCGTGCCGATGGCGAAGGTTACGGCCACGGCCGTCACGACCGCTGTCCTCAGCAGGCGGGGCGTTCGGATGCCGGGTGCCGTCATCGTGCCAACGGCACCGGGCACCGCGAGCACGAGGAAGCTGATCCCCCACACCCCGGTGAGCGAAGCGACACCCACGATGGGGTCGACCTCGGCCTGGGAGTAGCCGATGCTCCACCACGCGCCGATCCCGCCGACCAGACCGAAAAGGAACTCGACGGCAGTCCATGCGGCGGGTAACGCGAGCACGGACCACCCGAACCTGTTCTGTATCAACAGCTTTCGGAAGAGCAGCACACACGCTCCGAAGGTGAGTGCGCTGCCGACCAGCAAGGCGACGGCAGTCACCCTGGGTTGTTCCAGAGTGCCGGTGAAATAGGACCAGTACTCGGCGTTGCCGCCGAGCCAGGACAGCACCGCGGCGGCGTACGCCGCCGCAGCTGAGCGCCGCGGCGCGAGCCACAGCACCGGGAGCGGGGCGAGGAGGGCGACTCCGGGCACCGGGTGCAGGCCGGTGCCGATACTCCACAGCACCGCCGAACTCACGGTGGCGGCCGACCACGTCGTCAGCTCCCGACCGGGCAATCGTCGGCCGATTCGCCCGGAGAACTCTTCGCGCACAGCCTCTTCAGTAGATGTCACTCGACAATCGTCACGGTGGAGCGGGTCCCCGCACATCGCCCGTGCGAGCGGACTCGTCTCCCTCTCGCGAGTGAGATCACCTCACACCACCCGGCAATTGATTGTCCCCCGGCGCCACCATTCCGGATTCGTAGGCGAAGACCACCGCCTGCGCCCGATCGCGCAGCCCCAGCTTCGAAAGAACGGAGCTGACATGAGTTTTCACGGTGTGTTCGGTGACGACCAGCCGCGCCGCGAGTTCGGTGTTCGATCGGCCGGCGGCGAGTTCACGCAGAATGTCGCGTTCCCGCGGGGTCAGCATTGCCAGCTGCGCGGACGCTTCCGGGTGGGCCCGCGCGCGTCCGGCGACCTCGGCGATCAGCCGCCGCGTCACCGAGGGAGCCAGCAGTGCGTCACCAGCGGCGACGACTCTGACGCCACCGATCAATTCGGCCCTGCGTGCGTCTTTGAGCAGGAACCCGCTCGCACCCGCCCGCAAGGCGGCATAGACGTACTCGTCGACATCGAACATGGTGAGCACCAGTACTTTTGCCGCGGTTTCCGCGCAGATCCGAGCAGTGGCCGCCACCCCGTCCAGCCGGGGCATCCGCACGTCCATCACCACCACATCGGGGGTGAGCCGCCGGGCTGCCGTCACCGCTTCCACGCCATCGCAAGCCTCCCCGACCACCTCGATGTCGGGTTCGGACTCCAGGATGAGGCGGAACCCGGCACGGAACAATTCCTGGTCGTCGACAACGAGCACCCGCACGGTCAACTCCTCTGTGCCAGTGGCAGATCGGCCGACACCACGAACCCGGCACACGTCGGCTCCGCCCGCAGCGAGCCACCGCACGCCTGTACCCGTTCGGCCATCCCGACCAAACCGAAGCCCGTCGGGCCTGCGTCCGCCCGCGCATGGTCCACGGCGGTGCCGTCATCGGCGATCCGCACCCCCAGCCGACCCGATGACCAACTCAGCGCCACCTCGACCCGCGTTGCCTTCGCGTGCTTGCCCGTATTGGTCAGCGCCTCCTGCACGATCCGATACGCGGCGGCATCGGCTTGCGGTGAGATCGGCACGCGGGTTCCGTGCTCGGT
Source organism: Nocardia sp. NPDC055050 (assembly GCF_053608345.1). NCBI lineage: Bacteria > Bacillati > Actinomycetota > Actinomycetes > Mycobacteriales > Nocardiaceae > Nocardia > Nocardia sp. NPDC055050. Next base: position 16,780 of record NZ_JBSGVG010000009.1, read on the forward strand.
GAAACGCGCGGCCAGACCCCCGTGTTCGGCGAGGGCGACCAGATCGGCGATAGCCGCTACGCCCGGTTGATGCGGCGGATCGTCCTCGCGGAGCACACCGATACTGTGGCGCAGTTCCCGCAGGGCATCACGCCCACCGTCGGCGATCGCCGCGAAGGCCGCGTCGGCATCCGCCCGATCCAGCAGCGGACCGGTTTCGGCGCGCACGATCATCGCGCCGACCGTGTGGGCCAGCCCGTCGTGCATATCCCGCGCGATCCGCAACCGCTCGCGGACCACCGCGGCCTCGCGTTCGTCGTCGAGACGTCGTGTCCGCTCGGCGAGCGCGTCGATCTGCGCCTGCTTCGCGCGCACGCCCGACCCGAGCGCCCATGCCGTCATGAACGACATCGCGGCATAGGCGTACGAGTCAGCGGGCTCGCGTGGCACCAGCAGCGACACCAGAATTCCCACCGCGACCAGTACGAAGGTCAGCCGGCGCTGCCGTGCCGAACAGTGCGCCGCGATCGTGTACACACAGACGACCGTGCCGAACGGCAGCACCGGCAACGCGTGTACACAGCCGAGCGCCGTGATCGCCGGGCCGACCACGCACAACACACCCACCGGCGCCCGGCGCCGCCACAGCACCGGTGCCGATGCGAGGACCGACAACCCGACGACCCACCACGACGCACCGACGACGAGCGCGGGCACGACGCTCGCGGCCGTGACGACGGCGGCGATCAGTGCGTCCAGCGGCGACGGATGTTCCCGAGGTACTCCCACGACGTCCCAGTCTGTCCGGAAACAGTCCACCGCACCTCACTCTCGAGAGTGATTCGATGGGCAGCACCACGACCGTACGCTCAGGCATAGGGTGGAATTCGACGCGGCAACATCCGATGACCAGCGACGATCACGCTCGACCAAGAACGAATTGCACACATAGCGATGTGTGCATATGATTGCGACCGATCGGACCGCAGGAGAAGGGGAACGCGATGGGCGCAGGGCACGGGCACGACCACGGGGTATCGGCCGACAGCGATCGACGCTGGCTGGCCGGCGCGCTGGCGGTGATCGTCACCTTCCTGATCGGCGAAGTGATCGTCGGCATCATCGCCGATTCGCTGGCACTGCTCTCCGACGCGGCACACATGACCACCGACGCCGCCTCGATCGCGCTGGCGCTGTGGGCGATCCGGCTCGCGGCGCGACCGGCGACCGGGCGGATGACGTTCGGCTGGAAGCGGGCCGAGATCCTGTCGGCCCAGGCCAACGGGCTGACGCTGCTGCTGCTGGCACTGTGGCTCGGCTACGAGGCGATTCGCCGGCTGTTCGAGCCGCCGGAGGTACACGGTTGGCTGGTGTTGATCACCGCGCTGGTCGGCGTCGCCGTGAACGTGCTCGCGACCTGGATGATCAGCCGCGCCGATCGCACGAGTCTCAATGTCGAGGGCGCCTACCAGCACATCCTCAACGACCTGTTCGCGTTCATCGCCACCGCCGTCGCCGGTCTGATCATCATCCTCACCGGCTGGGTCCAGGCCGACGTCGTCGCGACGCTGATCGTGGTGGCGTTGATGATCAAGGCCGGCATCGGGCTGATCAAGGCGTCGAGCCGGATCTTCCTCGAGGCCGCGCCCGAATATCTCGACCCGGCGCAGATCGGTCGCGACATGGCCGCGCGCGACGGCGTCACCGAAGTCCACGACCTGCACATCTGGGAAATCACCTCCGGCTCTCCCGCACTGTCGGCCCACGTCCTCGTGCGGCCCGGCCATGATTGCCATGCGGTCCGCGAGGACATCGCGCACATGCTCGACCACGACCACCACATCGAGCACGTCACCCTGCAGGTCGACCACGCCAGCCCGAAACTGCTCGACATCGGCAACCGCGACTCCCACCCGTGCGCCGACTCGCACGGCCCCAAGCACGTGCCCGAACAAGCCCCCCACACCCACTGACGAGGGAAGGCCCCACACCCGTCGGGTGCGAGGCCTTCTCGTCGGTCACGCGCTAGCGAGGACCAGGTCGTTTCATCGACCTATGGGGCTGATTCAGCCGCCGAAGGAACCGGTCCACAGGGTGTCGACCAGCCCGTGGAGTGCGGCGCCGAGGGTGTCGAAGAGGCCGCCCAGGGCAGCGCTACCGGTGTCGATGATAACGGGGATCATAGTAATTCCTCTGTTTCTCGCATAGGCCCAGCCGGAGCTGGCTTACGAATGGCATATCGACGCTCAAACGCGACGGGTTACGGAATTTCCGATTTAGTGATACTGGTAACAGTACGGCCACAACATCAGCTCTACCTGGCATTTTCGCGCGATACCCACTGTTCCTTAAATAATTCTGAGAACTCTATGAGATTCATATTGCGACATCCGATAAGGCTGCATTTCCGTTGCCCCGAGAAATAGGGGCACCGCTACACACCGTCACACGCAAATGCGGATATTCCAGGCAGGACGTATCGGTCAGCGCGCCGGGCAGGTGTTCACATAGGCGTGACCGGGGAGGGCGACCACCCATTCCTCGCGGGTGATCGGGGTGGTGCCGCTGGCGCAGATCCGATCGGCTTCGGCGGCGGCGTCGGTGCGCCATTGCCGCAGGGTGCCGTCGACCGCGGACTCGGTGAGAACAGCGCCGTCCGCGGCGAAGGCCAGCATGGTGGGTTGCCGGTGGCGCAGCCCCCGGGCGATGGTGGCGTAGGCGGTGGGGTGCGCCGGGTCGGAGTAGTCCCAGAGCAGGATGGTGCCGCTGACGATGTCGTCGATGGCGAGCAGGGTTCCGTCCGGATCGAACGCCACCGAACCTGCCGAGCCGTTGGCGCCCGCGGGGGCGGCAAGGGCACGCGGCGGGGTACCCGGCGTGCCGAGCTGGTAGACGAAGGCGCCGGTGAGAGTGCCGACCGCGAGTGTGTTGCGCGAACTCAGGGCCAGCGCGATGGTCTGCCCCGGGGTTCGCAGATCGGACAGTTCGGCGATCGGCTGGGCGGTGGAGGTGGTCGAGAAGACGCTGACATTGCCGGTGCGGTGGCTGCCCACGGCGAGCAGGCCGCCGTCCGGGCTGAACGCGAGCGAGGTCGGGTAGCCACGCCCGAATCGGATACTCGACCGCAGTCGGGGCTCGCCGGTGACGTCGAAGAGATCGACGGTCTGGGTCATGCTGCGGCCGATGGCCAAGGCACCGTCGGGACTGAACGTGACGGCGCGGATGTCGACGCCTGCCGCGCTGAGCGGCGCGCCGACACGACGCGGAGTCACCGGGTCGGTGATGTCCCATACCTGGATCGTGAATTCGGTTCTGGTCACCGCCCTGGCCGCGTTCGGGGCGATCGCGACGACGTCGATCAGGCCGGCGGGGTCGCCGTCGAGCAGCGCTCGATCGGTGGCGTAGGGCGTTCTGGCCAGACTTCGTAAACGGGGGAACAGATCCTGCGGGAGGGCAGGCTGGTCGGGTGAAAACCGGAACAGCGTCAGCGAGCTGGTCGACACGACCGGGCCCGGCAGCTCGAACACATGCACGGCATGGTCGAAACTCGTTGTCACCAGCGACCTTCCACCGCGCAGGAAGCGCGCCCGCGCGACCATGTCGATCGGGAAGGTGACCAGCTCCTCGCCGGTGTCCAGATCGCGAATGCGCGCCCGGGTGTCGCCGCCGACGATCACGGCGGATCGACCGTCCCCGGTCGGTGATACGTCGAGGTATTCGTTGGCGCCCCGCGGCACGGTGGGCATCGGGTCGAAGCCGCCCGCGCCTACTCGCCAGCGCGCGACCTCGCCCGGATTGAGACCGACGGCCAGCACGGTGCCGTCGCCGTTGAACTCGACCGACCTCGCCTCCGCGCCGCCGGGCCGTTCGAGGCGGCGGTCGAACGCTGGTGTCTGCTCACGGTCGAGGGTCTCGATGTTCCAGGCGCGCACCGTGGTGGTCCAGATTCCGCCGAACAACGACGGCACCGCCGCGACGAGCGTGCGATCACTCAGGGCGACCTCCGCACGCTGCCCCGAACCGGACATCGTCGGCAGGGCGACCGGGTGCGCGGGATCGTCGCCGAGGCGCCAGCTCGCAATCGTCGCGCTGTGGGTGCCGATGGCGACGAATCCGAGGTCGGGACTGAGCGCTGCCGACGAAGGCAACCGGCCGCCGAGCGGGAGCTCGGTCACCAGGCGCGGTGCACCGGGGTCGGCGATGTTCCACAACGCCGATCGCAGATCGCCCGCGACCACCAACCACTCGTGGCCGGCGCTCATCGCGAGACCCCGGATGTGCCCGCTCCCGGTGTCGAACCGTGGCCACCGATCGACGCCGGACTCGCTCACCCGCACCAATTCCACGGAGCCGTCGCCCTCGCCGATCGCGATCACGTCACCCTGCGCGGTAGTCGCGATGCGTGGTGCGTCGGGATCGAAGACCACCCCGCGACCGAGCACGACGCCGGGACTGATCCGGATCGGCGCATTCGTGGCGGTGTTCTCCAACAGAGCGGACCGCGCCTCCTCGGTCGCAGCGGTGCGATAGGCGGCAAGGGCGATCTGCTGGGACAGCGCGGGATTGAGATTGCCGCCACCCCGGGCGACGCCGGCGAACAGACGCGAATTCGATTCCGCGCGCGCGGCCGCGTTCTCGATGCGCAGCTGGACCACCTTGGTCACCGACCCCACCGCCAGCAACACGGCCAGCCCGGCCGCGACGGAAACGATCCACAGCGCGAGGTTGGCCCGTGTGCGGGTCCGGGCGATCGCTTCGGCCACCGTGCGGGCGGCCGAGATCCGGTCGGCGTAATTCTGTGGCGCCTCGTCGGCGGCTTCCCGCAAGGCCTCCGACGCGACCACCACGCGCAGCGACGAGCGTTGCGCGGCAGTCAGTTTGCCCGCATAGCCACCGACGGCCGTCAGATTCGACCCGGACAGGCCCGCGGTGACCGCGCACTCGGGGTCGAGTCGACGGGGCCGCAGCTTTCGCAGCAGGGCGTGCCGCGGTGCGAGATCGTCGAGGGCGACCGCGAACGCCGCGCCCATCGACGCGCCGTTGATGTCGTTGGCCGGAGCGCTGCCGTGCGTCGAGACCGACCATCGCACACAGGCGTCGGTGCCGGCCAATCTGCTGATGCGCCAAGCCTTTTCGAGGCTGTCGGTGAAGGCTCGATCGGCCTGGAGGAAGCCCATCCGCGCCGGGTCGGGGTGCAGGCCGCTCGGTCCGCCCCGGACCTGGTCGAGGCGCAGCACGCCCACCTCGCCACCACCGCCGAAGCTGGCGAACAGCACGCTGATCCGGCTGCTGCGCACGACCGGGAGGGTATGCCCGGACAACTCCAGCGCGGCCATGATGGCGTACCCGCGCGCCGCGCGAGCGCCCTGTCCGAGGAAATGGCGCACGATCTCACCGAGCGGAGCATTCGCACTGGTGATCGGAATGCCCGCGGGCAGCAACTGGGTACCCACCGAGGTCAGACCGGCACGTTCGGCGTGATCGAGAAAGGCCGCACACCCGTCGTCGGTGTCGATCGAACCGGTCAATGCCCGCGCCAGCACCGCCATCGCGCGTGCGGCGGACAGATCCGCGGTGATCCGGCGGTCCTGCGCGTCGGGATCTTCGGCTTCTTCCTCGAGCAGATCGTCCGCGGCGAGATCCTTCCAGCGGGCCAGCGACTGCCTCGCCAGCACGCCCGTCTCCCGCCGGTGTTCCAGCAATCGGCGCGCGGCATCCGGCCCGGTCGCAACGGCAGCACGGCACAGCGCAAGCCAGCGTTGTGACGCACCGGTCAGCTCGATCAGCACCGCGTCATCGGACAAGAGCGCGTCCGTCGGCTGATCGGTCGATTCGCCTGCCATGTCTCCCCCATCTCCCTCCGGGCAGCACCGGCGACCCTGCCGAGAATGCCCCGATACGATGGAATTCCAGCACACCACCGATCGACCCAGGGGACCACGTTGTCGAGACGACACATCGCCGGACGCACCCTGACCGCCGCGGCCCTGCTCGTCACGATCCCGGTATCGGCGAGCTGCGCCGACGACGCGGACACCAGCGCGAAGCCGACAGCCGTGGTAGCGCAGGAGATTTCCGCACCGCCGCCGCTGCCCAGCGCCGACGAGGTCGAGCAACTGATGCGACGGTTGCTCGACACCACCGTGTCCAACGCCGAGAAACTCGAGCTGATCCAGGGCATCGGGAGCGACCCCGAGCTGCCGAACCGGGTCGCCGACGCGCCCCGCCAGGGCGGCGCCACCATCGCGCTCACCATCACGGGTACGCGCACCGCACCGCCCGGCATGATCGCCGACGGCACGGCTTCCATCAACAACAGCCCGCCGCAGCCGCTCATCGTGAACTTCGTCGTCGAGGACGGGAAGTGGAAGGTCGAAAAGGCCTGGTACTGCCAGATCGCGTTCTCGTTCATGGTCGCCTCCCCGGCGTGCCCGACCTGATCCGCGTGGACACCGTCGATGCCGACTGAGCGAACCGCTCCGAGCCGCAACCGCATCTGTGTAGGAGCCGATCGACCCGACAGGAGGCTCCGCGATGCGACATGCTCGACCCGGTACCGCGCGCCACTGTCTGCCCTCGGCCCGGCCTGCGGCGCGGGGAGCGTCGAGAAACCGAGCCGTGGTGTGCGCGTCGTCGGCCGAGCGGGGGTGCCGGGTGAGCACTGAGCCCTTGGACGAATGGCTCGGCGCCTCCTGGAGCGAGGTCCCCGAACGCCTGCGCCCGGCGGTGGTCGATCACATCTTCGGCGCCGACCTGGTCACCATGTCGACCTATGCGGCGACCAAAGCGCGCTACGTCCTGGATCGGCTCGACCCGGACATGCGCAGCGACTTCGAAGACGTCGCCCAGAACACCATGGTCGAACTCACCGCGACGCTGCCCACCGAGCGCATCCGGCACTGGAAAGCGCTGGTGCTCAAGAAGCTGCAGTGGCAGGTGCTCCAGGACCGCCGCAGTCGCACCGCCGAGAAACGTCACCCCGGCCAGCGGGTCGACTACGAGTCGGCGGTCCTGGTACTCGAGGATCACCGGTGCGGCGACGCCGAGAACCGGCTCGCCGACCGCGCTGTCCTGCGGGACGCACTGGCCTCGATCACGCACGCGGAGACCGCCGCCGTGCTCCGCGCGACCTTCGTGATCGCCGCGGACGGCAGCTATACCGATGTGCAGACCACCGGCGAGGTGGCCGCAGACCTGCGGTTCAGCCAGGAGAAGGTCAAGCGATTGCGCGCGGCAGGCGCCAAGTTGCTGCGCGAGGCCGTGCGCGCGCAGCTCGACGCCCGGGACAACGAGGAGACAGCGTAATGGCGCCGGATCATGACGCGGACCGGTTGAGTCTGCCTGTCGACATCGACGTGCTGGTCGCCTTCGCCGCGTCCGACAGCCCGGACGCCGACGCGGAGTCCGCCGACGCGGGGGCGCGGATCGCCGAGCGACTGTTACGCGCAGGCGCGGTGTCGGGCAGCTCAGCCGCGCTCGGCGACCTCGGTGCGCGCCGGGCCGTGATGACGGTGCCCGGCTGGTCCGTGCAGCCGCTCGCCGCGTCGTCGGACAGCGAGCAGACAACGACTCGCACGGTGCAGAAGCAGCGCGACCGGGAGTTGGGGATCGAATTCACCCGCTCGCCCGCGGGCGCGGAGCAGACGCGAATCTCGGTGCACTCGTTCGGCGCTCGGGCCGCGGCGGGCGACATCGTGCGGATCTCGGTACGCCTCGGCGCCGACCGCACCGAACTGCTCGTCGTCCTCTACGCCGGTGACGACGGCACGCTCACCGGGCAGGCCGTCACCAGGGCACTCACCATGTCCGAGGATCTCGAGATCTCGCTGTTGGCGGGTGCGGCACTCGACGGCACGCACGTATCGGCGGTGACCGATGCGGTGCGCTGCTCGCTGACGGCCGGGCGCAACGCTTGGCGGCGGGTGGCCAAGGGCCTCCCTGCCGGTGATCCGGTACGAGCGGCGATCATCGCCGGGTTGAGCTGATCGTCGCGGGTTGTCGGGCAAGGCACGGAACCCGGCTGCCGGAGATGTTCGTCCGGCAACCGGGTTCGGATACGCCCAGGGAGGGCGCGCCGACGGACCGGGTGGAACCCCCCTGCGGCTCCACTCGGCAGCGGCGGCGCGGCCGTCACTCCCAGGGCAGTAGTACTTCACCGACGTCGCCGCAGTGGTGGCGTCGACGTCGGTGAAACCCCTCACCGACACTGATGCCGTGCGAGGGGCAAACGGTTCGCGGCGAACCGCCGCCGGGGCATGGCGCATCTCTGTTCCGACGGCCGGTGCCGGTGCCGGTGGTGAGGAACACGGGGATGACACCTTCGAGGAACGACACGGCGCGGCAGCTCGCCGCGTCGGCCGATCTCGAGGCGGCGCGGCGACAACGAGGCACCGACAGCCGAACACGGCGCGACACCGCGGAGTTCGTCGCGCTCCGGCCGCTGCGTGGCGAGGCTCAGCTCACGGCGACCGCTCCTGACACACCACCACAATCGAGCACGCGCCTCACGGAGTACACCGACTCAGCATTCGATCGCGATCGAGGCATCACCGACCACGTCCGGATGTTCGGCATCGCTGTGACGCAGGCTGGTTCGTTCCGGTGATACCCCACCGATCGGCCTACCTGCCAGCATGCGCAGCGCCAGCCGCACGAACGCGAAGTGCGTACGCAGGGCCCGCGGTGAACGGGCGACGGAGGCAACGGTGCACGTGCCGGTCGGTGCGGGAATTCCAGCGAATCTGTCGGTGAGCCAGTCGAGAATCGCCGGGACGATGAGGAATTCGAGTGGCAGGTGCGAACCGCGGCGCACGCGCAGGTAGCGCACGGTCGCCCCGGCCTGCTCGTACCGGCGCACGTGGGCGTCGATATCGGCGACGGCGATCACCTCGTCGTTCACCCCCTGGACGATGAGCAGGGGTGCGGCGGGCGCGCGAGTGCCGGGTTCGATGTCGGCGAGGATGCGGCGCAGGACGGGCTCGGCGAGCAACTCCCCCATGCCGCCGCGCAGATGCCGGGTCACATCACGACGGGCGAACCGCAGCAGCAGCGCGAAGGTGCTGCGCTCCTCGGCCTCACCGAGCAGACCGCGATATCGCGCGTCGAGGTGATCGCTGAGCACCGGATCGAGCTCGGGATAGGCCTGCCGCAATCCCGCGACGAACGCCGCCGGGAACCCGGCGAACCATCCGCCGTTGAGACGCACGAACGCGGCGGCCGGGTCACCCACCGGTGATCCCGCCGCCGCACCGACGATATTCAGCTCCGGCGCGTACTCGGCGGCCAGTTCGGCGGCCCACGCTGTCGCCAACCCGCCACCCGAATAGCCCCACAGGGCAACCGCCGTGGTGGGCGTCAACGCCATCGGGGCGAAGCCGAGCGCGGCCCGAATCCCGTCCAGCGCACGGTATCCGGGTTCACGTGCCGCTCCGAACCGGCCACCCGCCCCTTCGTGATCGGGTACCGATACCGCCCAGCCCTGCTCCAGGGCCATCGCGATGATCGGCAGCTCGAGCGGCGCGATCGAACCGATCGTCCATGCGCCGCTCCGCAACGCGTACGACGGAAAGCACTGCGGGGCCACAGCATCGATCGCGCACTGGAACGACACCAGCGGCCGTGGACGCGCGGCAGCGCCCCACGGCAGCAGCACTGTCGTCACCGACACTTCCGGCGCACCGTCGAGATCGCAGGTGCGGTACAGCAATTGCCAGGCCGTGATCCGCTGCCGGATCACCCCGAACAGCGCGACGTCCACCGGCCGCGACCGCACCACCGTCCCCGGCGCGAGCGCGTCGAAACCGGATGGAGCGTCGTAGAACGGGTCGGCGGGCGGGAGCAGCGGTGCGGCGCGGCTGGTCGGCGCCGGGGCGTCGACGGTCATAGGCTGCCGCCGCCACCGAAGAACCAGGGGTTGAACGTGCAGGTCAAGGTGGGACTGCCTTCCGGATCGAGGGCACGCAGCGCGATCGAGGCGGCGCGCGGGGAATACATCATGGTCAGGTGGTCGGAGACGTCCTGCTCGCAGCCGTTCTGCAGGGCGATGTTGTCGACAGTCGCGTCCGGTCCGGCCCGCAGGAAGGCGAGGTCGAGGGGATTCATCACCTCGTCGTAACGGGAACCGACCACGGTGTAGGCGACGCCGGGCACAGTGTCGCCGGTGGCGTTGAGGGTGGTGTAGAACGACGAGCCGACGGCCTGTTCGACATTGGCGGCACCGATGATCGGCCGGTAGAAGCCCATGATGTCGATGCCGGCATTGTTGATCATGCGGCCGAGGGTGGCGATCCCGAGCAGCGAGGTGCCGTGGTGGGTGGCGCCGAAACTGACGAGCTTGCCGACCTTGCCCTGGCCGCCCTCGAACTTCAGGTAGTGATTGGCGATAGTGCCGCCCTGGGAATGGCCGACGATGTCGACCTGGTCCGACCCGGTCGCCGCGCGGACTCGTTCGATGAAATCGGCCACCTGACGGGAGGAGTCGGCCATCGGGCCCACCCCGTAGCGCCCCGGCAGCACGGCGCCGAGTCCGCCGGCCTCCAGCAGCCCGGATTTGCCGAAGTTCAGCGCGAACACGCAGTACCCGGCCTCGGCGAGGCGGGGCGAGAGATAGGAGAAGGTGTCGTAGGCGTTGAGCCAGGTGCCGTGCAGCAGCACCACCGGGCGCGGGTGCTGCGCCGAGGGCCTGCAGTCCCAGCGGTTGGCGCCGGGCGGCGCGGCGTCGGGGTGGAGCAGGCCGTAGGCGAAGGCGGGCAGGTAGGCCGACATCTCGGGGCCCTCACCGACGGCGTCGGAGGCGCGGCTGCCCGACGAACCCGAGCTGCTGCCCGAGGCGCTGCCGGTGTCGGCGATGGCGGTGGGTGTGCGGCCGTCGGCGGCGGCGACCGTGCCCGCGTTCACGTATTCGGCCAGCGAGGCGATCGTCGGCTCCAGGGTGGGAGCCGCGTCGGCCGGGCCTGCGGCCACGGTCAGCGCCGCGGCGATGCCGATTCCGCACAGCGCGCGGCGAAGGGAATGCGTCGTTGCAATCATGGTTTCACTTCCGTAGATCCGCGTCGACGAACAGGTGGCTCGGACGCGCTCTGCGAATCTATGACCCAGGACACAGTGATGTCACTGCACCGGGCAACGAGAAACTCTGGACCGGATTGGCGCGGGAGCCAAGTTCTGTACGTTTTCGATCGGATGGTCCACTACCGGGCTGTCGTCGGACACAATCGAGTCATGCTCGCCGAACACCCCGTTTCCGAACTCCCCGCTCTGCCCGCGCTGACCGCTCGGCTGCTGACGCGGTGGCCACAGATCTCCGAACGCATGCTCGCCGACGGTCTCGGCGCCAACGCGCCCGCCGAATTGCCCGACGGACACTTCACCGCGGAAGTGCTGCCGACCATCTACGCGTGCGGGCGGGCCGTGCTCGAGGCGATCGGCGCCGACCGCGAGTTCACCTACGCCGAGGTCGCGGCCTTCGTCGCCCCGGTCGCCGAGCGTCACGCCGAGGACCGGTTGCCGTTGCCGATGCTGATCGGCGCGATCCACGGCTCGGCGCAGTCGGTGTTCGCGGAGGCGCTGTCGCTGGCTCTGCCCACCGAGACCGCGGAGATGGCGCGGGTGGGCAACCGCCTGCTCGATCTGCTGCGTCATATCAACATGACGGTCGTGGAAACCTACACCGAGGTCGAGCAGTCGATCTATCACGCCGAACGCGAGGCGCGCCGGGAGCTGTGTTCGGCACTGGTGCGCGGCCTGCCCGCCGAGGAGCTCGCCGCCCGCGCCGACACGATCCTCGCCGATCAGTACACGGTGCTGGCGGTCCATCTGAGCGAGCCACCGCGCGTTGGCACTGCGGCCAACCTGGTGACCAGGCGACGGATCCGGGTGTTGCAGCGCGCTTTGGACGAGCTCACCGGCACCACCACCCCGGCCACCTTCGACGGCGCTCACGGCATCGCGTTGCTGAGTCACAGTTCCGAAACCGACATCCTCGACGCGGCGAAGTTCGACGAACTCGCCGACCGCCTGCGGGCCCAGTTCGGGGTACCGGTGTATCTGGCCGAGTTCTCCGGTGTCAGTCGTGACGCCATTCCGGCCGCGGCGAAGGACGCGACCGAACTGACCGAACTGGCGCGACTACGCGGCAAGCCCGGCGGCTGCTACCGGCTCGACGATCTGCTGCTCGAATATCAGCTCACCCGGCCCGGCCCGGCCCGAGAACGCCTGGCGCAGCGGGTGATTCCGCTTTTGAGCAGTCCGCACCTGATCGATGCGCTGGAAGCGCATCTCGTGCACGGCGCCGACCGCAAAACTGCGTCACGACTTATTCACGTGCACCCGAATACTTTTACCTATCGCCTGCGCAGGATCGCCGAACTCACCGGTCTCGACCCGGCTGATCCGAAAGATTCACGTATGCTCGCCGCGTCGCTCACGGTGTATCGACTCGATTCTCTGGAGAACGAAAAAACCCGCTATTCGACGTGTGCATCGAATAGCGGGTAATTCGTTTCCCGACAAGGAAAGTCTTACTTGTCAGCGCTCTTTACAGGTAGGCGCTGCACACGGGCCAGGCGCCGGGACCCTGCGCGGCCAGCACGTTCTCGGCCACGCGGATCTGCTCTTCACGGCTGGCGTTGTCGGCGGAGCCCGCGCCACCGTAGGCTTCCCAGGTGCTCTGCGAGAACTGCAGGCCGCCGTAGTAGCCGTTACCGGTGTTGATGTTCCAGTTGCCTGTGCTCTCGCACTGCGCCACGGCGTCCCAGTTGTTCGCCGAGGCGGTTGCGGTGGTCAGACCGGCCGGAACGGCGATCATCGCGCCGGCAACAGCGGCAAGACCAAGGGCACGGGTGGTGAACTTGCGATTGAAAGACATAAAGTATTTCCTGCCTGCGCCCACCGACTCGGTGATGAAAACTACCGCGTCCCTGCCCCTCAGTCATGTCGGGGATCCTCGAATCACGGGGCAGGCTTTCTGGCGTTCTGCGATTCGATTCGGCTCGGGTTGTTGTTCAAGCCGTGATCGAATGTAGCCGGTTTGCGACCTGAGATCACGTACCGATCACGACGCCATTTGTAGCGAGCATTGTCCAAACGAACACCGTTCACCCCTGGTCGACCGTAATAAATCCGTAATCACACCACTGTCGTTATAGCGTCGTAATGTGACGGGGCTCATAAGGAATCAGAGACCCCGATCACGTTTCTTTTCCGGCAATTCGGGCAGTCTGCCCACGCCCGGCCGGGGGATGATGGGTGAAAAGGAGGCACACATGAGCACTCGCCGGACCCTGTTCACCGTCCTCGCGCTCGGCGTGGTCGCGGCCGTAGGCGTAGGTCTCTATCTGTTCCAGCCGTGGCGACTGTTCACCACGGTCACCGTCGACGAGGCACCGATCGTCGCGGTGGACGGCGCGCCACCGCCGGTGATCGCCGAGGGTACCTTCGTCTCCCACGAGCACGACACCTCCGGCACCGCCCAGCTCCAGCGCACGTCGGAGGGCACCGTCGTGCTCCGGATCGTCGACCTGAAGACCTCCGACGGGCCTGCCCTGCACGTCTGGCTCACCGACCAGCCGGTGATCGTCGACGACTGGCACAACTTCGACGACGGCGACCGCATCGACCTCGGCGCCCTGAAGGGAAACGAGGGCAGCCAGAACTACGAGCTGCCCGCCGGTACCGATCTGGCCACGGTGAAGTCGGTCAGTATCTGGTGCGAGCGCTTCCACGTGTCCTTCGGCGCCGCCACGCTGGCGCCCGCGTAGGCGCCGCCCTGTCCGATCAGGGCCTGCCCCGACCCTTCTGCCCCTGCCGAGTGGGCACTCGAACCCTCAGGCGAGCAAGCGCCGCTCGGTGGCCACCGCGACCGCCGCCGCACGGGTGTCGACCCCGAGTTTGTCGTAGATGCGGCCCAGATGCGTTTTCACCGTGGCCTCGCTGATGTGCAGTGCGCGGGCGATCTCGCGGTTGCCGAGGCCGTGGGCGAGCTGACCGAGGATGTCACGCTCACGCGCGGTGAGCGTGGGTCCTGGATTGCGCATCTTGGCCATCACCTTGGCGGCGACCGGCGCCGACAAGGCGGTCTGCCCGCCGGCGGCGGCGTGGATGGCGGCGAACAGTTCCTCCGGCCGCTCGGCCTTGAGCAGGTATCCGGTGGCGCCCGCCTCGATCGCGCGGGTGATGTCGGCGTCGGTGTCGTAGGTGGTCAGCACCAGGACGTGCGGGGTGGGGGCGGGCTGGGAGGTGATCCGGCGGGTCGCTTCGACACCGTCCATGTCACTACCGAGCTGCAGATCCATCAGCACCACGTCGGGGTGCAGGCTCGCGGCCAGCGTGACCGCGGTCGGTCCGTCGGCAGCCTCGCCGACAACCTCGATACCGGGCGCGCTCGACAGCAGTGCGTGCAGTCCGGCGCGGACGACCGCGTGATCGTCACAGATCAACAGGCGCACGGTGGTGGTCACGTGCCGATGTTAGTGCGCGCGTTCCCCGACGATGCGAATCCCTTCGCGGGCCGGCGCCGGCGCGGTCAGCGGATGTTCGTGGCGGCGAGCGCTTCAGTGGCCGGCGATCGCGTCGTCGATGATCCCGGGCGCGAGCGGAATCGCGGCGGAGAGCACCGTGCCGTCACCGGCCGCGGATTCGATAGTGCAGGTGCCGCCGAGTTGGCGCACTCGCGCGCGAATCGCGGGCAGGCCGTGTCCGCGATGTTGTTGCGGGTCGGCCTGCGCGTCGGGGTCGAAGCCGCGTCCGTCGTCGGCAACGTCGAGCACGATCTGGTCGTCGAGGCAGGTCAGGGTGATCGTGGCGGTGGTGGCCGCCGCGTGTTCGCGCACATTGGCCAGCGCGCCCTGAGCGATGCGCAGCAGGGTGGCCTCGACCCGCTGGGGCAACGGGCCCGGCGCTCCTTCTATATGGCAGCGCACGGTCAGGGTGTCCGTGGTCTCTCGTTCGGCGAGCGCGGCCAGCGCGGCGGGCAGGGATCCGCCCGCGGCGAGGTCGGCCGGGGCCAGATCGTGGACGAACCGGCGAGCCTCGGTGAGGTCACGTTCGGCGATGGCGGCGGCCGAGCGTAGATGCGTGTGCGCGAGTTGCGGGTCGCTGTCCCACACCAGGTCGGCGGCTTGGAGCAGCATGCGCTGACTCGACAGTCCCTGGGCCAGGGTGTCGTGGATTTCCATGGCCAGTCGTTGCCGTTCGGCCAGGGTGCCCGCCGTGCGTTCGGTGGCCGCCAGTTCCTGTCTGGTCCGCACCAGGTCGTCGATCAGCGCGGCCTGCCGTTCGGCCTGACGGCGCATTCCGACGAACAGCGCCGTGGTCACCGCCGCCACCGCGGGTGGGGCGAGCACCAGATTCGGATCGAGCCAGCCGGCGATGCGCACCTGACTCGACACCACCAGCGCGGTGAGTACCACGACCAGAATCACCGCGACCCGCTCCGACAGAATCCGCAGCCCCGTGTACACCAGTGGCACCGCGCACCAGGCGAAACTCGGCGCGAGCACCACCAGCACCGACCAGGTGAGCACCAGCGTCGCGAACCACACCAGCCGACCCGACTGACGCAGCTCGCTCAGCGCGTACAGCACCGCGAGCACCACGGAGAGGACGACGATCAGCGGCGTCGACCGCGTCTCGCTGTGCCGGATCAGCCACCGCATCAACGACGCGGCGAGCAGCACATAGAACGCACTGTGGACGATGACGGCGAGCAGGCGCGTGTCGTCTCGCTGGGCGCCGAGCAACTGAGCCATGTCATCCACCTGGGTTCTCGGCGGCTGCCGCCGCGGTTGCCGGCCTCTCGACCTCGATCTTGCCTCCCGCGAGCACTCCGGCGTCGCACCCTCCGGTCGGTCCGGGTCGAGGCGGCCGAGAAAACAGCTCGGCCTGGGCGAACTGTTGATTCTTCCCGATGATCGCCCGAGGTGGGTCATCCGATCGGTTGACCCCGGTGTCGGCCGATCCGGCCCCGGAGTGCAGCCGGTACGCCGATCCGCGCGGGCCCGCGAGCGAACAGGATGGATATCAACAGGCCACGGCAGACCGCCGGCCGGCCGAGATCCGCACAGGAGCAGTCATGACCGCCAAGTCCACCACCCGCAACCGTCTCATCATCGCCGGCGCCACCGTCGGTGTCGTCGCCGCCGGTGTGGTCGGCGTCGTGACGGTCCAGGCGCAGGATCAGGACCCGGCCACTCGCACCCCCGTCGTCGTCAACGCCGCCGACGCCAACCTGGCCCAGTCGACTCACCTGTCGATCGCCGCCGCCACCAAGGCCGCGCAGACCGCCCTCGACGCCGCCGCCAAGGAGAACCAGCGGGTGAGCGTCGCGGTTGTCGACCGCAACGGCAATGTCATCGTCACCCTGCGCGGCGACGGCGCGGGCCCGCAGTCCTACGACGCCGCCCAGCAGAAGGCCTTCACCGCGGTCTCCTGGAACGCCCCCACCACCGAACTGGCCAAGCGCCTCGAGTCGGCTCCCCATCTGGCCGACATCGACGGCACCCTCTTCCTCGGTGGCGGCGCCCCGGTGAAGTCGAACAACGCCCCGATCGCGGGCATCGGCGTGGCAGGCGCTCCGAGCGGTGACCTCGACGAGAAGTTCGCCCAGGCGGGCGTCGCCTCGCTCGGAAGCTGATCAGGATCTGAAGTACTGTCCCCCTGCCGAATTCGGCAGGGGGACAGTGTTCATTCGGTGCGCCGGGCGCGCGCCCGGCGTTTACCCTCGTGCATCGCCTGGACTCGGGCGATCGGAATGGTGTGGCCCTCGGCGATCAAGTCGGCTGGAAGTACTTGTGGCGCAGGCATTTCCGTGTCCCACGGGTCAGCGTCACCGAGCAGGTCCCGCGCCGTACGCAGAGTGAAGTCGGCGGGGGTCACCGAGTCGATGTCGTTCCAGCGCACGGGAAAAGACACCGGTACACCCGGACGGATGCGCGGGCTGTATGCCGCGATCACCGTTGCGCCACCGGCTCGCGTGGAGTCGAGAAAGACCTTGCCCGCGCGGTCCTCGCGGATGAACGCGGTGGTTCCGACGGTGGGGTCGATGCGCTCGGCCCTGGCCGCGACGGCCCGGGTCGCCGCCGCGGCGTCCTCGATCGCGACGCCGGGCTCGATCGGCACGTAGACGTGTAGTCCCTTGGCGCCGCTGGTCTTCACCGCACCGGCGAGCCCGTCGGCCGCCAGCGCGGCCCGGATCAGCTGCGCACCCGCGGCCGCGTCGCGAAACGTCTGTCCCGGTGAGGGATCCAGATCCAGCACCAGGTGCGTCGGTCCCGCGCTGTGGTCGACCGGCAGCAGTAGCGGGTGGTATTCCACCGCGCGCTGGTTTCCGAACCACAGCAGCGTGCGCACGTCGTCGCCGAGCGCGTAGGTGACCTCGCGATGCGAGCTCTCGGCCCACACCGTCGCGCGCGGAACCCAGTCCGGAGTGTATTTCGGCAGGTTCTTCTGCATGAACGGCTCCTGCCCCGGCCGCACCCGCACCACCGACAGCGCCCGCCCCCGCAACACCCGAACGAGCCGCTCCCCCACGAACTCGAGATAGTCGACCAGATCCCGTTTGGTCGCCTCGGCCCCGTCGAACAACGGCTGATCGAGATTGCTCATCTCCACCCCACCGCGCAGCTCTTTGCTGGTCATGGCCCCACCTTGCCCCGCTGCCAGAGGGCGGTCAACCGGTCACGGACACAAACCCGCCGCCCGGCCCCAGCCGAACGCAGGGCGCCTCGATCTGCGGTCACCACCCGTTTTGGTCGATCACCAGGTCGTCGGCTATCGTATGTTCCGCGCGGCTCACCCCGGTGAGCTGTAGTTCTGGCCCCGTCGTCTAGCGGCCTAGGACGCCGCCCTCTCAAGGCGGTAGCGCGGGTTCGAATCCCGTCGGGGCTACAGAGAGAACTCCTCGGTCATGGTGACCGGGGAGTTTTTTTGTGCCCGCGTCTTGTGCCCGGAGTGCAACACATTGACAGACGTTGCACGGTTCATACACTGTAGGAAACGGTGCATGGAGGTGACGTGATCGAGCAGACGGCGTTGGAGAAGCGACTCCAGGACGCCGCGGCGCGTCCCGATGCCGTGAGCGCGTTCCGCGCCGCCAGGGCCGTATTCCTGGCCGGGCACCGACTCGAGATGAAGGAACTCGCCGTCGCGCTCGGGGTGAACCGGGCGACGCTGTTCCGATGGGTCGGCGGGCGCGACGAACTACTCGCCGAGGTGATCTGGTCGGTCGCCGAGCCGACCTTGCGTCGCGCGGCCGCCGCGGCTCCCGGCCACGGCGCGTACCGCATCGCGACGATCCTCGGTGATTTCGCGCAGGCCACCAACACCTCCTACGCCTTCCGCCAGTTCCTGCTGCGCGAACCCGAGCGGTCGCTGCGACTGCTCACCACACGCGCGGGATCGGTGCAGCACCGCGTCGTCGCGATCGTGGAAGAGCTACTCGCCGAGGAGATTTCGGCCGAGAATCTCGATCCGCTGCTGCCGGTGCCCGAGTTGGCGCTGCTGCTGGTGCGGATCACCGAGACCTTCATCTACACCGATGTGATCAGCGGTGAGGAACCCGACGCGGCCAGAGTTGTCCGGGCGTCATTGGTTCTGCTGGGCGAACGGCCCGAACAGTAAGTCAGCGAAAGGACACCATGAAGCGCTCCATCTTTACCGAGGATCACGACGCCTTCCGCGCGTCGGTCGCCGAGTTCGTCAAGCGCTCGATCGAGCCGAATGCCGAACGCTTCGTCGAAGAACGGGCGATCGACCGTGAAACCTGGCTCGCGGCAGGTGAACTCGGCTATCTCGGCCTCGGAGTGCCCGAGGAGTTCGGTGGCAGCGACGCGGGCGACTACCGCTTCAACGCGGTGTTCGGCGAGGAGCTGTCGAAGGCGAGCGCCGCGATCGCGTCCTCGTTCGGCATCCACTACGACGTGTGCGCGCCCTACCTGGTCGAGCTCACCACCGATGAGCAGAAGCAGCGCTGGCTCCCGAAGTTCTGCACCGGCGAGATCATCACGGCCATCGGCATGACCGAGCCGTCGGGCGGCTCCGACCTGGCCGCACTGAAGACCACCGCCGTGCGCGACGGCGACGACTGGATCGTCAACGGCTCGAAGACGTTCATCACCAACGGTTTCAACGCCGACCTGGTGATCGTCGCCGCCCGCACCAGCCCGGAGAAGAAGGCCAAGGGCATCACGCTGTTCGTCATCGAGACCGGCATGGACGGCTTCACTCGTGGTCGCAAGCTCGACAAGGTCGGTCAGCCCGAATCCGATACCGCCGAACTGTTCTTCGACAATGTGCGTGTCCCCGACGCCAACCGGCTCGGCGAGGCCGACCGTGGCTTCATCGCCATGATGGAGCGGCTGCCGCAGGAACGCATCGGCGCGGCGGTCTCCAACCTCGCGCACGCCTCGGCGATCCTGGACGAGACGCTGCAGTACGCCAAGGAGCGCAAGGCATTCGGGCAGCAGATCGGTAGCTTCCAGTACAACAAGTTCCTGTTCGCCGAGCTGGTCACCAAAATCGAAGTGACACAGGCGTTCGTCGATCAGGGCATCGTCGCCCACGCTGCCGGTGAGCTGTCCGCGGTCGACGCGGCGAAGGCCAAGTGGTGGTCGGCACAGGTGCAGAACGACGTGCTCGACGCGTGTGTGCAGTTGCACGGCGGCTACGGCTACATGCGTGAATACCGGGTCGCGCGGGCGTGGATGGACGCCAGGGTGACCAAGATCTGGGCGGGCTCCAACGAGATCATGAAGGAACTGATCGGCCGCGATCTGGGTCTGTAGCGCACAGATAGCGTCGCGCCCGGCGTAGGAGCCACCGGGCGCGACGCGTCGCCGGTCAGTTCAGGATGATCGGCAGCGCGGCCAGATCGTTCTGCGTGAGCACCGGCAGGTTGCCGATCTCACTGTCGGGCACGGCAAGGCGCAGCTTCGGGAAGCGGGCGAACAGCGCGGGCAGCGCGATCGCGGCTTCCAGACGCGACAGCGCGGCGCCGGGGCAGATGTGCGGACCGTAGCCGAAGGCCAAGTGGCGGTTGGCGGTCGGGCGGGTCACGTCGAACTCGTCGGCGGTCTCGCCGTGCACCGCGGTGTCGCGGCCGACGGCACGGTAGGACATCACCACGCCCTCACCCTTGGCGATCACGGTGTCGCCGACAACGATGTCCTCGGTGGCGAAACGCATCAGCAGGTGCGAGACCGGGCCGTCCCAGCGCAGCGATTCCTCGATGACCTGCTTCCACTCCACATCCCCGGCAAGGACTTTCGCCAGCTGCTCGGGTTCGCCGAGCAGCGCGCGCACGGTGTTGATGATCAGGCTGACGGTGGTCTCGTGGCCCGCGGCGACGAGCGCCTTGATGTTGCCGATCGCCTCTTCCTCGGTGAGCGGCTCGCCGCCCTCGTCGGCGGTGACGAACGCCGAGGTCAGATCATCGGCCGGGTCGGCGATCTTCTGCCGGACCAGGTCGGTGAAGTACACATCGAGGCCGCCGATCACCTCGAGGCGCTCGTCCTGCGGGGTCATCACCGAGAAGAACTTCTTGTACCACTCGAGCAGCTGCGCGTGGTCTTCGCGCGCGACGCCCATCAGGTCGCCGACCACGCGCATCGGCAGCGGGTAGGCGAAGACCTCCTTGAGGTCCACGGCAGCGCCGTCGGCGCCGGCGGCTTCGAGGTCGTCGAGCAGGTCGGCAGTCAGCTGTTCGATCACCGGACGTAGCTCTTCCAGCCGCCGCGGGGCCAGTGCCTGGGCCGTCTTGAGCCGCAACCGGCGGTGCTCGGCGCCGTCGACGCTGAACATCGAACGGTCGACGAGGACCATCCCGATCAGCGGCCACTGGGTGGTCACCACGCCGTCGGCATACAGCGACCACGCGTTGATGTCCTTGACCAGCCGGGTGTCGGTGGTCAGCTGACGCGCGAGGGCGTGATCGGTGATCGTCCAGGCGGGCACACCGAGCAGGTCGATCCGGGTGATCGGACCGAGTGCTCGAAGTCGGGCGGTTTCCCCGTTGAGGTCACCGACCATGGGGTCGATGGCGAAAGGGCATGGCGAGCTCACGAGAAACCTCCGACGGGTCGAACTGGTGTGAAACGAACGGGCAGTGCGGTCATGCCCCGAAGGAAAGCCGAAGGTCGCCGGGTGAGCTGGTCGGCGGGCACCCCGAGGTCGACATCGGGCAGCCGGTCGAGCAGCACCTCGATCCCGGTCCTCGCGATGATCTCGGCGATCTGCTGCGCCGGGAAAGGGCAGCGATATTCACCGTAACTGAACGCGAAGTGCGCGTTGTTGCCGGTGGGTACCGAGCCGCCATCGGTAAACGATTGGCGCACATGCGGATCCAGGTTCGCGGCCGCGAGACCGAGCAGCAGCAGGTCGCCCGAACGAATCGTCTTGTCGGCGAGACGGGTGTCGCGCGCTGCCCAGCGCCCCGCCAGAATCGAGGTGGGACCCTCTTCCCAGAGCACCTCGTTCATGGCCTCACCGACACTGCGCCTGCCACCGCCGAGCGCGTTCGCGAACCGGTCGTCGGTGAGCATCAACCGCATGGAGCTGCCGAGCCAGTCGGCGGTGGTGAGGTGACCCGCGGCGGCGATCGCCATCAGGTCGTTCATGTATTCCTCGTCGGTGAACGGCTCGGGGTCGGCCAGCATCATCGAGGCCAGATCCCCAGCGGGACGTGCCCTTTTCGCCGCGACCAGGCGGGCCATGTGCTCGGCGAAGCGGGCGTGCCCGGACTGGGCGTCGGCGCCACCGTCGGCGAGCTGTTTCATCGCCAGGGCGAGGTCTGCGGCATCGATGTCGGGCAGACCGAGGATGCGCGCCAGAGCGAGCGCGGGCAGCGGCACCGCGAACTCGGCGATCAGGTCGGCGCTGCCGCGACCACAGAACCCGTCGACGAGGCGGTCGGCCAGTTCCTCACAGGCTCTGCGCAATTCGAAGTGATCCACCGCGTCCAGTGCCGGTTCCACCATCGCCAGGTGCCTGCGGTGTTCGGCGCCCGCGGTGAAGTAGATCGAAGGCATCGGGTGCCCGATCATCGGCAGCAGCGGCCAGTCCTCCGGAACCCGGCCCCACTGATTCCACAGCGACACATCGCGCGGGAACAGCAGTGGATCGCTGGTCACCTGGTGCAGTTCGCGATAGCCGATGATCAGCCACGCCGGAAAACCGCCCGGCAGCTCCACCTCGACGACCGGGCCGTGGTCGCGGCGCATCCGCCGGTAGACCTCGTGCGGTTCGATGTGGAACTCGGGCCCGCTCAACGGCACCGCGCCGGTGATCGGGCAGGCGCCGGTCGGTGTGCTCATCAGACGGTTTCTCCCTGCGGGACAGCGGAATACAGGTGCTCGACCAACGTGATCAGCACCTGCTTGCTCGATTCGCGCGAGCGCGCGTCACACATCACCAGCGGCACCGCCGGATCGAGATCGAGCGCGTCACGCACCGCTCCGGGCGAATGGGAATCGCCGAAGTCGTTGCAGGCGACCACGAACGGAGTGCCCTGATGTTCGAGCCGGTCGATCGCGTACCAGGAGTCGCTGATCCGGCGCTGGTCGACCAGCACGATCGCGCCGAGCGCACCGGCGAACAGCCGGTCCCACAGGAACCAGAACCGCTGCTGCCCAGGAGCTCCGAACAGATACAGCACGTGTTCGTCGTCGAGGGTGATGCGGCCGAAGTCGAAGGCGACGGTGGTGGTCGACTTGCCGGGCACACCGCTGGTGTCGTCGACACCTGCCCCGACGTCGGTCATCGTGGCTTCGGTGTCGAGGGGCCGGATCTCGCTCACCGAGCGCACCAGTGTCGTTTTGCCGACACCGAATCCGCCGATCACCACGATCTTCAACCCGTGCATTGCCGTGCTGTGCAGCGGCGCTCGAGCCCGCTCGGGCACGTTCTCAGAGCTTGCGAAGTCCAACGAGCACCTTCTCGAGGGTGGAAGCGTCCAGCGACATCGCCGCCGACAGCGGTGGGCGCACCGTGATCTTGCCCGAGGCCAGCAGGTCCGACAGCACGACCGTGGCCACCCCGACGGGCAGGCGCAGCTCGGCCGCGATCTCCACCACGGCGGTCGGCGCCCGGCACATGTCGAGGATCGCGGCCTGCTCCGAGGACATGCCCGCGGTGGGCGCGGACTCGCTGACCACCAGGGTGACCAGGTCGAAGTCCTCGGTTACGGGGGCGCGTCCGCCGGTCAGCGTATAGAAACGGTCGGGATCGTCGTCGCGACCCGCCCTGGTCACTCGATCGCTCCGCGTCTGGGCTGGGCAGCCAGATGCTCACCGAGCTGTTCGACCAGCTCGTGCATCGTGTGGCCGACCAGACCGGCATCGGCGTCCTCGGCGGCGACCACCGCCAGGTGCGCGCCGCGCCCCGCCTCGACCACGAACAGGATGCCGCCGTAGAACTCGGTCATCGACTGGCGAACTCCGCCACGCCCGTCACCGAACTCCACGGATGCCCCGTGCGACAGGCTCTGGAATCCGGCGGCGATGGCGGCCAGCTGATCGGCGCGGTCCACATCGAGTTCCGGTGTGTGGCAGATCTTGAGCCCGTCGCCGGACAGCAGCAGGGCGTGCCTGGCGCGCGGGGTGCGGGCGAGCAGCTTCTCGAGCAGCCAGCCGAGGTGGGCGGGGGCGGTGGTGGTCATCGGTCCTCCATGGGGTCGGGAGCCGCGGCGGCGCTGCCCGGTTCGTGGCTTGTGGTGCGGCCCGGCGCGGAGCGCTGGAAGGCACCGAGGGCAGTGGGCTTGGCCGGGGCCGCCTTGGCGGCGGGTGCGGCGGTGAGACCTTCGGGGTGGACCTGGGCCAGGGTGTCGCCCCGGCGGCGTTTCGGCAGCGAGGGCGAGGTCGGGACCGCGCCGTCGGTCTCCGGTCGCGCGTGCTGGCCGGCCGGCTCGCTGAAATCCATGGTGCCGGTGTCGGTTCTGCGCGGGATCGGACTGTCGAACTGGCTCAGCGTGGCGGGTTCGGCGAAGCGTGGCGCCGCCACCACATTGCGACTGCGGCGTTCGGCGCGGGCGGTGAGCTCGCGCGGGATGACGACGACGACCGCGGTGCCGCCGATCGCCGACGGCCGATACGACACGGTGAGTTCGTGTTTGCGCGCCAGATGCCCGACCACCGCGAGGCCGAGCCGGGTACCCGACAGCGAGGCGAGATCCACGCCCTTGCCCTTGTGATCGCGCCCGGTGACGGCGGATTCGGCGCGGCGCAGCGCGGAATCGCTCATGATCAGGCCGCTGTCCTCGATCGTGATCACCACGCCCGCGGGCACTTCCGCGGCGTAGACGTGCACCTCGGTGGTGGGCGGCGAGAAGTTGCAGGCATTGTCGAGGAGTTCGGCCAGTGTGTGCATCACGCCTTCGGCGGCGTGCCCGGCGATGCCGACCTCGGCGATCGCCCGCAGCCGCACGCGCTGATACCCGGCGACACGGCCCATCGCGCCGCGCAGAATCGATTCCATCGCGATCGGTTTCGCCCAGCGGCGGCCGGTGCGCGCACCGGACAGGACCGCGATGCTGTCGGCCAGTCGTCCGGCCTGGGCGGTGCGGTGGTCGATGTGGAGCAGGTCGGTGAGCACTCGCGGGTCGGCGTGGCGGTGTTCCATCTCCCGCAGTTCGGCCAGCATCGAGGTGGTCATCGCCTGGATGCGGCCGGCCGCACCGGCGAAGGCGGCCAGTGCCGCCGCGCCCCGGCGCGAGTTCTCCTGGGCTTCCCACGCGTACGCGGCGGTGTGCTCGTCGGCCTGGGTCAGGCGCGCGCTCGCCTCGGCCACGGTGGCGGCCAGTTGCTGCTCGGCCTGCTGGGCAGCGGCCAGACTCGCACGCGCCTGCGCGCGCTGACGCAGGGCGAACCACACCGCGGGGCAGCCGATCAGTGCCGCGGCCACCGCCGCGGCGACCACCGGGATGCCGATGGCCGGTGGCGTGAACACCGCGGTCACCGCGGCGATCGCCACCACCGCCACGCCGGCGCCGAGCACCACAGATCCGGCGCTGTCGCCGGACGCCTTCGGCGCAGCTACTGTCTGTGCCATCGGCAGTACTTCCGCAGTACTCACAGGCCCCCTGCCATAGTGGTCGATCAAACACGCAGCAAGGCAGCCTGTTTCGAAGTCGGAGTCGAGCATATCGAGCCCCCGCCCGACCTGCCACTCGACCGATCAGGGTTCACCGGCCGTTGGGGTACGGGTCAGTATCGGGCCTGGTCACGGCAGGTGGGGCGAGACGGCGATCACGTCGCCAGAGCAGGTGCGATGACCGTTGCCATGGCTCGGTAGCCGGAGTCGTTGGGATGCAGGTGATCACCGCTGTCGAACGCGTCGGCGAGGCGGGTGCGATCACCGGGAGTGGCCAGCGCTCGTTCGAGATCGACCACCGTGTCGAAAGCGCCCGACTCCCGAATCCAAGTGTTCACCTCGGTCCGCAATCGTTCCTTCTCCGGCGAGTAGTACGCGGATCCGGCGAACGGCAGAATGGTCGCGCCGACGATGCGCACGCCCGCCGCGCGCGCCTGCGCGATCAAGTCGCGGTATCCGACGATGAGCTGCTCGGTCGAAACCGGCGGGAAGACAACCCCATCCGGGCCCGCACTGCCCGACAGGCCGATGTCGTTGATCCCGATCAGGACGACGGCGGTGCCGACGCCCGGTTGGTCGAGAACGTCGCGACGGAACCGCGCCAGCGCGCTGTCGCCGAGCACGGTCGAGTCGGTGAGCAGCCTGTTGCCGCTGATTCCGGCGTTGACCACCGGGCCGTGGTGGCCTACCGCCGCGAGCTGGTCGGGGTAGCGCAGGTCGGCGTCGGGGGTGGAGCGATAGCCGTCGGTGATCGAATCGCCGAAGGCCACGGTGACGTCGCCGGTGCTCGACCGCAGCGTCTCGATGCCCGCCACGTAG
This sequence comes from Nocardia sp. NPDC055050, assembly GCF_053608345.1. Taxonomy (NCBI): domain Bacteria; kingdom Bacillati; phylum Actinomycetota; class Actinomycetes; order Mycobacteriales; family Nocardiaceae; genus Nocardia; species Nocardia sp. NPDC055050. The sequence goes on from NZ_JBSGVG010000009.1 coordinate 42,655, forward strand.
TACCAGGACTGCGAGGTGTCGGTGAACGGCGCCGCCGTCGGGTCGTCGGCGTGATCGCCCTGCGCTCGGTAGCTGGTGGCCAGCGACTGGCCGTGCTGAGTCGCGGGGCCGGTGGGTCGGTCGAAATAGAGCGTGACCGCGATCGATGACCCCACGGTGCGCACCGCGTCGCTGATCACCTCGGCCCCCGGCGCGATCACGAAGGTGGACTGCCCGCCGACGCTCAACCCCCGCACCGATTCCGGGACGATCGCCGCTCCGCCCGCGCTGGCGGCCACCGTCGCCGCCGACACGGGCAGGGGGTACTCGCCGAAGCGATTCGACAACCGAATCCTGACTTGCGGCCCCTCCTGCGACAGGCGAAACACCTGTCGCACAGTCTGATCGGCGAAACCCATCGCCGACCAGTTCTGGTAGACCGGGTACTGCACAGCGGTCGTCCAGGCACTCGACCACGAGGTTTCGGTGTCGCGCGCACCGAACGCCACCAGAATGAGCGCGGCCACGGCGGCGACGGGCGCGGCGATCCACCGCGGGCGCACCGTCAACGCAGCGACCATGTCATGCCGAAAGCCGCCAGAGCGTCGAGGAATTCGACCGGCTCGAACAGCTCGGCGGGTGACTGCGCGCCCGGCTTGCCCACACCGGCGGCGATTCGCGTCGCGACCTCGACCGCGAGCTGGGCGCTGTTGCGGTAGGCGTCGGGACCGCGGCCGATCCCACGCAGGGTCCGGCCGTCGCGGTGGATGTCGACGACCATCGAGTACGCGGCCGGGGCCGACGGTGTTTCGGGCGCGGCGTCCAGATCGGCTTCGGTGACGGTGCCGACGATGTCGAAAATCGACTTCGCGAGTACGCCCTCCACCGAGCGTGCCGGGGTGTGGCGCGGAATCGTCACCACGGAGGGTTGCGGAAACTTCAGCACTGCAATGGGTTCCGTCTCGTCTGGAAGTAGGAAGGTGGTCCGGCGGGGCTGGGGACCGGTGTGGAATTCGCCGTCGGACCAAGACAGGCCGCCACTGGTGAAGACATCTAGATTCTGGAAGACGGTGCGCATACTTCCGCGCGAGCCCTCACCGCCGGGCGTGGCGACATGGCTCAGGACGATCTCGTCGGCGCCGCCGAGTCGCTCGGCGCCGAGGTGGGCGAGCAGGTCGCCGAAGATCCCCGCTTCGGTGGTCGCGGTCGAGAGCGTCACCCCGGCTTGCGCCGCGAGCGGGCCGAATTCGGCGAAGACCTTCTCGACGAAGAGCTGTTCCCCCGCGACGTCGACGTAATGAACGCCGGCGGCGATGGCGGCGCGCAGCACTCCCTCGCCGCGACCGGTGTAGTCGGGCAGCGTACTGATCACGGCGTCGACGTCGGCGAACGCGGCGACGAGCGCGGCGTGATCGTCGGCGGCGGCGACGCGGACCTCGGCGGCGAGTCCGGCGAGCCGCGCGGCGTCGCGGCCTACGGCCACGGTCTCGATACCGCGCTCGCGCAGTTCCCGCACCGCGAATGTTCCGACGTGGCCACTGGCTCCGTAGACGGCGATCTTCATGTCGTGCTCCTTGTGCTCATCGGGCTGATGAACACAGCGTATGAACCATTCGTGAGACAAGAAATCATCCAGAATCTCGTCTGGATATCCGACCGTCTCTGCGAGTACCGTTTTGAACATGGATCTGCTGAGCGATGTCCTGGCCACCGCGAAGACCGGCAGCCCAGCCTCCGGCATGTTCGTGCGGCACGCGCCGTGGGGTCGGGCGTATCCACGCATCGAGAGCGCGGGCTTCCATGTGATTCTGCAGGGTTCGTGCTGGCTGACGCGACCCGATGCGCAGCCGCTGGCACTGGGCGCCGGTGACGCGGTCTTCATGCCTCGTGGGGTCGCCCACGATCTGCTCGACCAGCTCGACAGCCCGGTGACCGAAACCGCGGGCCCCGAGGATGTCCGGATCGTGACGGGGCCGGGCGCTCCCGCGACCCTGCTGTGCGGTTCCTACCAGCTCGCCGCCGACCGAACCCATCCGCTGCTGACGGAACTGCCCGAGGTGGTACACATTCCGGCCCGGCTCGGCACGCATCCGTCGCTGCGCGCCGCGGTGGACCTGCTGGCCGACGAACTCACCCACCCCAACCCCGGCGCCGACGCGGCGATACCCCCACTGCTGGACCTGCTGCTCCTCTATCTCCTGCGCGCCCGGCTCGCGGACTCCGCCCAGACGACCGGCTGGGCGGCCGCGGTCGCCGACCCGGACATCTCCCGCGCCCTGCGCGCCGTCCACGACGACCCCGCCCACGGCTGGACCGTCGAATCCCTCGGCGCCCGAGCAGGTCTCAGTCGCGCCGCCTTCGCCAAACGTTTCACCACACTGGTCGGCGAGCCCCCGCTGACCTACCTCACCCGCTGGCGCATGCTCACCGCTGCCCGCCTGCTCCGCGACACCGACCACCCACTCTCGACCGTCGCGAGGCACACCGGATACAGCTCCGAGTACGCCTTCAGCAAGGCCTTCAAACGCGAATTCGGCACGGCACCTGGCCGATACCGCTCGACATCGACCGAGGTCCTGCTGGCGGGCGCGCGGTAACCGTCAGTCGAGCACAGCCGTAGCCTCCACCTCGACGCGCAGATCCGGCTCACCGAGCGCAGCCACCCCGATCAACGTGATCGGCTTGACCGGATCCACACCGAGCTTCGCCGCCGCCCTGGCAACGCCTTCGCCGCTCCTCGACACGCGAGATCAGTTGAGTTGGGCTACAGCGGCTTTCGTTGCCTCGGCGACAAGGTCGTTGGAGGGTTCGGCGTTCTGGTCCGGCTTGGTGGTGAGGACGGCGAGGACCAGGGGCGCGCGGTGAGGGGGCCAGGCGATAGCTACGTCGAGGGCGGAGCCGTAGGCGGGGCTGCCGGTTTTGTCGCCGACGATCCAGTCCGTGGGCAGACCTGCCTTGATGCGTTTGGCGCCGGTCTTGCTCGCCTTCAGCCACGTGGCGAGTTGGGCGCGTTCGGGTTCCGGGAGGGCGGTGCCGACGACGAGGGCACGGTAGTTCGCCACCAGGGCGGCAGCGGTGGTGGTGTCGCGTTCGTCGCCGGGGATCGCGGTGTTGAGTTCGGGCTCCCAGCGATCGAGACGGGACACGGTGTCGCCCAGGGTGCGCAGGAAGGCGGTGAATCCCGCTGGGCCACCGAGCAATCGGAGCAGCATGTTGCCCGCGGTGTTGTCGGACAGGGTGATCGCCGCGTCGCAGAGCGCGGTGACGGTCATGCCGGTGTCGATGTGTTTCTCCGTCTCCGGCGAGTTCACGACGATGTCGGCCGCGGTGTAGCGGATGACCTGGTCGAAATAGCCGGTGGACAGCGGATGCGCCTGCAGGAGTGCGCCGCACGCCACACCCTTGAAGGTCGAGGCCATCGGGAAGCGTTCGCCCTCCCGGTAGTCGACCGTGGCTCCGCTTGCGGTGTCAACTACCGACAGACCCAGTCGGGCACCGTATTTCGCCTCCATGCCGGCGAATGTCGCGGTGGCGGGCACGGCCGCCGAAGTACTCGGTGCCGGTTCGGCGTCGTTGCGCGAGCAGGCGGTGCACGTCACGGCCGAGATCGCCAGCGCGACGGCGGCGATCCGGGTGCGGAGGCGGGGCGTCAGTGTGGAGGAAGTCACCGGTGCACGCAATCATCGCCGACCGGTTCGAAGCCAATACCGGACAGCGGGCTGGACGAGTCGCACCCGATATCACCGCAGGTGAACAGCGGTAAGGCGACAGGGAAGACCGATACCCACCAGCTCGTCCGCCCAGATCGACCGAGCCGTGGCAAGAGCGCTGGTTCAATGGCCGATATGGATCTGATCCGCCACCTCCGGTTCTTCGTCTCCGTCGCGGACGAGGGCCACTTCGGGCGGGCAGCAGCGGCACTCGACATGACCCAACCTCCCCTGTCGCAGGGGTTGCGCCGCCTCGAACAACATCTCGACGTCGAACTCATCCACCGCACCAGCCAGGGCGCGCTACTCACCACCGCGGGCAAACACCTGTTGCCGCGTGCCCGGCTGCTCGTCGACGACGCCGACCGATTGCTCGCCGAATCACTGCGGATCGCGCAGCTCAGCGGGACCGTGCGGTTCGCGGCGACGACCGCGCTCCCCGATCGTCTGGTCACCGCGTGTGTCACCGGCTTGCGCGCCGCGGGTGGCAGCGTGGCGACGACACTGGCCACGACCGTCGATCTCGTCGCCGAGGTGCGCGCGGGCATCTGCGATGTGGCGGTGATCGAACATCCGGCGCTGGTCGACGGGGTGGAGGCCGGACCGGTGGTGAAGTTACCGCGCTGGTTGGTGGTACCCGCCGAGCACCGCACCACCACCGCCGAACGACCGACCTTCCCGATGCTCGCCGGACTGCACTTCGCGCATCCACCGCGCGCCGCGAACCCGCCCGCCTTCGACAGCATCATCGACCTGCTGCGGGAACGGGGGCTGGACGCACCACCACTCGCGGCTCCCGACGATCGGGCGGTGTTGGCCGCGGTGGCGGCGGGCACGAGTTTCGGCGTCACCGCCACCTCGCCGACGCCGACACCGGGGGTGGCCTGGCTCACGCTGGCACCGCAGTCGATTGCCCTGCGGATCAGGGTAATTCGCAGAGCGGACGCGGGAGCGCATGCCGATGCGCTGGATCGGGTGCTGTACCGGGAGCGGCTGCGATGAGTGTGTTCGACGCGGCGAGGGACGGCATGACGGAATCGGCGAGTGCCCGGATCCGTGCCGTGTTCGCCGATGCCGGCTGCGTCGGCTGGTTGCACGCCCGGCGCTGCGATGGGTCCGCCGGCGAGATCTCCGTCGGTGGGCACGAGCGGGTGGTGATCGCGTCGGTCTACAAACTGCTGCTGCTGGCAGCGTTCTTGCGACAGGTCGACCACGGCCTGATCGACCCCACCGGCCGGCTCACCATCGATCCCGCCGACTGCACGCCGGGCCCTACCGGACTGGCGGCACTCCATGATCCGGTCACGCTGAGCCGCCGCGATCTGGCGGCATCGATGATGACCGTGTCCGACAATGCCGCCGCCGATGTCCTGCTCGGCGAGGTCGGTCTCGCCGCGGTGAGCGAGCTGGTGCACGAGCTCGCTCTGACGGATACCCGGATCGTCGGCGGGACGGCCGACCAGCACCGCAGCCTGGTCCGCGATACCGATACCCACAGCACCGCAGAGGCTTTCGCGGTCCTGGCGGACAACGACGAGGCGTGGACCGTTTCCGCCTACGACCCCTCCTACGCCAGCGCGACCACACCTGAGGAGATGACCCGGTTCCTGGGGAAGCTGTGGACCGGTGACATATTGTCCACGGCCGGTACGGCATTCGCGCGCACGGTGATGAGCAAGCAGATCTGGCCGCACCGCATCGCCGCCGGATTCCCCCATCGAGGAGTCCTGGTGGCGGGCAAGACCGGCACCATCGGGGTGATCCGCAACGAAGTCGCCGTCGTCGAATTCCCTGGCGAAACACCGGTAGCGGTAGCGGTCTTCACCCGCGCCGCCCGCGCGGATCCGATGCTGCCGGTGGTCGACACCGCGATCGGCGAAGCGGCACGGATCGCCGTCACCGAACTGCGCCGCCCACGCTGAGGTGACAACTCTCTGACGACCATGGCTAGCATCGTCGTTTGTGGGTGGAGATTCTTCCGGCTTCGGCCGAGTGCAGAAAATCGGGATCGCGGCGGGGGCGCTGGGTGTGGTGCTGGCGGTGGCGACTCCGTTGCTACCGGTTCAGCAGCAGCGCGCGAGCCTGGAGTGGCCACAGCCCCAGTCGATGCAACTCAGCGCGCCACTCGTGGACTACGTGCCGTTGTCGCTCGACGTGAGCATTCCGTGTACGGCGTTGCGCGACATGACCGGCGGGACAGTCCTGGCCACCGTTCCCGCCCAGGCGCCGCGAGCAGGATCGAAAGGCTTGGTCGCGCGCATCGAGAACCGGCCGGGAGCCGGGCCCACATTGTCCGTGGTGCTGCGCGACAAGCTGCTGTTGAGCGCGCCGATCGCGGATATCGCGGGGAACGACCCCGTGAAAGAGAGCTCAGCCGCCGACGGCCGTGATGGCACACAACCACCCCCTACCGACGCGAACCGGCCACCCGCCCCCAACGGCGCACCGCCCGTCGGCGGCACTCCCCCTAACAACGCACCACCCGCCAGCGGCACCCCACCCAACAACGCACCACCCACCAGCGGCACCCCACCCAACAACGCACCACCCGCCAGCGGCACCCCACCCGGCGGTGCACCGCCCTCTAGCGGCGCCACTCCCAACGGTGCGCCACCACCCGGCGGCACCACTGCACCTAACGGCGCGCCACCCACCGGCACCACTCCACCTAGCGGCGCTCCCGCTCCTGGCAGCACTCCCCCTTCGGGCGCGGTTCCGCCGAACGGGCCGAGCGGTGCACCGTCCTCGACGACGAAGCCACCGGCCGGACCGGGCGGCGCGCCCGGCGCAGCCGTGCCCGAGACCGCACACGACGCCCGATGCGGAGCGCTGACCGTGGTTTCCACCGGCTCGAGCACGACCGCCGAGCTCACCGGTATGACCCGGGCCGACGGATCGCCGATGAAGACGACCGTGGACGCTGATGTGCGCCCGCAGGTGGTCGGAGTCTTCACCGAGCTGGATCGCGGACGGATGGGAGACGCGCGACTGCATGCCGAGATCGATGCGCGGTTCTCGTCGAGTCCGAGTGGCTGGAAGCTGGCGGCGATCGTCGGGGCGGTGTTGAGCGCCTTGCTCGCCCTGATCTGCCTGCACCGCGGCGACGCTCGCGACGGCCGCCGGACGCGTCGCGTTCTGCCCGCCCGGTGGTGGCGGTTCACCGGTCTCGACGCGGTGGTCGCGGGCACATTGGTCAGCTGGCATGTGTTCGGCGCCAACAGTTCTGACGACGGCTACATCCTCACCATGGCACGCGCGTCGAAGGAAGCGGGCTACACCGCCAATTACTACCGCTGGTTCCAGGTCGCCGAGGCACCGTTCGGCTGGCCCTACGAGGTGCTCGCCCAGATGACCCGGGTCAGCGAGATCGGGGTGTGGATGCGGTTGCCCGCATTACTCGCCGGGTTCGTGTGCTGGCTGGTGCTCAGCCGGGAAGTGTTGCCGCGCCTGGGTTCCGGTGTGCGCGCGAGCCGGGTCGCGCGCTGGACCGCGGCCCTGGTGTTCCTGTCGATCTGGCTGCCCTACAACAACGGCCTGCGTCCCGAACCCCTGATCGCGGTCGGCGCGCTCCTCACCTGGTGCTCGATGGAACGGGCGATCGCCACCCGCCGCCTGTTGCCCGCCGCCGTCGCGGTGCTGATCGCCGCGTTCTCCCTGGCGGCCGGTCCCACCGGATTGATCTGCGTGGCAGCACTGCTGGCCGGTTCGCGACCGGTGCTGCGCACGATCATCGCCCGCGCCAGACCGGCTTCGGGCGCCAGCGCGTCCGCTCGCGGAACTGTGGTCCTCCGATACGCCGCACTCGTGGCCCCGATCGTCGCCGCGGGCACTCTCGTACTGGTCGTCGTCTTCGCCGACCAAACCTTCTCGACCGTCCTCGAAGCCACCCGCGTGCGCCAGCTCGTCGGCCCCGACATGTCCTGGTTCGAGGAACGCACCCGCTGGGATTCCCTGCTGTCGGTCAACCCCGACGGCTCCCTGGCCCGTCGCTTCGGCGTCCTCGCCATGCTCCTGTGCCTCGCGGTCGGCATCGTCGCGACGCTGCGCCGCGGGCGGATCCCGGCGACCGCGCGTGGCCCGGTGACCCGAATCCTCGCCGTCGTCTTCATGGCACTGCTGCTGATGATGTTCACCCCCACCAAGTGGACGCATCATTTCGGCGTCTACGGGGGCCTGGCGGCCGCACTCGCCGCGATCACGGCTGTGGCGCTGGTCCGCGTCGGCCGGAACTATCTGCGAACACTGTTCGCCGCCGCGGTGCTGTTGCTGCTCGCCGTGAGCTTCACCGGCTCCAACGGGTGGTGGTACGTCTCCGGCTACGGGGTCCCGTGGCCCGACCGCGCCCCCACGCTCGGCGGGATCGAGGTGTCGACCCTCTTCCTCGCCGCGACAGCCGCAACCCTCCTCGCGGCCCTGTTCCAGTACTACCGTGCAGGCATCGAGCCCTCCGCCGTAGGGGACGGTGCCGATGACCTACGCGACCCGAGCGATGACGACGGCGGCACCGGTGATGACAGAACCGATGGCGATGCCGCCGGTTCTGACACGAGTCGAGTACTCGAACGCGGAAGCGGCGTGCAGCGGAAGTCCGGTGGCGGTATCGGTCCCCGCAGGCCGAATCGCAAGATCCCGGCCGTCGCACCGCTGACCGTTGCCGCAGCGGCCATGGTGCTGTTCGAAGTGGGTTCGCTTGCTGCGGCAGCTGTTTCGCAGTACCCGGCCTATTCGGTCGGGCTGTCGAATCTGCGCGCGCTGACGGGTGACCGGTGCGCGATGGCCGATGACGTTCTCGTCGAGACGAATACCGCCGACTCCCTGCTGACCCCGTACAACGGCACCGTCGCTGACGGGCTGGCCGCCGAGAACACCGGCTTCACCCCGAACGGTGTCGGAAGCCTCGCCCCCGATCCCGGTCCCGGCCAATCCTCCGCCCCGCCGTCGGGTTCCGGCCCCAGTCCCAGCGGAAGCGGACCCGGCGGCCCAGGCCCCGGCGGAGGTGCACCCGGCAACTCAGGCCCCGGCGGAGGCGCACCCGGCAACTCAGGCCCCGGCGGAAGTGGACCCGGCGGTGCGAGCCCCGGTGGCTCAGCACCTGGTGGGGGCACTTCTCCAGGTGGCGTGAACGGGACGCCGGGCAGCAACGGCGGCTCTACCGAGGCACCACCGGGCGGTCCGAACGCGGGACCACCCGGCGCGTCCGGTCCTGCCGTGACCGGCGTGAACGGCAGCACGGCGGCATTGCCGTTCGGCCTCGCCCCGGAACGAACACCGGTACTCGGCAGTTACTCGACCGGCGAACCGCAGCGAACGCAGTTGACGACGCAGTGGTATCGGCTGGATCTGGCCGCCGCACAGCAGAATCCGGTGTACCGGGTGATGATCCTGACGGTGGCCGGTCGGATCGAGTCCACGGCGCCCGATGGCTCACGCATGCCAGGGCAGCGCTTGCGAGTGGAGTTCGCTCGTCGGGCCGAGGACGGAACCACCACCGCCCTGGGCGATGCGGTCCCGCCGACGGTTGGTGGCGCTCCGGGCTGGCGGAACCTCCCGATCGCGCTGGATCGAGTTCCTGTGGGCACCACTGCCGTTCGTCTCGTCGCCGACGCGACGGAGCCCGACCCCATGCAGTGGCTCGCGATCACCCCACCGCGCCTGCCGAAATTGTCGAGCCTGAACACCGTCGTCGGCAGCACCGACCCGGTCTTCGCGGATTGGCATGTGGGACTGGCTTTCCCGTGCCAGCGTCCGTTCGACCACCACACCGGTGTCGCGGTGATGCCGATCTGGCGAATCCAGCCCGACAAGCTCAACGCCCAGGTCTCCGAGACCTGGCAGGGCGACACCGGCGGCGGCCCCCTCGGCTGGACCGGCATGCTCATGCAGTCACGCACCATTCCGGCCTATCTGGCCGAGGACTGGGCCCGCGACTGGGGCGAGCTCCAACGCCTCACCCGCACCGTCGCCGCACCACCGGCCGACATCACCGTGCGCACCGAGCTCCGCTGGGGCCTGACGAACGAAACCCCGATCAAAACCAGTTGACCGCCGCAAACGCGAACCGCCGCTACCCGAGCACGGGTAGCGGCGGTTTCGGTTGTGGCAGAGGCTACTTCGGCGGTTCACCACCGGCGGGCGGGCCACCGGCCGGAGGCCCGTCGACGGGCGGTGCGCCACCGGCGGGCGGGGTCGCGCCCGCGGGCAGCGGCTTGCCGATGTTGCGCGCCATGTCGGGCATCAGCCGGATGGCGACCTGTTCCCAGGTGCCCCAGTTGTGGATGCCGATGTCGGGGAAGTCGTAGCTGACGTTCTCGTAACCCAGTGCGGTCACCCGCTTCTCGAACGAGCGGGTGTTGGCCAGGGCGATCGCCTCCAGTGGCATGCCCTGGGTGATCGCGTCGACCGAGGACAGGTCCTGGTCGGCGGGCTTGGCGCTCCCCGCGGAGACGTAGAGGCGGGTGTTGTTGGCGATCAACTTCTCGACGAACCCGTACGGGTCCATCCGCTTCCACTTCTCACTGCCCGCGGGCGCCATCGCCTCGATGTTGTACCCACCGCTGGCGATCATCGCCCCGCCGAGCGCCTCACGCATGCCGGGCATCGACATGTGCAGGTAGCCCGACAGCGACCCCGCGTAGGTGAACTGCTCAGGGTGGTAAGCCGCCATCAGCATCGCCGCGCTACCGCCGCTGGACAGGCCGACCACACCGTTGCGGGTCGCGCTGAAGCCCAGCCGGGACTTCATCGCCTCCGGCAGCGTCTTGGTGATGAAGGTTTCCCACTGGTAGGTGTTGACCTTGCCCTGGGTGTCCTCCCAGCCGCCGATCGCCGAACCGGAGTCGGCGCTGGGCAGCATCGACCCGTCGGGGTTGACGCCGAAGAAGTTGCTCGGCTGCTCCCAGTCGGCGTAGAAGCTGGACTGCCCGCCGACCGGCATCACGACGTTGATGTTGAACTTCGCCATCTGCGCCGGGATGGTGGTGTGCTTCTCCCACCCGTTCAGGTCGTCCTCGGCGCGTTCGCCGTCGAGCAGGTAGACCACCCGATCGGTGTTGCCGTCGGCCGCGCGGATGATCCTGGTGTTGATCTCCCCCATCGACGTATCCACCCGGAAGTCGATCGCGGACGGGTCGGCATCGGCGGCGGCAGGTGCGACGGAGGCGCCGAACGGCACCACCACCACGACGGCGCCTGCCATCACTCGCCGAAGAACTGTTCTTACCCCACGCATGATCGGTGTTCTGACCTTCCCGTCTGTGCGGCCTCGCCGCTTCCCCACTCGACCCGCCGCGGTACTGCACCTGCGCGCGGGGCCCTGTCGGGCAGCATAGCGCGCACCCGATCCCAGGGGTACATCGAATTGTGAAGTGGGGCAGCCCGCTTCGTGCGCCCGCTCCGAACTGCGGATTCTCGGCGAGGGGCGACGTCGGCGGAGCGCTACCCTGGGAGGTCGATTCGTGGCCGCGCCCGGCCGCCCTGCCCAGAACGGGAACGCCGTGAAGCTCGCCGTACGCCTGATGCTGTTGTCGCTGGTCCTCGCAGTGCTGTTCGGAGTCCCCTGGTGGACGGTGGTCTCGGCGCCGACCGGTGGCAGCGGCACGCTGTTCTGGATCGGAACGGCGATCGCCGCGGCCGCCCTCGTGTGCCTGCCGCTCACGATGTTCCTCGGGCACGGGCCCGCGCAGTCCGATCCGGCGGTGATCGTCGGCGACACCCTGCTCGGGGTGCTGTGGGTGGTGTTCTCCTGGTCGGTGATCGGGCTGCTCGTGCGGGGCGCGCTGGCCGTCGGCGGGGTCGACGGTGCCCGGATCGTGGCGGCAGGAGTGCTGGTGATCTCGGCTGCGCTGGTCGGGTGGGGCGTGTACGAGGCGCGCCGGGTGCCGCGGGTGCGCACCGTCGACGTCGCGATTCGTGGGCTGGCGCAGGGCCTGGACGGGTTGCGCGTAGTGGTCGTCACCGACACCCATTACGCCGCGCTGAATCGGCGGCGCTGGTCGGAGCGCGTGGTCGAGGTGGTCAACGCGCAGCGGCCCGATATCGCCTGCCACGCCGGTGACCTCGCCGACGGTTCGGTCGTGAAACGCCAGGCGCAGGTCGATCCGCTCGGCAAGGTCGAGGCGCCGCTCGGCCGGTTCTACATCACCGGCAATCACGAGTACTTCGGTGACGCGCAGGGCTGGATCGACTACATGGCCTCGCTCGGCTGGCAGCCGCTGCACAACCAGCACAGCGTCCTGACCCGCGACGGCGACCGGCTCGTCATCGCCGGTATCGACGACCCGACCGGCGTCGGCCTGCCCGGTCACGGTCCCGATCTGCCCGCCGCGCTCGCGGGCGCCGACCCTTCACTGCCGGTCGTCCTGCTGGCCCACCAGCCCAAACAGATAGCCGACAGCGCCGCGGCGGGCGTCGCGCTGCAGATCTCCGGTCACACCCACGGCGGGCAGATCTGGCCGTTCCACTACCTCGTCCGGCTCGACCAGCCGGTGGTCGCGGGCCTGAGCAGGCACGCGAACAACACCCAGCTCTACACCAGCCGCGGCACCGGTTTCTGGGGTCCCCAGCTTCGGGTTTTCGCCCCCAGCGAGATCACGGTACTGGTGCTGCACCCGGACAACTGAGCCCCAGTTGCCCAGCGCACAGGGGCGTCCGAGATCGGATCAGCGGTGCGGCTGGGTGACTTCGGTCGGCAGCGTGCCGCCCATCACCACCTTCGAACCGTTCCACGAGTAGGTGATCGTCGCCGGACCGCCCTGCGGCGCGGCAAAGGGTTCGTCACCGGCGAGCCAGCGGTAGTCGACGGTCACCGCGTTGTTGCTCGATCCGACGACGGTGGTGAAGGCATACGGCTCAGAAGTGCCCGTGCCCAAGTACTTTCCGTCGCGGAAGAACAAGAGGTGGATCGGCGCACCCGCGGAGTTGCCGCCGATGGCGCGCACATACAACAGCTGACCACAGCTACCCGGCTGATCACTCGAAGCCTGTCCGGCGACCCAGCTTCCCTCGAGGCTCGCGAGGGCGTTCTGCACACCGGTCGAGGCCGGGTCTATGCAGCGACCCGGTCCACTGATGTTGTCAGCGGGGGCGGGAGAGGTGGTGTCGGGGGCCGGGATCAGCGTGGGAGCTTGTGTGACCGGCGGTGTTTCGGGCTCCGGCGCGATGGTGGCGCCGGGCTGGGGGGCGGCGGTCTCCTCGGCCGCGGGCGACCCCGGGGCCTGGGTACCCGGCGCGGGCGCGCGGGAGGTCGACGAAGCGGCCGTCGCGCGAGAGGTCGATGTGGTTGTCCCTGAACCACTCTCGTCGGTGCAGCCTGTGACCAGTGCCGCGGCGACGGCGATGAGCGCGCCCATTCGAACTGCGTTCTTCATGGTTCCTCGATTCTGTGTCCCCTACGCGCTGTAGCGCGTACATGCAGACTTCATCGGGGCCCCCGACACGGTCGTTAGGCGATTCAACGGAATCCTCACCCTAGGGTGCGACATCCACACCCATATACCTAGATCTGCTAGGTTTTTACCTAGATCTTCTAGGTATAGGAGTGCGATGCGGATAGACAAAGACCTGGTGGCAGCCTCGGCGACGCCGCTGGTGCTCGGGATTCTGGCCGAGGGCGAGTCGTACGGCTACGCCATCCTCGAGCAGGTCAACCAGCTCTCCCACGGGCGGATGCAGTGGACCGACGGGATGCTGTACCCGCTGCTGCACCGGCTGGAACGGCTCGGGCACGTGTCGTCGACGTGGCGGGTGTCCGAGGGCGGACGCCGCCGCAAGCACTACCTGATCACCGAGTCGGGCCGGGCGGCGCTCGCCGAACGACAAGCCCAGTGGAGTGTGGTCGCCGAGGCGCTCGACCAGGTCTGGCGCAGCGCCACCCAGCCGGTCGAGAAGGGGTGGGCGTGACGGAGACCGAATTGCAGGCCCATATCGACCAGTGGCGTGGGTACGTCCAGCGTCATCGTGCGATTTCGGTCGCCGACGTCGACGAGATGGAAGACCACCTGCGCGAACAGATCTCGACCTTGCAAACCGCGGGCCTGTCGGGCGAGGAGGCATTCCTCGTCGCGGTGAAACGGATGGGCAGCATGGACGCGATCTCCCGGGAGTTCGCGCTCGAGCATTCCGAAAGGCTGTGGAAGCAGCTCGTTCTGGTGCCGGAACAGTCCGAGGGCGGCGCGAAAAATCGAGAGCTGATGGTGGTTCTCGCACTCGCGGCGGGGGCGGCGGTCACGGTCAAAGCGGGCTTCACCTGGCTGGAGGGTGCCGCCTTGGGCCGCAACATCAGCCTGCTCGTCTTGCCGTTCCTCGCAGGATATTTCGCGTGGAAGCGCCAGATTTCCGCGCGGGTCGGCGCCGTGCTGCTCGCGCCCGTCGTGCTCACCGCACTCGTGCTGAACCTGTATCCGTTCGAGCCCGAAGGGGCGACCGAGATCATCGCCGCGATCCACGCGCCGATCCTGCTGTGGCTGGTGGTCGGTTTCGCGTACACGGGCGGCGACTGGCGCTCCGGGCGGCGGCGAATGGACTTCATCCGGTTCACCGGGGAGTGGTTCGTCTACCTGACCTTGCTGGCACTCGGCGGCGGCGTACTGATCGGACTCACGGTCGGCGCCTTCGGGACCCTCGATTTCGACATCGAGCCGGTGATCGAGGACTGGGTGCTGCCCTTCGGCGCCGCGGGCGCGGTGATCGTCGCCGCCTGGCTGGTCGAGGCCAAACAGAACGTCGTGGAGAACATCGCGCCGGTGCTCACCCGGGTCTTCACCCCGCTCACCATCGTCATGCTGTTCGCGCTGCTCGCCGCCCTCGCGACCACCCGCAGCCTGACCGCGATCGACCGCGATCTACTCATCCTGATGGACCTGATCCTCGTCTTGGTCGTGGGCCTGCTCCTCTACACGATCTCCGCCCGCGATCCGCTGACCCCACCCGGCTTCTTCGACCGCTTGCAGCTGGTGCTGGTGTTCACCGCGCTGGTCGTCGACGCGACGATGCTGGCCGCCATGCTCACCCGGATCGCCGAGTTCGGCTCCACCCCCAACAAGGTGGTCGCCCTCGGACTGAACGTGGTGTTGCTGGTGAACCTCGTGTGGTCGGGCCACCTCGGGCTCGGCTTCGTGCGCGGCAGGAAGACCTTCGCCGCTCTCGAGCGTTGGCAGACCGACTACCTGCCCGTCTACGGAGTGTGGGCGGCCGCCGTGATCGTCGCCATCCCGCCCTCGTTCGACTTCCGATGATCTCCGGACTCGGCGAAAATCACTGGCGGTCCGTGACACGATCATCAAGTGCTCTTGACGATCTCCACGACTCACACGCCGGCGACCGACCTCGGATACCTCGTGGTCAAACATCCCGACCGCGTGCAGTCGTTCACGACCACCGGCGGCACGGCACACGTCTTCTATCCACAGGCCGATGTCGATCGCTGCACCGTGGCCCTGCTGCTGGAGGTCGATCCGGTGGAGTTGGCGCGACCGAGCAAGGGGCACAACGGGTCCGCACTCGGACGCTATGTGAACGACCGTCCGTATGTGGCGTCGAGCCTGCTGTCGGTGGCGATGGGCAAGGTGTTCCGGTCGGCGCTGAACGGCACGAGCCGGGACCGTAAAGAGCTGGCGGAGACGGTGATTCCGTTGGAGATCGAAGTCCCCGCCGTGCCGTGCCGTGGTGGGACCGAGATCGTCGAGAGGCTGTTCGCGCCGCTGGGTTGGACGGTGTCGACCACCTCGGTGCCGCTCGATCCGGAGTTCCCGGAATGGGGCCCGTCGCCCTACACCCACCTCCGTTTGACCGGGACGCTGCGGCTGGCAGAGGCACTGAACCACCTCTACGTGCTGTTGCCGGTGCTCGATGACGCCAAGCACTACTGGGTGGACGCCGACGAGGTCGACAAACTGCTGCGCGCGGGCGAGGGCTGGCTCGGCGCCCACCCCGACCGCGAACTGATCGCGCGACGCTATCTGGCCGGACGACGGACACTCATGCTGTCCGCCCTGGAACGCCTGCGCTCGGCGGACGAGGTGGTCGACGATGCCGAAATCCTCGGGGACGCGGTCGAACGCGTCGAAGCCGCCGAGCGCCGCACACCTTTGGTGAAGCTCCGCACAGCGGCGGTGCTCGCCGCGCTCGCCGACACCGGCGCAGCGCGCGTCCTCGATCTCGGTTGTGGCCCAGGCGCTTTGCTTCTCGCGCTGCAAGCCGAGCCCCGGTTCACCGAGATCGTCGGCGCCGATGTCTCGAGCGCCGCACTCTCGATGGCGGAGCGCCGCTTGAAGTTCGACCGGATGCCGGACCGGCAGCGAGCCAGGATCACCCTGATCCAATCCGCGTTGACCTACCACGACAACCGGCTGAGAGGCTTCGACGCGGCGGTGCTCATGGAGGTGATCGAACACGTCGACGAGTCCCGGTTGCCCGCGCTCGAACGCGCAGTCTTCGGGCACGCCGCACCCGGCGCGGTGATCGTGACGACGCCGAACGTGGAATACAACGTGCACTACGACACCCTCGACGGTCACCGTCACGACGATCACCGATTCGAGTGGACCCGTGCGGAATTCGCCGCCTGGTGTGCCCGCGTCGCCGAGACCTTCGGCTACGTCGTCGACATCCGCCCGGTCGGCGACCACGACCCGCAGACCGGCTCCCCCACCCAGCTCGCGCTTTTCCGGAAGGCCGCGTAAATGAACATCGACCTCCCCGAGCTGTCGCTCATCGCCCTGGTGGGCATCTCCGGTTCCGGCAAATCCACCTTCGCCCGCGAGCACTTCAAGCCCACCGAGGTGCTGTCGTCGGACTTCTTCCGCGGCATGGTGGCCGACGACGAGAACGATCAGTCCGCGACGAAGGACGCCTTCGACGCGCTCGGCCACATCGCCGGGATCCGGCTGCGTGCCGGTCGACGGGTCGTCATCGACGCCACCAATGTGCAGAAGCACGCGCGAGCCGAATTGGTCGCGCTGGCGCGGTCTTTCGATGTGCTGCCGGTCGCGATCGTCCTCGATACGCCCGAAGCTGTGGCGTGGGAACGTACCCAGGGGCGCACCGATCGCGACTTCGGGCGCAATGTGCTGAAGCGGCAGAGTCAGGACCTGCGGCGTTCCCTGCGCGAGCTCGGTCGCGAGGGTTTTCGCAAGGTGCACGTCGTCAGCGATCCGGCCGAAGTGACGATCACCTACGAGAAGGCGTGGAACGACCGGCGTGAACTCACGGGGCCGTTCGACATCATCGGCGATGTGCACGGCTGCCGGGCCGAATTGGAAACGCTGCTGGGCGAACTCGGATGGACGCTGGTTCGCGACGAAGCCGGGCGTGCTGTCGATGCCACCCACCCGGAGGGACGTCAGGCGGTCTTCGTCGGTGACCTCGTCGACCGCGGGCCCGATTCACCGGGGGTGCTGCGGTTGGTGATGGGCATGACCGCGAGCGGACACGCGCTGTGCGTGCCGGGCAATCACGAGCAGAAGCTGCTCGAGAAATTGCGGGGCAAGAACGTGACGGTGTCCCACGGCCTCGCCGAGACGCTCGAGCAATTGGGCAGCGAGACACCGGAGTTCATCGAGTCCGCGACCCAGTGGATCCACGACCTCGTGAGCCACCTGCGGTTGGACGGTGGGCGGCTCGTGGTCGCGCACGCCGGACTGAAGCAGGCGTACCACGGTCGTGCGTCCGGACGGGTTCGCGACTTCTGTCTCTACGGCGAATCCACCGGGGAGACAGACGAATACGGCTTGCCGGTGCGCTATCCGTGGGCGCGGGACTATCGCGGTGCGGCGATGGTCGTCTACGGGCACGTGCCGACGCCGAAGGTGGAGTGGATCAACAACACCGTGTGTCTCGACACCGGTGCGGTGTTCGGCGGCGAACTGACAGCTCTGCGCTACCCCGAGAAGACGTTCGTCGCGGTGCAGGCCGAGCGGATGTACTACGAGCCGATCCGGCCACTCGCCGATACCGAATCCGCGCGCGACAACGAGACGCTCGACCTCGCCGATGTCACCGGGCGCAGGCACATCAGCACCGAGCACGGAACGGTGATCGTCGATGCCGAGAACTCGGCGGCCGCGCTGGAGGTGATGAGCCGGTTCGCGATCGATCCTCGGCTGTTGCTGTGGTTGCCGCCGACCATGTCCCCGCCGTCGACATCGACCGTCGAGGGGTATCTCGAATATCCCACCGAGGCGTTCGCCGACTATCGCGCGGCGGGCGTGGACAAGGTGGTGTGCGAGGAGAAGCACATGGGGTCGCGGGCCGTGGTACTCGTGTGCCGTGACAAGGCAGCGGCCCGTTTCGGGGTCGGTGACGGCTGCTCCGGTGCGATCTACACCCGCACCGGCCGGTCGTTCTTCAACGATCCGGCCCTCACCGAGGCGCTCCTGGATCGCGTCCGCGCGGCAGCCGCACCACTTTTCGACGAACTCGGCTCGGACTGGCTGCTCCTGGACTGCGAACTGCTGCCCTGGTCTGCCAAGGCCGCGGGGCTGATCCGCACCCAGTACGCGGCCGCAGGCGCCGCCGCACGGTCGGCGCTGCCCGCCGCGGTCGCGGCACTCGACGCCGGACTGGCCCGTGGGCTCGACCTCGGCGAACTGCGTGCCCGCACCGCCGACCGCGCCGAGAACGCGGACAGCTTCACCACCGCCTACCGCCGATACTGCTGGCCGACAACAGGACTCGACGGCGTACAGATCGCCCCGTTCGCCCTCCTTGCCTCCGAAGGCGCCGGCTACGCCGACCGCGACCACGGCTGGCACCTCGACATCAGCGACCGACTCGTTGCGGCCGACCCCGTGACCTTCCGCCCCACCGGCCGCCGAATCGTCGACCTGTCCGACCCTGCCGCCGAAGCCGACGCCACCACCTGGTGGCTCGAGATGACCGCGGCAGGCGGTGAAGGCATGGTCATCAAGCCCTACGCCGGCCTCACCCATCGCAGCAAGGGCAAACTCGTCCAGCCCGGCATCAAATGCCGAGGTCGCGAATACCTCCGCATCATCTACGGCCCCGACTACACCACCCCCGAACACCTCGCCCGTCTCCGCGACCGCACCCTCAGCCGCAAACGCACCCTTGCCCTGCGCGAACACATGCTCGGCCTGGCGGCCCTGAACGCCGTCGCCGCGGGCGAACCGCTGTGGCGCGTCCACGAATTGGTCTTCGCCATCCTGGCCATGGAATCCGTGCCGACCGACCCTCGCCTCTGAGCTTTTCGGCGGTCAAATAGTGTCGTCTCCGGTATTCGCACCGTGCGGCTCGCCAGAACTGTTGAGAGAATAGAGAATTGACTCAGCTCGCCCCGTTTCCGTTGCCCTTTCGTGCCGCTCATCTGGTGGCTGTCGCACCGGTCAGGACGGTGCGCGAGCTGGAGATGATGCGATTGAGCGCCGCTGTTCGGGAGAAATCGCAGTGGCATCAGAAGATGCAGGACGCCGGCATCGTCGCCCGATGGACCCGGGAGGCCGCCGAGACCGGGATGACGGAAGCTCAAATCCGCTATGTGCTCGATGAACTCGCGCATTACGCCGGAATACGCGACGAGGAGACCGGAATCGAGGTGTCCGCTGTCGATGGGGTGTGGCAATCGGACACCCTGATCGACGACACACTACGGGATCGTCTGCGCGCGGCGGCTCGGGTGATCGAGAATGTTCCAGCGGCAGAAGAAGATTGGCATCCCGGCTCGAACGGGCAGGTGCGCGATCTCGTCCATCCCTCGCTGTACTGCCTGGTTCGCGGCGTCAGCCGGTCCGATGACGCACCATGGCCCAGCCCGGCGAACAAGGATGCCAAGTACGCGTACTCGCCGAAATTCCAATGGCTGCCCACCGATGTCGATGTCACCGATGCCGGCGACATCGCCTTCCGTTCCTACGTCAACAACGTCGACCCGGCTCGCCATCACGCACTCGAATCCGTCTTGCCGGAACTGTTCGCCCGCATGCTCCCGCTGCTGGCCAATGTGCTGACCGACCTGCGCCGACCACGACCGGTGCGGATCGACGTCAACCCCTTCACCTGGTACGAAGACTCCGAACCCACCGAGCCGGCCGATGAGAGCGACGAAGCCCAGGAAGCCTTCGACGCCGCCTGGGACGAATGGTGGGAAAACCGCCGACCGGCCATCCCCGACGCCCCCACTTTTCAGCCGCCGACACCTGTCGATGACAGCGACCGCGTCGACCTGACCGGGCGCAGGTTGCAGGTCATCGTGAAACTCGCCAACATCTACCTCACCCCCGAGAAGCCGGAATATCCGGGCGGTTCGTGGCACGTCGAAGCAATGCTCAACGAAAGCATCGTCGCCACCGGAATCTACTACTGGGACAACGAGAACATCACCGACAGCCGGCTCGGTTTCCGCGCGGCGATCGACGACCCGGAATACGACCAGAACGACGAAACCGGGATGCGCGAGATCTTCGGTCTCGCCGACGAGGACGCGCTCAACCAAGACCTGGGATCGGTCAAGGCCGAAGCCGGTCGCTGCGTGGCGTTCCCGAACATCCTCCAGCATCGCGTCGCACCGTTCCGGCTCCAGGACCCGACCCGAAACGGCCACCGCAAGATCCTGGCCTTCTTCCTGGTCGACCCGTCGATGACCATCGTCTCGACCTCCGACATCCCACCCCAACAACCCTGGTCCCCGACCTCGACGATGACAGCGGCACAGGCCGACGCCTTCCGCGCGGAACTGATGCGAGAGCGCAAGTTCTTCGTCGACGAACACAACAACGAGCTCTACGAACGCGAATTCTCCCTCTGCGAACACTGATCTCGACGCATGGCGGGAATCAACGTCACCGACGGCACCGCCGTGATGTCGGATATCAACCCGGGAAACTCGATACAGGTGGTTGTCGTCTTCGACGTGCCCGCCGGAACCGTGCCGCCACGCTCGAACTGCACGACTCCGCATTCTCGGGTGGCGAGGTCGAGCTTCGCTGAATCTGCTCGACCGCGTCTCTGTCAGCGCTGGAGATGAGCGACACCGGATTTCGACCGTGATTCACCAGTCGTAGTACGAGACCACCGAGGGTTGGCCGGTATAGCCGGGGCCCGCCTTCGGGTCGGCGCCGAGGTAGGTGGCGGTGAATCGAGGCCGACCGTGGCCGTGGATCTGGCGACGGTTGTATGTCAGGCCCGCCGCTCTGAGAGTTTCGACGACCGCCTCGGTTATCGGTGAACCGTTGGCGCGGCGGATCTCAGCTGGATCGAAGTCGGCGGCGAAGAGACCATCGGGGGTGAGCCAGCTCGCCATCGTCTCGATGAGAGTCAGTTTGTCGCCGATGTAGTGCAGGCCGTGCACGCAGGTCACGAGGTCGGCTTCGCGAGGCGGGGTCCAGGTTGTCGCCGAGGTGGTGAGCAGGCGCAGGCGTGGGGTGCGGGGTTTGTGCAGGAAGAAGTCGACGAGGTCGAGGCCGATGATGGTGACGTCGGCGGTCGGGAATTCGCGGTCGAATCGCTCCTCCGCTTCGAGCAGGGCCCGACCGGAGCCGCAGCAGACGTCGATCCACGTGACCCGGGCGGTGGGGTCGGCGCGCAAGCGCTCGGCGAGTACCTCGTAGGGGTCGAATCCGAGTTCGCGGGCGTAGCTGTTCACACCGGACAGTCCTCGGCCGCGGTTCATCGCGTTGTTCGCGACTACCGAGGACTGTTCCAGCGTCAGGTCGTCGAGCAGGACGGGATCTGTTGGCACCACACAATTATCGCTGCCGCGCAGGTCACGCGATACTTCACCGACGCCAGAAGAAGTGGTGGACGACTCCGCTGGGGCTGGGGACCTGCTCGTGGTGGAAGCGGTCGTCGTATTCGTCGGGACTGTCCCACAGTCGTTCGCCCGCACCGATTTCCACCGGTGCGACGACGATGTGCATGGCGTCGATGAGGTCGGCGGCGAGGAATTCGCGGACAGTGGCGACACCGCCGCCGATGCGTACATCCTTGCCGTCGGCGGCATCCAGAGCCTGCGCGAGCGCGTCCTTCGGGGCGGCATCGATGAAGTGGAAAGTGGTGTCGGCCAGGCTGAACGACGGGCGCTCGTGGTGGGTGAGGACGAAAACCGGAGTGCGGAACGGCGGGTTGTCGCCCCACCAGCCCTGCCAGTCGTAGTTCTCCCACGGTCCACGCTGTGGGCCGAACTTGTTGCGGCCCATGATTTCCGCGCCGATGTTGAAGGCGTAGTCGCGGGTGATGTAGTCGTCGAGGCCGTAGGTACCACCGGGTTCGGTGCGATTGGGCCAGTGCGCGGTGGCGCCGGCCCAAAACATGAGGTCAGAGGGTTCGGCGTGACCGAAGGGGCGTTCCAGACTCTGCCCCTCCCCCGCGCCGTACCCGTCGCTGGAAATGCTGAAGTTCTGAACGCGGACCATCTGAGCCATCGAGGTGCCCTTTCTGATTGCAATGTGCAAGCAGTGACGAACGTATCCTAGACTGATCCTATGTCGCAACCAGTTGCCCAGGAGAAGTTGCCGGTGCCGCCGGGCAAGTCGGGCTGCCCGATCAACCTCACGGTCGAGCTCCTCGGCGACCGCTGGAGCCTGATCATCCTGCGCGACATCATGTTCGGCGGGCATACGCACTTCCGGGAACTACTCACCGGGTCCATCGAGGGCATCGCCTCGAACATCCTGGCCGCACGGCTCGCCAAACTCGTCGCCGCGGGTCTGCTCACGCGCGACGACGACCCCAGTCACCGGCAGAAGGTCGAATACCACCTCACCGAGGCCGCGATTCAGCTCGTTCCGGTGCTGGCCGCACTGGGCGCGTGGGGCGCGCGATGGTTGCACACGGCGCCGGAGCTGACGGTGCGCGCGGAGTTACTCGCCGCGGGCGGGCCCCCGATGTGGGAGCGCTTCATGGATGAACTGCGCGCCACCCATCTGCGTGGCGCGCCGCTTCCCGACGACGGGGTGCTCGCAGAACTCACCGCCGCCTACCTCGCGGCAGCCGGCGAGTAGGCGTCAGCGGGCCGCTTGGCGGCCGACTTCGTTCAGGTGGGCCATCGCCTGGCGGTACGACTCGAACAGGCCGGTCTCGCAGTAGGGAACATCGATCTCGGCGCAGAACTGGGCGACCATCGGCTGGGCACGGCGCAGGTTGGCGCGCGGCATCGACGGGAACAGGTGGTGCTCGATCTGGTAGTTCAGCCCACCCATCGCGGTGTCGACGAGGAAGCTGCCGCGCACATTGCGCGAGGTGAGCACCTGGCGACGCAGGAAGTCGGTGTTGTCGCCGTCCGGCAGAACTTCCATGCCCTTGTGGTTGGGCGCGAAGGTGGAGCCCATGTACAAACCGAACAGACCCTGCTGAACCGCGATGAACACCAACGCCTTACCCGGCGACAACACCAGGAACGCCGCCGAGAGCAAGCCGATGAAGTGGGCGGCCAGCAGCGCGCCCTCCCAGATACGGTTCGGGATCGGCCAGCGGAACACCGCGACGATGCTCTTCCAGTGCAGACTGCCACCTTCCAGGAGCAGCAGCGGGAAGAACAGCCACGCCTGGTAGCGGAAAATGAACCGCCGCCAACCTGTTCCGGCCCGCGCACGATCACCGGAGAACGCGAGCACACCCATCGCGTCCGGGTCCATGCCCTCGGTATTGGGGTGGGCGTGATGCCGGTTGTGGTTGCTGGTCCACCACCCGATGCTCAGCCCGATGGCGAGATTGCCCGCGATCAGCCCGTACAGGTAGTTGGCCCGCCGCCCGGCGAAGATCTGCTTGTGCCCGGCATCGTGGCCGAGGAACGCGATCTGCGAGAACACCGCGGCCAGGAACACCCCCACCGCCAGCGTCCACCACGAGTCACCGATGGCGAAAAATGCCACCCAACCAGCCACGAAGGCGACTGCGGTCAGCGCGCTCTTCCACCCGTAATACCCCACTTGCCGGTCGAGCAGGTCCGCCGCCCGGACGCGACGCAACAGGACCGAGTACTCACTGCCACGCACGGGAACGACATCAGACGCGATAACCACGCCACAAGCATGGCGCATGCAGGCCACGTCCGGGTGAACGGGTTGCAGATCGGCGACGACTGGCCGTGCCGCCACCCGAATCCGGTCGTCCTGCTACCCGGCGAACAACGACACCATCACCCGGCAGACCATGTCGCCGGTCCTCGCGCCATCGCACCCCGAGATCCGCGTTGCCGCGATGGTCACTCGATCCGACCGGATCGCCATTGATGCCTACTCTCGATGGTGAGCGACCACCCACGCCGCGACCTGCGCGCGAGTCGCGCAGTGCAGTTTGCTCAGGATGTGCTCGACATGCCCCGCCGCAGTGCGCTGCGAGATAACGAGCTTCTCCGCGATGGCCCGGTTGGTCAGGCCCTGCGCGATGAGTTCGGCTATCTGCTTCTCGCGGCGGGTGAGTACGTCCACCGCGGCAGGAACCTCCGCCGCCGCGGACGAATCCTCCTCGAGGGCGTAGGCGAGCACCGCGTCGATATCGAGATCGTGGCCCTGGCGCATCGCCGCCTCGAAGGCGCGCGGGCCGAGCGCGCGAGTGGCGTCCTGCTGCGCCTGGGTGTGGTGGCCGAACATCTCGAGAATACTGACCGCCTGGCTGCCCACGGATTCGCCGACCGCCATGGCCGCCCCGACGAGCACAGCAGCCCGCTGCGCCCGGCGCTGTGCAGCCGCGACAAAGGCCAGGGTCGCCAGACAGCTCGCGACGCCCGGCCAATCCTCGATCATCCAGGAAACCCGCAGACTCTCCTTGACCAGCACCGATCCGCGCTCGAGGTCACCGCGCTCGACCGTGGCAAAGGCGAGCTGCGCGACCGCGTAGGACCGGTAGACCGACTCGCCGTGCGCTGTGGCGAGCGCCAGCGCCTGCTCGTTGCACGCCATGGCGAGGTCCGTTTCCTGCAGCAGACCGCACGCGACGCCGAGGCCGAGCAAGCTCGACACCTGATGCAAGACATCACCGGACGCCTCGAACACCGGCACTGCCCGCGCGAGCCGTGTCCTCGCACCGGTGAGATCGCCGGAGAACAACGACAGCAAGCCATGTGCGCCGTCGACATACGCGCACAACAACTCGTCATCACTGCCCTCGGCCAACGAACGCGCCTGTTCGATTCGCTCGGACCCGGACTGGATGTCTGTCTGCATCGCGGCCAGCACTGTGTCCGCGCACAGTGCCGCGATGTGCGCCAACGTGGCCCCGCTCGTTCTCTCCAACACCCGACCGAGCCAATAGCGGGCCTCGCTGACCCGCTGCCGCGCGACCCAGAACTCGTAGAGGGCAACCGCGATCCGTTCGGCCGATTCCGCCTCGTCGGGCTCGGCCAGGCAGAACTCCATCGCCTCACGCAGATTCGGCTGTTCCCGGTGCAGCCGATCGATCCATTCCAGTTGCTTCGGCCCCGCCCATTCGGTGTACGCCCGCAACGCCAACCGTTCGAACCAGTCCCGGTGGCGGCGCTGCAATTCCTTCTCGTCACCGCTACCGCGCAACCGTTCCCGGCCGTACTCGCGCAGCGTTTCGAGCATCCGGTACCGGACGCCGCCGTCACCACGGGTCGCACGGATCAGGACCGACTTGTCCACCAGCGAGCCCACCAGGTCGAGTACCTCGCCGGGATCGAGTCCGGCACCGCAGATCGCCTCTGCGGCATCCAATTCGAAGCCGCCCGCGAACACCGTCACCCGCGCCCACAGCTCTCGCTCACGGTCGGTCAGCAGGTCGTAGCTCCAATCGACGCACTGGCGCAGCGTCTGTTGACGGGTCGGCGTCGCGCGACCGCCACCGGTGAGCAGTCGATATCGGTCGGTGAGCCGTTGCAGGATCTGCTCCGGTGACATCGACCGCAGCCGGGCCGCGGTCAACTCGATGGGCAGCGGCAGGCCCTCGAGTCGTCGGCATATGCGGGCGACGGTGATCTTGCTGTCTTCGGTCAGCTCGAAGCCGGGGACGGCCGAGCGCGCGCGGTCGACGAACAGTGCGATCGCGTCACACCGCAACATCGCGCGTAAGCTCGGCGACCCCTCCGCCCCGGGAACCGACAGTGGCGGCACCGGGACCGCTACCTCCCCACCGATGCCGAGCGGCTCCCGGCTGGTCGCGAGGATGTGCAATCGTGGCGCAGCACGCAGCAGCGATTCGGCCAGCGAGGCGATCGTGTCCACCAGGTGCTCGCAGTTGTCGAGCACCAGGAGCAGATGGCGCGTGGCGACGAAATCGAGGAGCAACTCCTGCGGCGTCTGGGCCGTCCGGCCCACCAGTTTGAGTGCGGACACTGCGGCCTCGGCCACCAGGTCAGGCTCGCGAACCTTTTCGAACTCGACCAGCCAGACCCCGTCGTCGAACGCTCGGCGCACCTCCTCGGCCGCCCGGATCGCCAACCGGGTCTTGCCTACCCCGCCGATACCGGTCAACGTCACCAGCCGCGCCTCGGACAACAACTGTCTGACCTCGACGATCTCGCGTCCTCGGCCGACGAATTGAGTCAATTCCGCGGGGAGATTTCCCAGCGCGCCCTCACTGGTTGGCGGCATCCGACATGCCTCGCATTCGATGGCGGAATGGTCCAGAACGCCAGGTTACGCCGTGTAGACCACGGCACCGCCACACCACCGCAACGTCCCGGACGCCGGCTGCAGAAGTAGCCCGATTTCCGAAAACGGGTATATCGACCGTCCCCGTGACGCCGTGCTCGGTGGACGCTGAAGTGACGGTCAGCACCATTCCCGGAGGTCCGATGTACCCACCCGATCCAGTCGACAGCGATACGGCCGGCGACAACGACATGCAGCACGTGGAAGACGTGTTGATGATTCGCCGGTGCACCTGCTGCTCCACGCTGTTCGCGGCGGTGACCCTCGGCTGCTCGTCCTGCATCTCCGGCAGCCTCGAATGGCTGCCGTCGGCGGGCGCCGGTTCGATCGTGTCTTGTCGGGTCGTGGATCGCGCCGCGACCGGAATGCGCGGCGTACGACCGTTGACGATCGCCATCGTCGAACTCGACGAGGGGCCGTGGGTCTACACATCCATCGAAGGCGGGCTCCCGCCGCTGCAGAACTGCCCGGTGCGTGTGCAATTTCAGTCGTGTTCCTGGGACGACAGGTTCCCGGTCTTCGCCGTGAGCGCCGGTCGGCCGATGTCGGACGATCAGCGCCGGGCCGCCAGCCGTATCAGTGTCTGAGCGGCGGAACGGCCGGACCGTGGTGTACTGACCTGCGGCCACGGCTCGGAACAAGAACGTGACGCATTCACCGGAAATACAGATCCGACTCAGGGTGGTCGCGGAGCATCGCGTCAGTTCGCTATCGTCACGATGACGAGAGGACGCCGCATGTCCGCTGAACAGTTCGTTGCGAACTTCATCGACTTCTGGGATCGGCCGTCCGTCGATCGAATCCCCGAGATTCTGCATCCGGACGTGGTGCTGACCCAGCCGCTGTCCCCACCGATGCACGGCATAGCCGCGGCGCAACGAGAGTTCGCACAGATCTGGCGATTCCTCCCCGATCTCCGGGCGCACGTCGACCGATGGCGCGGCGACGACGACGTGGTCTTCATCGAGTTCCGGTTGCTGGCGCACGTAGGACGCCACCGCATCGAATGGCCGAACGTCGACCGCATGATCCTTCGCGACGGCAAGGCGATCCAGCGAATGAACTACTTCGACCCCCTACCGGTGCTGCCCATCGTTCTGAAACACCCGTCGCTGTGGCGGCGCTGGTGGGTATCGGGCGCGGCACGCCCCTGGCGGACCGGCCATCGGATCGACGACTACCGAACCATCACCGGAGGCGACCCGGCGACGGTGCTGGATTGAAGACCGAGCCGATATCGTCTTTGCGGCCGAAGGGCCTGTCGTGATCACAGATCGGGGCGAGGACGCTTTCGTGCTCTTGTCTATCGACGAGTACCGGCGACTGAAGGCCGACAGCCAGGACCTCGTTTCCCGGCTGAGCATGGACGACGAGATCGAGTTCGAACCAGCGCCGCTGCAGGTGGATCTGAGGGTCGCCGACCTGTGACTTCCCTCCTCAACACCAACGTCATCAGCGAGTCGCCCAGCACGGTTATACGTCCCGGACCCACGGCCCGAGCGCGATGCGATGATCGCGGCCACGGCGGACGAGCACGGTATGACCGTAGTGACTCGCAACATCAAAGACTTCGAGCCGATGGGCGTACCTGTTATCAACCCTTGGAGTCTCGCCTGACGATCCAG
This sequence comes from Nocardia sp. NPDC055050, assembly GCF_053608345.1. Classification (NCBI taxonomy): domain Bacteria; kingdom Bacillati; phylum Actinomycetota; class Actinomycetes; order Mycobacteriales; family Nocardiaceae; genus Nocardia; species Nocardia sp. NPDC055050. The sequence continues at coordinate 70,528 of NZ_JBSGVG010000009.1, forward strand.
TCACCCACCGCTGCGCTCCGCGATCAGAGTCGGGATCAAGATTGCGCTGCAACCGAACTGGATCACTGTGCGCTGCGAGTCAGGTGAACCGATCGCTACGCCACCTTCCCAGCTTCAGGCACACAGGCGCCATCCAGCTCCCCGATGCACACCCGCCGGTTGCAGGCCACGAAACGAACAAAAGGTCCGGCTCGAAAGCCGGACCTTTTTGTTGTGGGTGGAGCTAAGGGGACTCGAACCCCTGACCCCCACACTGCCAGTGTGGTGCGCTACCAGCTGCGCCATAGCCCCGTGTTCAGTTGTTTCAGCGGCTCTCGCTGCTGCCTGAATGAAGTTACACCATGCGTCTGAGAGAGAACAAATCGGCTGGTAGACGGCGAAAATGTGGGGTTACGGGCGGGGGTGCAGTGGCCGGTGGGGCGGGAAGGATCGGCTGGTCAGGGGTAGAATGTGCCGAACCTCACGCGGGGCTCAGGGGGCCAGGTTCACTACCCAGTTCTCGTCCTGCCAGTCGATCTTGGTGGTGCCGTCGTAGATCGCGGGGGTGGCGGCCTTGTTGCCGGTGCGGGCGTCGAGGTCGGCGAGGTTCTTCGCGGCGGCGGTCTTGGCTGCGTCGGACTGGGTGCCGTTGTTGATGCAGGCGGCGACGGATTCGGGGGCGCCGGATTCGGTGGCGATGGTGGCCAGGGCGGGGTTGCTCAGGTCGGAGCCGCCTTCGGATGGCTGCTTGTTCGTGAACAGGGTTTCGTGGAACTTGCTGTAGATGGGCCCTGAACCCGTTTGGGCGACACAGAGATTCGCGGCCGTCGCGCGGGTGGAGTAGTCCTTGCTCTTGGACTGGGGGTCGAGGAAGGTGACGAGGTGGTAGTTCACCGCGAGCTTTCCTTCGTCGATCTTCTGGGCCAGTTCCTGGCCGTAGGCGGTTTCCATCGCGCCGCAGGCGGGGCAGATGGGGTCTTCGAAGATGTCGATGGTCTCGGTGGCGTCGGGGCGGCCGAGGCGGATGACGCCCTCGGGGCTGGTGGTGACCTGCACGGCGGCCTCGCGGACGGGGCCGTAGCCCTCGTTGCGGACGGCGGGCGGCGGTTCCGCGCTCCACTTGTAGGCAGCGAACACGATCAACCCGATGACGACGACCGCCACCGCGGCCAGCGCGTAGGTGGTGTTGCTGGAAACGGGGCGCGGATTGTGCGAAGAACCGGCTGTGCTCACCCGTCCACTCTGCCTCGAGTCGCCGGCGGCGCGCCGCGCGGGCACATCGAAATGGCGCTGACCTGCTATTGCGGCTTGTGGTAATCGCTGGGTCGACCGGCGGGAACCATGCCGTCACGCACCACCGGCTTACCGTCGGGGCTGCCGTCGCAGGCGCATTGCGGGTCGATGCCGTCGCCCGCGTGGTCGGGGTGCTCCGGATCGTCGGGGTGCGTGATCTGTGCGGGCTCGGGAGTGAATACCCATACAGCCGCCGACACCGCCAGCACCGCACCGGTCACGGCCATACCCACCCCGAACGACGTGCGTTCGGCCAACCAGCCGATCACGATCGGACCGAGCACGGTGCCCAGATCGGCCGACATCTGGAACGCGGCCAGCACCGGACCGCCGCGGGCCCGCGACCCGATCACATCGGCCAGCGCGGCTTGCTGCACCGGGCTGAACATCCCCGAACCCAGACCCGCGATGAACGACGCGGCGAAGAACCACGGCAGTGTCGGCGCGAAACCGAGCGCACCGGTGCCGAGCGCGCAGATGACGGACCCGGCGATCAGGAACGGTTTCCGGCCGAGCCGGTCGGAGAGCCTGCCCGACGCGAACAACACGGCCGCGTTGCCCGCGGCGAACACCGTCAGCGCGACGCCCGCCATGCCGACTTCCTGATGCAGCGTTTCCACGACTAGCAACGGGACGAATGCCATCCGCACACCGAACACCGCGATACCACCGGCGAAACTCGACAGCAGCACCGCCCGATAAGCAGGCTCGGCCCACCCTTGACGGAAGGTGAATTCGGCCGGCTTCGCGCCGTTTTCGGGCGCGAGCACCGGCGATTCGCGCAGCCCGGCGAACACGATCACACACACCACGAGCAGCGCGGCCATGTAGATGACGAACGGCGCGCGCAGCCCGAATCCGGCCAGACTGCTGCCGACCAGAGGCCCGAGCAACGACCCGATCAGAAAACTGGTCGAGTAGACCCCCGAAACCCGGCCGCGCGCGGCGGGCGGTGACACCCGGATGATCAGCGCCATCGACGACACCGTGAACATCGTGGACCCGATGCCGCCGAGCGAACGCAGCACCAGCAGTTGCCAATACGTCTGCGCGAGCGCACATGCCCCGGTCGACAGCGCCACGATCACGATGCCCGCCAGATACACCCGCCGCTCGCCCAGCTTCTGCACGAGCCGACCGCTGGCGGGCGCGAAGAGCAACCGCATCAACGCGAACGCGCTCACGATCGCCGACGCCGCCGCGATACCCACCCCGAATTCGCGGGCGTACTGCGGCAGCACGGGCGCGACGAGACCGAACCCGAGCGCGATCACGAAGGCTGCCGCGATCAGTACCCAGATCTCGGCGGGTAGCCGGACTTTGGCCGGAGCGCTCACTCGGTCAGCGCCTGGTTCACCATCTCCTCGGCCGCGGCCTGTACCTGGGTGAGATGCTCGGGGCCGAGGAAGGACTCGGCGTAGATCTTGTATTTGTCCTCGGTGCCCGAGGGACGTGCGGCGAACCAGGCGTTCTCCGTGGTCACCTTCAGTCCGCCCAGCGGCGCTCCGTTGCCGCGCGCGGTGGTGAGGATGCCGGTGATCTCCTCGCCCGCGATCTCGGTGCCGGAGACGGCCTCGGGAGTCAGGCGCGCGAGCTTGGTCTTCTGCGCGCTGGTGGCGGCGGCATCGATCCGCGCGTAGGCGGGGCTGCCGTATTGGCGTTCCAGTTCGCCGTACCTGGCAGAGGGAGTCTGGCCGGTGACGGCGGCGATCTCGGCGGCGAGCAGGGCCAGCAGGATGCCGTCCTTGTCGGTGGTCCAGACGGTGCCGTCCATCCGCAGGAACGACGCGCCCGCGCTCTCCTCACCACCGAATGCCAAACTGCCACTGAACAATCCGGGCACGAACCACTTGAACCCGACCGGCACCTCGTACACGTCCCGCCCGAGCACGCCGACCACGCGGTCGACCATGGAGGAGGTGACGACGGTCTTGCCGATCTTGGTGAGCGCGTCCCACCACATCCGGTTCGCGACCAGGTATTCGATCGCGACGGCCAGGAAGTGGTTGGGGTTCATCAGACCACCGTCAGGGGTGACGATGCCGTGCCGGTCGGCGTCGGCGTCGTTGCCGGTGGAGATGTCGTAGTCGTCCTTGATGCCGACCAGGGCCGCCATGGCATGGCGTGAGGACGGGTCCATCCGGATCTGGCCGTCACTGTCGAGGGTCATGAAACGCCAGGTGGGGTCGACGAACGGGTTGACCACTTCGAGCTCGAGGTCGAACCGCTGGCCGATCTCCTCCCAGTAGTCCACGCTCGCGCCACCCATCGGGTCGGCGCCCATCCGGATCCCCGCGCCCCGAATCGCGTCCAGGTTCAACGCGTTCGGCAGGTCGCCGACGTACTGGTCGAGGTAGTCGTAGCGCTGGACGTGGGTGTTCATCGCCTGATCGAGCGAGACCCGTTTGACCCCGGCCAGACCGCCGCGCAGCAGTTCGTTGGCGCGGGCGGCGATAGCGTCGGTGGCCTTGGTGTCGGCGGGGCCGCCGTGCGGTGGGTTGTATTTGAAGCCGCCGTCGCGCGGTGGATTGTGCGAGGGGGTGACCACGATGCCGTCGGCTTGGTGCTTGGTACCGCCACGATTGTGGTTCAGGACAGCGTGGCTCAGCGCGGGCGTGGGTGTGTAGCGGCCGCGGGCGTCGATCACCGCCGTGACGTCGTTGCCCGCCAGGACCTCGAGCGCGGTGGTCCAGGCGGGTTCGGACAGGGCATGGGTGTCGCGCGCGAGGTAGACCGGGCCGGTGATGTCACGGGTGGCGCGGTATTCGACGATCGCCTGCGTCATCGCCATGATGTGGGCCTCGTTGAACGCGCCGTCCTCGCTGGACCCCCGGTGACCCGAGGTGCCGAACACCACCTGCTGGCTCGGCTCGTCCGGATCGGGGACGAGGCTGTAGTACGCGGTGACCAGGTGAGCGATATCCACCAGGTCGGTCGGGCGGGCGGGCCGTCCGGCGCGATCGTGGGCCATGGTGGGTGTTCCCTTCCGTGTCGGCTGCGCGCGGCTGGTCATGAGAATCATGCGCACAACCACTGGGTCAGGGACGCGGCGGCATACACCGCGGCCAGGCTCGCCGCGACGCTGATCGCGACATTGCCCACGGCGTACACGTAAGCGCCCTCGGTTACCAGACGGACCGTCTCGTAGCCGAACGTGCTGAACGTGGTCAGCGCACCACAGAAGCCGGTTGCCGCGAATGCCAGCAGCGCACTGCCCACACTCGCGCCGATCAGACCCCCGAGCAACGCCGAACCGACAATGTTAACGGTTAGCGTCCCCCAGGGCAGCCCAGTCGGAAACCACGCCGACATCTGCCGGTCGATCAGGTACCGGGCGGGTGCCCCGAGCATGCCACCGACCATCACCAGCGCCACCGTCATGCCGCGCCTCCCCCTGTGGGAGCCCACATCTCGACCATCGGATGGCCCCCTTCCGTCGTCGAATTCATGTGAACCCCCGCCGCGCGACCCAGCGGGTCGCGCTCATGGCGACTGCCACGGCACCGAGCGCCGCGAGCACCGACAGGCCGAGATAGGCGACCGCCGTGCCCGTCGCACCGGTGCCGATGAGTCTACGAATCTCGAGGCTATAGGTGGAGAAAGTCGTGAAGCCCCCCAGCACACCGATTCCCAGGAACGGCCGCACGAGTTTCGGTGCTTCCCACAGTTCGGTGACCACGACCATCAGCACCCCGATCGCGAAGCAGCCGAGCACATTCACCGTGAACGTCGACCACGGGAACCGGCCCGGGAGCACCGGCCACCAGTACGCAACGCCGAAACGGGCGGTGGCACCGAGCCCGCCACCTACCGAGATCGCCGCGAGGACGGCCGGATCGAGCGCCGGGGGCCGCGATGCCATGCGTTGCCCTCCCGTCGGCCGATCCGTGTGGTGGTCGTCGCTCATGGTATCGAGACCCACCGACATCCGGGTGGGCGGTGCGCTCGTGGCAAACTTTCAGCAGCCCGTACCGGCGAACGACGATGGCCCGAACCGATTGTCGGTTCGGGCCATCGCCGTTCAGTTCTGCGGGATCAGTGCGCCAGCACCGGTTCGCCTTCGGCCGGGGCGGGCACCGTGTTCGGCATGATCGCCGCGATCACGATCGCGCCGAGCACGAAAGTGGCCGTCGCCCACCAGAAGCTGGTGGTGTAGCTCTCGATCGCGCCCTGCGCCATCGTGAGCGGGCCCGGCTGGTGCGAGGACACGTAGTCGGTCATCGCCGAGGCCGCGATGGTGCTGAGCAGCGCGGTACCGATGGACCCACCGACCTGCTGGCTGGTGTTGACCATCGCCGAGGCGACGCCGGCGTCCTCGTGCTGCACGCCCGCCGTCGCACCCTGGAACGCGACCGACATCGCACCACCGAGGCCGAGGCCGAGCAGCACCAGCGCGGGCAGGATATGGGTGGCGTAGCCCGAGTCCAGACCGATCCGGGTGAGCCACAGCATGCCCGCGGCGGCGACCAGGAATCCACCGCTGATGACGATCTTGGGTCCGACCTTGGGCAGCAGCAGCGACGGCGCGGTGGTCGAGGAGACCACCATGCCCGCCACCATCGGCAGGAAGGCCAGACCGGTCACGATCGGCGTGTACGCCAGGGTCAGCTGCATGTAGAAGGTGAGGAACAAGAAGATCGCGAACATGCCGATGCCCATGACGAACACGGTCAGGTACGACGCGCCGCGGGTGCGGTCGGCGACGATGCGCAGCGGCAGCAACGGATGCGCGACCTTGGTCTCGATCCAGACGAAGGCCGCCAGCAGCACGGCGCCACCGATCAGGAAGGCCAGCGTGGTCGGGTCGCTCCAGCCGTTGGACTCGGCGTGCGAGAAGCCGTACACGACGCCGAACAGCGCGGCGGTGACGGTGACCGTGCCGTACCAGTCGAGCTTGGGACGCGAGGTCGACGTGTGCTTGGCCAGCAACAGCACGGCGCCGACGAGCGCGACAGCGGCGAAGATCAGGTTGACGTACATCGCCCAGCGCCACGACGCCCATTCGGTGAGCACACCACCGAGCAGCAGGCCGATCGCACCACCGGCACCGGCGACGGCGCCGAAGATGCCGAACGCCTTGGACCGCTCACCGGGTTCGGTGAAGGTGACCGTGAGCAGTGAGAGCGCGGCGGGCGCGAGCAGCGCACCGAACACGCCCTGGCCGACACGGGCCGCGACGAGCATCTCGAAGCTGGAGGCCGCACCGCCGATGGCCGAGGCCACCGCGAAGCCGACGAGGCCGACGATGAAGGTGTTGCGGCGTCCGAACAGGTCGCTGAGCCTGCCGCCGAGCAGCAGGAGGCTGCCGAAGGCGAGGGCGTAGCCGGTGATGACCCACTGCCGGTCACCGTCGCCGAAGCCGAGGTCGGCCTGGGCCGCGGGCAGCGCGATATTGACGATCGTCGCATCGAGCACGACCATCAGCTGGGCGATGCCGAGTACGGCAAGCACCCACCAGCGCAGGGCGTGCGAGCCGCGGCGACCGGTATCCGCGGGGCTCTGCGGCCCCTTGTCGAGTGTGGTGGTCATAACTCCCCTAGTAGGTCTGCGGATGGTTTCAGGTGGCATAATCGGAGACACCGCCTCCGCTTCAATCGAAGCTACCAGAGTAACGGAGAAACAACCTCCACTTAATCCCCGGATTGATAGGATGTACTTGTGAATCACGCCACGACGACTGCCACACCACCCCGCAGATTGCGCGCCGACGCCGCACGCAATCAGCAACGCATCGTCGCGGCCGCCCGTGAGCTATTCGCCGACCACGGCCTCGAGATCACCCTCGACGACGTCGCCGAACGCGCGGGAGTCGGCGTCGGCACGGTGTACCGGCGCTTCGCGAACAAGAAGGAACTGATCGCCGAGGTCTTCGACCAGCACGTGAAGGACTTCGCCGACGCGGCCGACGCGGCCATGAGCAACCCGGACGCCTGGCTTGCGCTCGTCGAGTTCTTCGAGAGTGCGTGCAAACACCTGGCGACCAACCGCGGCTTCGGCGAGGTGATGCTCGAACTCGAGGAAGATCCGGCCCGTTTCGCCGAGTTGCGCGACCGGATCCAACCGGCGGTCGCGGGCATCATCGATCGTGCGCGCGCGGCGGGCGCGGTGGACCCCGATATCGCGACCACCGACTTCTTCGCGCTGATCCACATGGTCAATTCCCTCGCGGAGTTCGCGGCGCCGATCAATCCCGAAGTATGGCAACGGTATATGGCCATCGCACTCAACGGCGTCCGCACCGACGCGGTGCCGCGCAGGCCACTGCTGGTCGCGCCGATGACCAACGAGGAAGTCGAGCAGGCCAAGGCCGCCGGCTGCCTCGGACGTCGTCGCTGAGCCGAAACCTGCCCATCCAGTAGCGCGCGTCACAGTGCATCCTCTACTGTTGGACACATGACCAAGAGCACCTGGGTGAACTGGGCAGGCCAGCAGAGCTGCACACCCGCCGTCGTCGCCGCGCCGCGCGACGTCGAGGAACTGGCCGCGATCGTGACCGAATCGGCCGCCGCGGGGCGGACCGTGCGCGTCGCCGGGTCGGGACACTCGTTCACCGACGCCGTGCTCACCGACGGCACGCTGATCGACCTCAGCGGTCTGGACAAGGTTCTCGACGTCGACTCCGCCACCGGACGCGTGCGGGTGGAGGCCGGGATCTCACTGCACGCGGCGAGCCCGCTGCTGCACGGGCACGGCCTGGCCTTCCCCAATCTCGGCGACATCGATACACAGAGCCTCGCGGGCGCGACCGCCACCGCCACCCACGGCACCGGCGCTCGGCTGCGCAATATCTCGGCGGCACTGCACTCGGTGGAGGTGCTGCGCGCGGACGGCACCCGGGTGGAGCTCAACGAGCAGACCGACGCCGACGGCTGGAAGGCGGCGCGGGTCAGCGTCGGCGCGCTCGGCGTCGTCACCGCGGCCACTCTGCAACTCGAGCCGTCGTTCGTGCTGGAGTGCGTCGAGCGGCCGGTGCCGCTGGACGAGGTGCTCGCCGATATCGACGAATTCGCCGACGGCAGTGATCATTTCGAGTTCTTCGCGTTCCCGCACAGCGCCACGGCGATGACCAAGGCCATCGATCGCACGCAGGCACCGGAGCAACCGCGCGGCACGATGCGCGAGTGGATCAACGACATCCTGATCGCCAACCACGTCTACGACGGCATGTGCAAGCTCGGTCGGCGAATTCCCGCCGCCATCCCGATGATTCACCGCGCGGCCACGCTCGCCGGGAGCAACAACCGGCAGGTCGACCGTTCCTATCGTGTGTTCTCCACCCCGCGGCTGGTGAAGTTCAACGAGATGGAATACGCGATCCCGCGCGCGCACGCGGCCGAGGCGATTCGCGAGATCCTCGCGCTGGGAAGGCAATTCGGCACCCCGATGCCGATCGAGGTGCGCTGGGTCGCGCCCGACGACGCCTTCCTGTCCCCCGCGGGCGGACGCGACACCTGCTACATCGCGGTGCACCAGTATCAGGGCATGGTGTGGGAACCGTACTTCCGCGCGTGCGAGGCGGTCTTCGACGCCTACGACGGCAGGCCGCACTGGGGCAAACGCCACTTCCAGACCGCCGAGACACTGCGGCCGCGCTACCCCGACTGGGACCGGTTCACCGCGGTGCGACGCCGCTTCGACCCCACCGGTGTATTCGCCAACGACTACGTGCACCGGGTACTGGGCTCACTCGACTGACGTCCTCGCCGCGCGGACACTGCTCGGACAACCTGGTCGCCGGTTCGTCCACACCCACCCCCGCCGCAGCGCGCTGATGGAATGATGACGGGTGATATCCGAAGCGCCACAAGCACTTCGCCCCTGCGCCGAAAGGGCGACCATGGCCCACACTCCCAGCGTGTTGTTCGTCTGCGTCCACAACGCGGGCCGATCACAGATGGCGGCGGGTCTCCTGCGCGCCATGGCCGGTGACCGGATCGAGGTGCGCACCGCGGGCAGCGAACCGGCCGCCGCGCTGAACCCCGCCGCGGTGGTGGCCATGGCCGAGATCGGGATCGATATCGCGGGCGCACGGCCTGCCGCGCTCACCGACGATGTCGTCGGGCTCTCGGATGTGGTGGTCACGATGGGATGCGGCGAGGTGTGCCCGTATTTTCCGGGGATCAGCTATCGCGACTGGGTGCTGTCGGATCCGGCGGGTCAGCCCATCGAGGTGGTGCGCGGCATTCGCGACCACCTGCAGATCCTGATCGGCAATCTGATCGCCGAACTGCTGCCGGTACCCGCCCGCTGACACGTCCGATTCGTTCAAGACGCACCCACGATCCAGTGTTTACGCTGCGAATATGACTCCACAGCTTGATGTCGTGTCCGTTGTAGTTTCCGATATGGCCGCTTCGGTGGCCTTCTACCGCCGGCTGGGACTGGTCTTCCCGGACGGCGCCGAAGCCGAGGGCCATGCCGAGGCCGTGATCGGCGGTGGCCTTCGGCTGGCACTGGACACCGAGGCGACGATTGCCTCCTTCGCGCCCGATTGGCAGCCGCCGACCGGTCCCGGCCGCAGCAGTCTCGCGTTCCGATGCGCCGATCCGGCCGAGGTCGACAAGCTCTACGCCGAGCTCGTCGACGCTGGCCATCACGGCGAACTCCCACCGTGGGATGCCTTCTGGGGTCAGCGCTACGCCTCGCTCGCCGACCCCGACGGGCACGGAATCGACCTCTACGCGCCGTTGCCCGCCGAATAGGACGACCAGTCGTGGGGGTCGCGCTGACGCTGCTGATAGCGGCCGAGCATCTCGCGGACCTCGTCGCTGACCGGGGGTTCTCCGGTGAGCCTGGTCCACAGGTGCGCGTCGTGGTCGGTGAGCGTCACCGGTCCCGACGCGGCCACGTCGACGACGAAGGTGAACTGCCTGGTGCGGGCGCCCGCACCGGTCAGGTAGTCGAAATCGCCGAGGTAGTCGCTGACTCCGGTGACCTGCAGCCCGGTTTCCTCCGCGACTTCGCGGGCCAGCGCTTCGTCGAGTGCCTCACCCGGCTCGACGACGCCGCTGGGCAACTCCCACCGGCCACCCAGGAAATCCGATCGTCGGCGGCGCAGAATGAGCACTCGCTGATGGCGGACGACGACCGCGCCGACGACAAGCCGGCGGATTTCGTCTCGTTCTGCCTCGATACGGAGCGTGGAGTACACGGATTCGTCGATCATCAGGTCACATCCTCTCGTCGGTGTTCGGACTGGACTGAGCACTTGCGACGGGGCGTGCACTAGTGAGCCTAAACCTTCCGTCACGCTGTGCCGAATGAGACTTTCCGGGCGGTGAGACGCCCGGTCAGCGGGTTTGCAGAGTGCTTACCGAGCATCCAGCCAGGTCACGGACCTCCCGGGACAGGTGCGCCTGGTCGGCGAAGCCGGTCACGGCGGCGATATGCGCCGCCGGGATTCCGGTGCGTAGCGCCGCGAGCGCACGTTGAAATCGGAGAATACGGGCCAACATCTTGGGTCCGTAACCGAAGGCGAACAGGGAGCGCCGGTGCAGCATCCGGGCCGACATGCTCGTCCGAGCGGCGGTTTCGGCGACCGTCGCGCCCGCCGAGAGGGCATCGACGACAGCGGTGAGCGCCGGATCGGCAGGGCCGTTGTCGGCGGCGAATCGTAATGCGATCGCTTCCAGGGCAGCAACGCGGTCGGGCGCGTTGTCGATGCGATCGACGAGTTCGCGGGTGGCGCGCGACGGTGCGATCTCGGCCAGATCGACCCGCTGGTTCAGCAGTTCTACCGCCGGAACCCCGAGCAACGTGGGCGCGCTGCCCGGCGCGAACCTGACGCCGACGAATTCTCGCGCCCGCGCGGTCGGTGCGAGAAACGCGCGGCTGTCCGGACCCGCCACCATCAGCGTGCCCTCGGTCCAGATCAGATCCATGCAACCGTCGGGGAACACCGTGACGGGACCGGTAGCGGCGGGCATGGTTCGCGACCAGACCACCGCTCGGTCCAGCCGTGATTCGCGTTCCCGGTATTCGGCCACACTTCGACGGTAGTCCCGCCCACCGACAGGTAGCTGCCGCACCATGATCACCCGGTCCGTAAGATCTGACGGCACGACGTTCGGCTCGGCAGAGGGGTGCCAATGCAACCGACAGCATCAGTGCGGGGTGGACGGCCGCGGGTGGCGGGATTTCCCGGTGCGGACATAGATATCGAGCCGGACATCTGGTCGGGGGCGTTCGTCGACGACGACCGGATCAGGGCGCTGGCTGTCGGTGCGTATTACGGGCGCAGCTGGGGCGCGCAATGCGACGGCGTCGCGTTCCTCCCGGAGGAGCCCGACAGCGCGTCGACGCGGCGGGAGACCGCCATCGAAGGACTGCACGAGTCGTGGGGCGTCGACAACGCCGAGGACGCCCACGACACCGTGCGGCGGCTGCTGGCCGGGATGCACGCGCCGCTGTTCGAACTCGTTCATCCGCTCGCCGTCATGGCCGCGACCGACACCGGCCGGGTCGATCGGTCGGGATTGGCCGACGAGCATCGCGAATTCCTGCACACCCTTTCGGGTTTCCGTGGCTATCGCGGGCCCGCCGGGATCGATCGCGACTACGACGCCTGGCTACAGGCCATCAAACTCGGCATCACCGACAGCCTGCCGACGCCGCTGCAGATCGACGCCACCGCGTGGGATCTGGCACGGCTGGTGTTCATCGCCCGCGCCGCGTGCACGGCCGGATACCTGACCGAGGACGAGGCGTGGCAACACATGCTGACCGGGCTGGATCGGGCGCGTCAGCACTATCGCAACTGGCGCCAGTTCGGCGACGGGTTCCTCACCGGTGCGATCTTCTGGGCGGCCACGCAAGATCTGTCGGCCGCGAAAAGCCAAGTGACCGAACGTAGACGGATGATCGCGGGGCTGCACCTTCGACCGTCGAGTCCGTGGCGGCGGGTGTCGCTGCATCCGGGTGCGCCGGTGTTCAGCCCGGCATCGTCAGCATGATGCCGACGGCTTGACGGCGGAACGGATCGTCGTCGACCATGCCCAGTTTGCGGCGTTCCACCAGCAGTTGCCATTCGCCGAAGAGGTCGGCCGAGCAGGGCATCGACTGGGTGATGGATCCGTCGACGTGCTCGATCTCGCAGGCCAGACGCACGGCCTCGGTGATGCGCGTGAAGTCGGCGGGTTCCCAGTCGACGAAATCGAGGTCGGCGCCCGCTCCCGAGATCCGCAGCGTCGCGACCTGTCCGGGGGCGGTGAGCACTTCGGCGCCGGTGAGGACCGAGACCGGAAATTCGTAGACCGCCCACGCGGACACGAACAGCAGGCGCAGCGTGGTGATCGCGACCAGGCCGGGAGCGCCCTCGTGGCCCGCCTGGGCCAGTTCGAGAACGTACTCGTCGGGCCGGGCGCAGCCGTGCAGGATGTCGATCTCGCGTAAGGAGTTGCCCGCGTGCCGCATTCGGCGTGCGGCCGCCGTGACATCGGGGCGCTGCGGGCCGTTCGAACCCGGCACCGAGTGCGGTGGAACGAGATTCGGGCGGGGCGGGAACACCCTGCGTAGGCTGACCAGGTCGCGTTCGACCGCCCTGATCAGCGCCTGCGCCTGTTCGCGTAGGCCGGTTTCGAGGAACACCGGCACCGGATGACGATCCGTCGGCGCACCGTTCACCACGAACTGCGCCGACCGGAAGAACAGCAGCAACGCCATCTGCCCGTCGTCGGTGTTCGCGAGCGCGATCCTGCCCAGTTCGGCCACTCCGACGTCGAGCGCGATCTCGTTGTCGGCGCGCAGCGGCGTCGTCACCAACCGCCCGTCCGCGTACCGGACCGCGACTCGCGCACCCCATACTTCGATCAAAGCCACGTCCCTCCTGGCCTGCCCCGCATCGGTGGATCCTACCGAGGGGCCGTCGCGGGCGGGGCGATGGTCCTGCCGATGGTGTTCGAAGCCGCGCCGAGGTGGCAGGCTGTACGCATGCCCGATGAACAGGAAGTCTCCGCCGAACAGTCCGCGGACGCGATCGAAACCCCGGCGGAGGCGACGAAGCGGAGGTTCCGCGAGGCGCTCGAGCGGAAGAACGGCCACTCCTCCGCGGGTGGAGCCGCCCAGAATTCCGCCAAAGTGCGTGGGACGCATGCGCAGGCGGGCGGGAAGCGCACCTTCCGCCGTCGCGCCGGCGGATAGTTTTCGCGCCGGGACGCGACTGTCCTTCCGTGATCAGCCCTGCTCCGCTGGCAATAATTCTGCGGCGCAGGGCTTTTCGGTGGAGTGGGAGCTACTGCAAGCGGGAGGTATCTGCGTCCGCTTCGGTTCGGACAGCGTTCTCGAAGATGGCGCCGCTGTCTGCTTCGCTGAAAACCAGCCAGCAGCCCCGGATGGCGCCCAGTAGGTCCTCGAGCAGATCGATGGCGGGGCGAGTGGGGTCGAGGCGGCAGATGCGGTAGCCGTCGGTCCAGTCGTCGAGATCGTCGTCCTCGTCGTCACGTTCCTCGATTTCCTGCGCGGCTTCGATGATGCCGTCCAGGTCGCGGACCTTACCCTCGGAGACGGCGATGGCATCGGCGATCAGGTCGACCACCACCTGGGTGGGCGTCTCCCCCGCGCCGAGGCGTTCCAGGACCACGGTCGGCGTTTCGACCTGGAGCGCTTCGATGTCGTCCGCCTCGGCGACCACGTCCACCGGCTCGAGGCCCGTGACCTCGCCTGCCACCGTCGCCGCGGCCCGCAGCCAGTGCGCGGCGGCGACCGAGGCGGCGGCGGGGTCCAGTTCGGTGAACAGGTCGATCGTGCCCAAGGGATTGGCCCGGAGCAGGGTGTCCGCCGCGTGCACCTGCACCGGGGAGATCTCCGGGCGGGTGAGTTCGACGGCCTGCCTGGCTCGACCTGCCAGATCGCCCAGTTCCGCGGCCGTGATCGCCGCCTGCTCGGTGAGCACCTCGTTCACCACCCGGTCGACCAGGCTCGCGTCACCGATCGCATGGAGCACACGGCCCACGTGGTGCGCGGATTCCTCGATGGGGCTGTAGAAGACCAGCATGCATCCGTCGTCGTCGGGCAGATTGGGGGTGCGCAGCGCCGCTTCGACCTTCGCGAAGCGATTGCGCTCCTCCGCCCGCCGCCACGCTTCCCCGTTCACGACATCGGGATCACCGGCGGCGGTCGCCGGATGGGTGTAGGTCCGCCACTGGAACCGCGCCAGACTCGCCAACGCCGCCGCCAGCTCCACACCGTGCTCGGCGCCTGGCACCTCGGCGATCGTCTCGGCGACATCACCGCGACCGGTCCCCCAGGTGGCGACCAGCGTTCCCGCCCCCGAGTCGTATGCATACCGCGTCATTCGCTCAGTTCTACGTGGCCCATCCGCACCACCCGTCACCAGGGTCTACCGGATCAGAGTGGAGCCCGTCCGAGGCCGGGGACGAACCGTCCCGTCGCCGCGAGGTAGGCACGGTAGTTCGCACCGTGGACCCGCGTCAGATAGGGCTCTTCGACCGCCCGTACCTGCAGCTCGATCGTCACCAGCAACAGTGCGAACGCGACGATCGCGACAGCGTTCGGGATGATCAGCGTGACGCCGCCCGCGAAGACGAGCATCGCGGTGAAGATCGGGTTGCGAACCAGACCGAACACCCCGGTGTCGACCAAGGTCGTCGTCTCGCTGGGATCGACTCCGATGCGCCACGATTCGCCCATCTCGATCTGCGCGTACAGCGTTGCCGCGATACCCGCGACGGCGAGCACGAATCCGGCGGTCTGAATCGGCATCGCGGACAGCGCCCCGATCGGGGCTACGACACCGGCCAGCTGCAGCACCGACGATGCCGTGCCGACCACGATCGCGGCGACGAAACCGACGCCGGCGAGCCATTCGATCGAGCCGGGCCGTCCGCTGATGCCGTGGAAACCGGTCGAACCCGTGGCCTGATACTGACGCCAACTGCGCCAGCCGAAGCCGAGCAGGCCGAAAACCAGGTACAGAACCAGTGCGCAGATCGCCATCATCATGGGTTCCCTCGATCGTCGTTGTCACAGCAGCCGCGGTGACCGACATCGGTGGACATCGTCGCGCAGCAGGTTTCGCCCTTCCAGGCGTTGATTCCTTCGTTGACCGCGATCACCGCGATCACCAGCGCCGCGAGCGGATCAGCCCACGACCAGCCGAACAGGCTGTTGAGCAGCAGGCCGACCAGCAACACGGCCGAGAGATAGGTGCACAGCAGGGTTTGCTTGGAATCGGCCACGGCGGAGGCGGACCCGAGCTCGCGCCCCGCCCTCCGCTGCGCGGCGGACAGCACCGGCATGATCACCAGACTCGCGGCCGCCAGCCCGATCCCGACCGTCGAATGCCGTGCCTCACCGACCCCGAGCAGCGAACGGACGGCGTCGACAGCGACATAGCCGGCCAAGGCGAAGAACGAGAACGCGATAACCCGCAGCGCCACCTTCTCCCGCGCCTGCGGATCGCGCCCGGCGAACTGCCACGCCACCGCGGCCGCCGAGGACACCTCGATCACCGAGTCGAGACCGAACCCGATCAGCGCGGACGAGGACACCCGCGCGCCTTCGCTCAGCGCGACGATCGCCTCGACCACGTTGTAGCTGATCGTCGCCGCGACCAACCACCGAATCCGCGTCGTCAGCACCGCCTCGCGCACCGAACTCGGCGCGATCAGCGCGGGCACCCCGATCGACTCCATCAGCAGCAGCCCTCCGATTCCGCCGCCGGGCAGCAGGCCGGATCAACGGCGAGCACCAGGCCGACCAGATCGTCCAACGCCCGCCCGATCCGCGGATCCGCCAGCTCATACCGGCTGCGCCGCCCCTCGGGAACCGCGACGACCAAACCACATCCACGCAGGCAGGCCAAGTGATTGGACAGGATCTGCCGCGAGACACCGATCGCCTCCGCCAACTCCGACGGGTAGCCGGGTTCCTTCCGCAGACTCAGCAGGATCTTGGTTCTGGTCGAGTCCGAGAGGGCGTAGCCGAATCGGGACAGCGCGTCGGTCTGCACCGTGGATTCCATAGACCTAACGGTACATCAGAATCTGTATTCAGAAAAGGATGTACTGATGGTGCCGCTGACGGATCGAGGCGGGCATCGATGTAGGCATCGATCTCGCTGCCCTGACGGGAACTTGTGGCCGATAATCCGTGAATCTTCGCTGCCCAGAACTGCATTCAAGAATAGTGAGCCGGCGTTCAGGTCGTCCGGCACCACGCACCGAAAGGCACCGCCCATGAGAATCTTCGCCCTGCTGGCCGGCCTCGCCGTCCTCGGCGCTCTCCTGCTCGCCGACAACTGGAACCCGGTACGCGCCGGGGTCTACGCGGCAGCGTGGCTCGCCGTCGCATTCATCCTGATCAAGTTCGCCCGGAGGTAGACCCGGACGGTCGAGCTCGCACGCGAGAACATGCCGACAGGCTGGCGTCCGGAAGGCTGGGCCCACCGCGGCTGCAACGCCGTTGAGCCGCGTGGTGTTCATCGCGCGTCGGGACATGAAAAAAGCCCTCCACCTGCGGTAACAGGCGGAGGGCCTGGGTGGAGCTGCCGGGAATCGAACCCGGGTCCTCCGCCGCGTCTTCAGGGCTTCTCCGTGTGCAGTTCGCTGTGTCTCTGCTCGGATCTCCAAGTCTCGCGAACAAGCCTGGATGACGATCCCAGTCGCTGTTAGATGTCCCATCCGACTCCGCGACCGAGCCGAACGGTAATTCCCTCTAGCTGATGCCAGTACCCGGGTCGAGGGACGAACCCGGACTGACAGAGACGACCTGGCTACTTAGGCAGCGAGGGCGTACTCGCGCTGATTGGAATCGGCGCTTAATTGGTTGCAGCGACGCTTACGGTGGTCTCTTGCCTGCACCGACACGCTTCCCCTGAATCAACGTACGCAGTCGAAACCGTTCAGCCCCGTACGTGCCCGCACCGTGCGGGCTAGTCATATTAACACCGGCGCGACGTGAGATCTTCCCATTATTTCTGCCAGCTCGCGGTGTCGCCGGAGTGATCTTGTAGCGAACCCCGCCAGATGGCCTCGGCGAATCCGGGTGGGGCTGCCGGTGGTGACGGGTACTGTTCTCGTTCGGCCGCCCCGGAACGGTCAAATGTCCTGGGCGACTGGAGCAAGGAGTTATCTCATGGCATTCACCAGTCACCGTGGACTGCGCCGATTCGCGGCGATCCCGGCTGTTGCGAGTCTCGTGCTGGCCGCGGCCTGCTCGTCGGGCGAGTCCACCGCCGCGCCGGGCGTCACCAGCACGCCCTGTCCCGGTTCGCCGAACACCGATAACGGCTGCATCTATCTCGGGGTGCTCTCGGATCTGGCGAACGGGCCGTTCACCCCGCTCGGTGCCTCGATGAACGACGGTCAGATGGCGTTCTGGAAGCAGGTGAACGCGGCGGGCGGCATCGGCGGCTACGACATCGACATCAGCACCTACACCCGCAACACCTCCTACGATCCGCGCACCCATCGCAGCGCGTACGAGGAGATCGAGCCGAACGTGCTCGCTTTGTCGATGAGTTTCGGGACCGCGCAAACCGTCGCGATGCTGAACCAGATGGACGCCGACGACATGGTGAGCACCGCGGCCACCCAGTGGTCGGGCTGGAACTATCGCAGCGCCGACCGCAATCTGGTGCTCAGCGCGGGCTACTCCTACTGCACCGAAGCGGTGACCGGCCTCGACTGGTTCGCCGAAACCCATTACGCGCCGCGCAATATCGCCGTGGTCGCCTATCGCGGCAACTACGGCGGCGACTACGCCAGCGGCGCGCTGAAGTGGGCGCTGGCCAACGACGCCACCATCGCCGATCGCATCGACACCGGACCCAACGCCGAGGTCGGCAACCAGGACGGTCCCGTGGCGGAGATCCTGGCCGCCGCGCCGGACCTGGTGATGCTGGCCACCGGACCCGCCGAGACCGCGGAGATCGTGGGCAAGCTGGTGAAGTCGGGTTTCACCGGGCGATTCCTCGGCTCGCTACCCACCTGGAACGCGGCACTGCTGCAATCGGCGGCCGCGCCGGCGCTGACCGCGCTCTACAACTACACGACCCCGGTCGACAGCTGGGCCGGCGACAGCGTGGGCGCCAAGCACGCCCGCGACGCGATCACCGGCGAACCGGCCAACTTCGGCTATTCGCTGGGCTGGGCGATCACCTATCCACTCAAAGCCCTGCTCACCGCCGCGGCGGCGAACGGCGAACTCACCCGCGCCGGCCTGCGCCGCAGCGTCGGCGCGATGAAACCCGACGGTGAGGGCATGGTCGTGATCCATCCGGCGGGGGCGGCCGAACCGGATCTGGAGACGGAGTGGTCGGCGGTGTTCGAACCGGACCGGGAGGCGCCGATGGGCGCCAGAGCGGTGAGTGTCGGCTACCAGGGCAAGACGCTGGGTCGACTCAACCTGCACGAGCCCTGCACCCGGTTGTAGGGAATCAGCTCGCGGCGATCATGGCGACCGCCGTGAGCGCGAGCACCATACCGACCTTCTGGGTGGCGCTGATGCGCTCGCCGAGCAGGACCATCGCCAGCAACACGGTCGCCGCAGGATACAGCGAGCCGATCACGCTCACCACCGACAGCATCGCGCCGTGGAAGGCGTAGAGCAGCGCGGCATTGGCGATCACATCGAGCACGCCGACCGCCAGTGCCAGGCGCAGTGGTTCACCGTGCAGTCCACGGAATTCGCCTGCCGCCAGCGCCGATGTCCACACGACCGCGGTTGCCGCCACCCGCTGGGCGAGCAGGGGCCACAGTCCCGCGCTCGCACTGGTTTCGTGCAGGAAGTAGAACGCGAAACCGAACGCGGCACCCGACCCGATCGTGAGGAGCGCGACCCGGCGGGTGAAACGCAGTTGCCTGCCGCCGGTGATCTCCTCGGTGGTTTCGTCGGGTGCTTCCCTGCTCACGAGTACCACCGCGACCAGGGCGACGGCGATGCCCGCGATCGCGATCGCGCCGGGCCGTTCGCCGAGAAAGAACCCGGCGATCACCGGGATGCCCGCGACCAGCACCGCGGTCAGCGGCGACACCACCGACATGGGACCGTCGGCGAGCGCGGCGTAGAACCACCACACCGCCAGGCCACTGGCCACACCGGCGGCCAGGCCCCACAGCACGGACGCGGTGTCGGCATGCCCGCCCACCAGTGGCGCGATCAGCAAGACCAGCAGCACGGAAAACGGATACGACACCACAACCACACGCAGCGCCGTGACCCTGCGCGCGGCGATCCCGCCGAAGAAGTCGCTGACTCCGTAGCCCGCCGCCGCGACGAGGGCGAGCACTACGGAGATCAACGAATGCCTTTGACCCGCCGACCTATTTCACGGGTGACCTCACGCTCGGCCTGCTTGCGGGCCAGATCCTGACGCTTGTCGTAGTCCTGCTTGCCCTTGGCGAGGGCGAGCTCCACCTTCACCTTGCCGTCGGAGAAGTACATCGACAGCGGCACCAGCGTCTGGTTGCCCTCGCGCGACTTGCCGACCAGGTGCTCGATCTCACGCTTGTGCAGCAGCAGCTTGCGGGTGCGGCGCGGGGAATGATTGGTCCAGGTGCCGTGGCTGAACTCCGGGATGTGCAGCCCGCGCAACCAGACCTCGCCGTGGTCGACGGTCGCGAAGGCGTCGACCAGCGAGGCCTTGCCCTCACGCAGGCTCTTCACCTCGGTGCCGACCAGCGCGATCCCCGCCTCATAGACGTCGAGGATCGTGTAGTTGTGCCGCGCCCGGCGGTTGGTCGCGATGACCTTGCGCCCCTTTTCCTTCATAACGGTCAACTGTAAGTGACGGCGCCAGCCCTTTATTCCATGGCCGACTCAGACCCTGGCGGCTGCCCTGGCCAGTGCGCGGTCGCGCTGCTCCTCGAAACGAGCCGCCTTGACCTCGAGGTCGAGCAGGTAGGTGTGCAGCTCGTCGCGGGCGATCTCGCCTTCGGGGCCGAAATCGGTGCGCTCGAAGATTCGCCAGATCCGCAGGGTCGGGCGCAGGACGACATCGAGGTGCTGGCGCAGGTCGTACACGCCGTGCTTGGCGAGCAGCACCGCGTTGCGGCGGAAGTTGGGCTGGTTGAGGCCGGGCATCTGGAAACGCAGGATCACGTCGGTGATGGCCCGCATGGCCTCGTCGGGGGTGAGGTCGAGAGCCGCCGCGCAGAGCTTGCGGTAGAAGATCATGTGCAGGTTCTCGTCGGCGGCGATCCGGGCCAGCATGCGATCGGCGACCGGGTCGTCGCACAGGGCGCCGGTGTTGCGATGGCTGATTCTGGTCGCGAGCTCCTGCAACGTGACGTAGGCGACGCCCTTGAGGAACTGCGAACCCTTCTCCGGCTTGGCGATACCCGCGGTCATGTGCGACATCCTGGCCTCTTCGAGCGCGACCGGGTCGACGGCGCGGGTCACGACGAGGTAGTCACGCAGGACGATGCCGTGGCGGTTCTCCTCGGCGGTCCACCGGCCGACCCAGGTGCCCCAGGCGTTGTCGAAGCCGAAGGTGTCGGCGAGTTCGCGGTGGTAGGAGGGCAGGTTGTCCTCGGTGAGCAGGTTGGTGATCATCGCCGCCTTGGCGACCTCGCTCAGCCGCGACTGCTCGGGATCCCAGTCGTCGCCGCCCATGGCCGCGAAGTTGCGGCCCTCGTCCCACGGCACGTAGTCGTGGGGGTGCCACATCTTGGCCTTGGACAGGTGGTCGTTGAGATTGGCTTCGGCCGTCGGCTCGAGCTCGGCGAGGATGTCGCTGTCGGACAGGTGGAGCGTCATGGGTCGACGCTACGAGGCGAGGGGTGGGTTCTCGGGGTTATTGCCGAGATTTCCGCGACTACTCATCACAACGGCCGACGTGCGGCGATGATCGGTCACAGCGGTGCGGGGCCGAAGCTGCCGACGTGCAGTGGCACCGAATCCCACTGTGCGCGGTCGGGCGTGAGGTCGCCGACAACCAGCACGCCCGCGTCGGCGAAAGCGCCTCTGGCCCGGGCGATGTGGTCCTCGGAGGTGACGAGAACGACCGAGCGCAAGCCCCTGTCGGCGAGCATGGCCGCGGTGTTGCGAGCGTTGGCCACCGTCGAGTCGGCCTCGGATTCGCGCAGGACCCGGCTCTCGTCGATGCCGGCGCCGACCAGCCACTCGGCCATGGCGTCGGCTTCGGACAGACCGGCTTGCGGGTTGCCGCCGGTGACGATGATCGGCGACCACGGCGCGAAGACGGCTTGGGCCAGGCCCGCGCGCAGTCGTCGCACGAGTTCCTCGCGCATCGTCCCCTCCGGGGTCAGGCCGTAACCGAGGACCACGACGGCGGTGTCGGGGCCGTAGATGCCGGGCAGGGTCGGTGTGCCCAGCGCCCGCGCGAAGTCGAGACCGGGCGGGGCCGGAAAGTCGGCACCGGCGGGTACCGGCACGCAGGCCAATCCCGTGACCGCTATCGCCGCGCACACCACACGCTTGCCCCAAGTCCACCGCACCATTGCCGTCGCCTCCTCGAGCTCGGGCCGATCTCCGTGATCGGTCCCGCTCGGCAACGGTGCGCCGGGTCGTCGACGTCAGGTATCCCTTTGACCTGCGCCTACGACAACTCACATGCGCATGTCGGCCACCGCTGGTGCGTGGCATCGCAAAATTTCCGGAATCGGACGTCGGGGCATACGAGGACTTGGCGAGCACGCGATCGATCGGCGGGCAGCGAGGGCGATCGCTGGAACACGACCGTCAGTGACACAGCACCGGATCCGACAGCGGCGTGTGGGAAATTGTCGAACGCGGCCGATCGGGCGGTGCGGACGGAACGTCAGCCTGGGCTCAGTACGAGGTAGAGGACCAAGGCGGCGGTGAAGATGGCGATCAGTGCGAGGGTCGACCAGCGTGGCCTGCCGCGGTGGATCACCCCGTGGTGAACGCCGAGCAGGGACGGCGCGACGACCGGATCGATGTGGCGGTGCGGCATCGGGGGTGTCGGGGTATCGGCTCCCGCACTCGGGCTGCTGCCCGACGTATCGTCGTCCGAGCCTTCACCGTTCGCCATGACTCGACAGTAACTCGGCGTCGTCCGATTCGGTGCGGTTCCTCGCCGCCGCGCGTGTACGCCCTGCTGGGCGGGGAGGCGCGGGTGCACCGCTACTCCCCGGCCAGCGTGGTCAGCACCCCCTCGCCATAGCGAGCCAGTTTGTTCTCGCCGACGCCGGCGACGGTGCCGAGGGCGGCGAGGTCGGCGGGTTTGCGCGCGGCGATCTCGCGCAGGGTGGCGTCGTGGAACACCACGTAGGCGGGCACGCCCTGTTCCTTCGCCGTCGCGGCGCGCCAGGCCCGCAGGCGCTCGAACACTCCGACGTCGGCGGCGGGCAGGTCGGCGGTCGCCTTGGCCGATTTCGCGCTGCGCGCGGGGCGGGCGGCGCGTTCGGGCTCGCGCCGCATCGGCACCTTCCTGCCCTCGAACAGCACCTCGTTGCTCTCGTCGGTCAGTGCCAGGACACCGTATTCGCCCTGTACCGCCAGCAGGCCACCCGCGAGCAGCTGCCGCACCACCCCGCGCCATTCGGTATCGCGCAGATCGGTGCCGATGCCGAACACCGAGAGCTCGTTGTGCCGATGCTGGGTGATCTTCTGGTTGGTCTTGCCGAGCAGGATGTCGACGAGGTGGCCCGCGCCGAACGATTGTCCGCGTTCGCGTTTGAGCCGCAGCACCGTGGACAGCAGCTTCTGCGCGGGCACCGTGCCGTCCCAGGTTTCGGGCGGATTCAGGCACACATCGCAGTTGCCGCAGGCGCCACCGGTCTGACCGAAATAGTTGAGCAGCCGCGCGCGACGGCAGCCGACGGTCTCGCACAGGGCGAGCATGGCGTCGAGGTGCAGTTGCAGCTGTCGGCGATGGGCCGCGTCGCCCTCGCTGGAGTCGATCATCTTGCGTTGCTGCACAACATCATTGAGGCCGTAGACCATCCAGGCCGTCGACGGCAGGCCGTCGCGGCCCGCGCGGCCGGTCTCCTGGTAGTAGCCCTCGACCGATTTCGGCAGGTCTAGGTGGGCCACGAATCGCACGTCGGGTTTGTCGATGCCCATACCGAAAGCGATGGTGGCGACGACGATCAGGCCGTCCTCGCGCAGGAATCTGGACTGGTTCTCGGCACGGGTCCGGAAATCCAGGCCCGCGTGATAGGGCACCGCGCGGATGCCGTTCTCGTTGAGCATGGCCGCGGTCTTCTCCACCGAATTGCGCGAGAGGGTGTAGACGATGCCCGCGTCGCCGGGGTGCTCGGCGCGGATGAAGTCGAGCAGCTGACGGTCGGCGCGGTTCTTCGATTCGATCCGGTACTGGATGTTGGGCCGGTCGAAGCTGGAGATGAACTGTTTCGCGGCGCCGAGATCCAGGCGTTCGACGATCTCGGCGGCGGTCTTCTCGGTGGCGGTCGCGGTGAGCGCGATGCGCGGGACATCGGGCCAGCGTTCGTGCACCAGCGACAGCGCGAGGTAGTCGGGCCGGAAGTCGTGGCCCCACTGCGACACGCAGTGCGCCTCGTCGATGGCGAACAGGGCGATCTTGCCGCGGTCGAGCAGGCGCAGCGTGGCTTCCAGCCGTAGGCGTTCCGGCGCCAGATAGAGCAGGTCCAGATCGCCCGAGACGAACTGTGCCTCCACCGTCCGCCGCTGATCCGGCGACTGGGTGGAGTTGAGGAATCCGGCCCGCACGCCGAGGGCGCTCAGCGCGTCGACCTGGTCCTGCATGAGGGCGATCAGCGGTGAGACCACGACGCCGACACCCTCACGGACCAGCGAGGGAACCTGGTAGCAGAGGGATTTGCCGCCACCGGTCGGCATCAGTACCAGCGCGTCGCCACCGCCGACGACCTGTTCGACGATGGCCGCCTGGTCACCGCGGAAGCTGTCGTAGCCGAAGACGCGGCGTAGTACCTCGTCGGCTGTCTCAGCGCGATCGGGAGCCGCGACCCGGCCCGGGGTGGCCGGGGCGAGATCGTCGAAGTGGAAGTCGCCGGTGTCGGCGAAATCGTGTTCGGAGACGTACCCGCCGTCGGACGGGTACGCGTCGTCGGGTGGGAAGTCCTCGGGCGGGAAGTCGTCGACATCGGGGGCTGTGGCGCCGGAATTGCTCACCGGGCCATCCTACGAGCGAGCGCCGGTCGCGCAGCCCGTCGACCGGAGCCGACGGCGGCGGATGCCGAAGTTGCGCACCTGTGGATAACTTCGATTCACCCGCGCAAACGGCCGAGGACCTCGTCTTGGAGGAGGCCGTTGGAAGCAACAGCGTCGCCGCCGTGCGGGCCGGAGCGTCCGTCCAGGGAGGTGAACGCGCCACCCGCCTCGCGGACCAGGATGTCGAGAGCGGCCAGGTCCCACAGGGAGACCTCCGGCTCGGCGGCGATATCGACCGCACCCTCCGCGACCAGGCAATAGTTGAAGAAGTCGCCGTAACCGCGGACTCGCCAGACGGCGTCGGTGAGGTCGATGAACTTCTCGCGCAGACCGCGCTCGTGCCAGCCGGACAGACTGGAGAAGGCCAGGCTCGCGGCGTCGACGTCGGCGACCGCGGATACCGAGATCGGCTTGGGCGCTCCGGGGTGGACCTGCACCCATGCGCCCGAACCGGCGGCGGCCCACCAGCGCCTGCCCAGCGCGGGCGCGCTCACCACGCCGACCACCGGGACACCGTCCTCCAGCAGGGAGATCAGGCTGGCCCACACCGGTACGCCTCGGACGAAGTTCTTGGTGCCGTCGATCGGGTCGACCACCCACTGCCTGCCGCTGAACTCGGCGTCACCGCCGAACTCCTCGCCGAGCACAGCGTCGGCGGGGCGTTCGTCGGCGAGTACGCGGCGGATCAGCTGTTCTACCGCGAGATCGGCGTCCGAGACCGGGGTGAGGTCCGGTTTCGAGTCGACTTTGAGGTCGACAGCGCCGAAACGCTCGAGGGAGATGGCGTCGGCCTGGTCGGCCAGTCGCAGGGCAAGGTCCAGGTCAGCGGAGTAGGCAGCCACGGTGGGAGTGTATTCGCCGAGCCGGTGCGCTCGAGTTCGCGGCGCGGTGAACATCGCTGCCGTTCCCCGCCCCGGCTCAGCGGCTCCGGCCGGGTGTCCGAGAACGCGCGAAAGCCGCCTGGTCAGGCCACGACCTGGGCTGTTTTCGCTGCGACCAGCGCACTTGTCCACCAGTGCAACTGGTCGAGGAGGGCCGTGGCGGCGGCTTCTGGTTCCTGCGGGTCGTGGAGTTGGCCGGTCTCGTCGAAGAGCATGTAGTAGCGCGGGAACGAGACGTAGTTGCGCACGGTGTGGGCGTTGAGTTCGTTGAACACCTGGCGCAGGTGTTCGATGGCCAGGAGTCCGCCGGAGCCGCCGCTGTAACCGACGAAGCCGATCGCCTTGGCGTCCCACTGGGTGAAGTGCCAGTCGATGGCGGCTTTGAGGGCGGCCGGGTAGCTGCGGTTGTAGTCGGGGGTGACGATGACGAAGGCGTCGGCCGCGGCCAAGCGGCCGGTGAGGTCGCGCATGCCGGCGGGGCGGACCGGGTCGGGGTCGAGGGCGGGCGGCACGGCGGGCAGGGCGGGCATGGTGGTGTCGGCGAGGTCGATGATGTCGACCTCGAAACGGTCGTCGACCTGCTGGGCGAACCAGTTCGCGACAACGGGGCCGAATCGTCCGTCACGGACACTGCCGATGATGATC
Organism: Nocardia sp. NPDC055050; assembly: GCF_053608345.1. Classification (NCBI taxonomy): domain Bacteria; kingdom Bacillati; phylum Actinomycetota; class Actinomycetes; order Mycobacteriales; family Nocardiaceae; genus Nocardia; species Nocardia sp. NPDC055050. The sequence goes on from NZ_JBSGVG010000009.1 coordinate 96,423, forward strand.
GCGAGCTTCAGCGTGGACACGATGTTCTCCTGTTCGTCGTACCGGCTCGATCAGCCGGTACGACCAAATCTCGCGGACCGCGAGCGTCGCAGGGAGACCACGCTGAGAGTGGTAGTGGCACGGCCACTCTCCGATGCGCCGAGCTGGGTACCGTCGACGAGGTGAGCGACAACGAACTCGGGCTGTTCCTGCGGACCCGCCGCGAAGCGGTCTCCCCCGCCGAGGTCGGGCTGCCCGCCGGACAACGCAGGCGCACGCCGGGTCTGCGTCGCGCCGAGGTCGCGCTGCTGGCGGGCGTCAGTGTGGAATATCTGATCCGGCTCGAGCAGGGCCGCGACAGCCATCCCTCCGCCCAGGTGTTGTCCGCGCTGGCCGAGACGTTGCGGCTGAGTCCTCGCGAACGCGTCCACCTGCATCAACTCAGCAAAGGCGCGTCCGGGTTCAGTTGCGGCGCTGCCGAGAACGGTCCCAACCGCACGGTGCGTCCGACGATCCTGGCGATTCTCGCCCAGCTGGAACCCGCTCCCGCCGCGATCACCAACCGCTTCACCGAGATCCTGGCTTGCACCGAGGGCTACCGGAAGTTGATGGCGCCCGCGGGGCTGTTCGAGCAGGGCGAGCCCGCCAACGTCGCCCGTTTCGTGTTCACCCACCCCGGCGCCCGCGAGCTGTACCCGGAGTGGGACTCGGCTGCCGACAAGCTGGTCGCTTCGCTCAAGCAGGGCCCGTTCCGCGCCGACCCGATGGTCGCCGCCCTGGTCGACGAACTCACCGTGACGGCGGGCAGCGTCTTCACCGATCGCCTCGCGACGCTGCCCGGATTGCCGCCGTCGGGCGGGATCAACCGCCTCGATCATCCCGAGGCGGGCACGCTGCGGCTGGCCTACGAATCGCTGGATCTGTCCATCGACGACGACCAGTCGCTCTACGTCCTGCTCCCGGCCGACGAGGCCAGCGCGAACGCCCTCGACCAGCTGGTCGGACGCCGCCCAGGGGGCTTGCGGTCCATCGCAAGCTGACCGAATAGGCACTGTGTCGGACGGGACCGGTAGCCTAGGACATCGTGCATCCTGACGTTATCGCCGACCTCGCAGAACTCGACACCACGCTCAAGACGGTCGAGTCGGTCCTCGATGTCGAGGAACTACGCCGCCGCATCGATGAACTCGAGCACCAGGCCGCCGATCCCGAGCTGTGGAACAACCAGGAGCACGCCCAGCAGGTGACCAGTGAGCTCTCGCACGCGCAGAGCGAATTGCGCCGGGTCGAGGATCTGCGCCAGCGGCTCGAGGACCTGCCGGTGCTCTACGAACTGGCCGAGGCCGAAGAAGACGCGGCCGCCGCCGAAGCCACCGCCGACGCCGATGCCGAGCGCGCCGCACTGCGCGTGGACGTCGAGGCGATGGAAGTGCGCACCCTGCTCTCGGGCGAGTACGACAAGCGTGACGCGCTGGTCAACATCCGTTCCGGCGCCGGCGGCGTCGACGCCGCCGACTGGGCGATGATGCTGATGCGCATGTACATCCGCTGGGCCGAGCGGCACAAGTTCCCCGTCGAGGTCTACGACACCTCCTACGCCGAAGAGGCCGGCCTCAAGAGCGCCACCTTCGCGGTGAAGGCGCCGTACGCCTACGGCACCCTGTCGGTGGAGATGGGCACGCATCGCCTGGTCCGGATCAGCCCGTTCGACAACCAGGGCCGTCGCCAGACCTCCTTCGCCGAGGTCGAGGTCCTGCCCGTGGTGGAGACGACCGACCACATCGAGATTCCCGAGGGCGAGATCCGGGTCGACGTGTACCGCTCGTCGGGCCCCGGCGGCCAGTCGGTCAACACCACCGACTCCGCGGTGCGCCTGACCCACATCCCCACCGGCATCGTCGTGACCTGCCAGAACGAGAAGTCGCAGCTGCAGAACAAGATCTCGGCCATGCGCGTGCTGCAGGCCAAGCTGCTCGAGCGCAAGCGCCAGGAGGAGCGCGCCACGATGGACGCGCTCAAGACCAACGAGGGCGCGTCGTGGGGCAACCAGATGCGTTCCTACGTGCTGCACCCGTACCAGATGGTCAAGGACCTGCGCACCAACCACGAAGTCAACAATCCGACCGCGGTCCTCGACGGCGACATCGACGGTTTCATCGAGTCCGGAATCCGTTGGCGTATGCGCGATCAGGACGACGCGTAGCCAGCTGTTCGCTCACAAACCGTGCGCTTCAGCACGTTTGACCGCACGCCGTGACCGACCTGTAACCTTTCTGGTGTGCGTTCGACCGAACCGAAACTGTGCCTGTGCAGGTCCATGAAGGAGACGCGATGACCGACGTCCTCGCGGCCAACAGCGGACCCGAGATCAGCGACTGGATGCGTTCCAGTGGGCTGGAAATCGTCCTGCTGATCGTCGGCGCGATGCTGTTCGGCCGGTTCGCCGCGTTCCTGCGCGACCGGGTGACCACCAAGATCGACTCGGGTTTCCAGACCAGCGACGCCCTGGTCCGCACCGAGGCGGCCAAGCACCGTCACGCGCTGGCGCAGGTGGTCACGTGGGTGGTGCTGACCATCGTGTACGTGCTGGTCGGCATGGAGGTGTTGCGTCGGCTGGGCTTCGCGGTGACGGGACTGGTCGCGCCCGCGGCGGTGCTCGGTGCCGCGCTCGGTTTCGGCGCGCAGCGCATCGTCCAGGACATTCTGGCCGGGTTCTTCCTGATCACCGAGCGCCAATACGGCTTCGGTGACGTGGTGCAGATCTCGGTCACCGGCTCCGCCGACCCGGCCGAGGGCACCGTCGAGGACGTGACGCTGCGCATCACCACGCTGCGCAACTCCGACGGCGAGGTGATCATCGTCCCCAACGGGCAGATCGTGAAAGTCACCAATCTGTCCAAGGATTGGGCGCGCGCCGCGATCGACGTCCCGGTCTCCGCGCAAGCAGATATCACCAAGATCAACGAGATCCTGCACGCGGTGTGCACCAAGGCCTACGAGGATCGCCGCCTCAAACCGCTGCTGCTCGACGAGCCGTCGGTGATGGGTGTCGAAGATCTCTCGCTCGACGTGATGAACATCCGGATGGTTGCCCGCACATTGCCAGGCAAACAATTCGAAGTGGGTCGCGAACTGCGCGTACGCGTCGCCGCGGCCCTGCGTAAGGAGGGAATCAGTGAAACCACGTAAGTCCACAGCGATCCTGATGGCGGCGTGGCTGTCGACGTTTGTCGTGTACCTGTTCGTCAAACCCACCGATACCGCTGCCGAGGGCCCGACGACGTTCCTCAACGCCGTACCGACCTGGGTGAATGCCGACCCCCAACCCTGATCGACGCGCCGCGTCCCGCTGAGACGCTTGGTTCGCTGGTTACACTGGCTCCCCGTGATCACCATGCGCAACGTGACCAAGTCGTACGAGACCTCGACGCGACCGGCGCTGGACAACGTTTCCGTCGATGTGGAAAAAGGCGAGTTCGTCTTCATCATCGGCCCGTCCGGTTCGGGCAAGTCGACCTTCATGCGACTCCTGCTCAAGGAAGAGGCGCCGACATCGGGCGAGATCCGGGTCGCGGATTTCCGCGTCGACCGCTTGCCCGGCCGGAAGGTGCCCAAGTTGCGGCAGCGGATCGGCTGCGTGTTCCAGGACTTCCGGCTGTTGCAGCAGAAGACCGTGGAACAGAACGTCGCGTTCGCGCTGGAGGTGATCGGTAAGCGGCGCCAGTTCATCGACCGGACGGTGCCCGAGGTCCTCGACATGGTCGGGCTCGGCGGTAAGGGGCAGCGGTTGCCGTCGGAGCTGTCCGGTGGTGAGCAGCAGCGGGTCGCGATCGCGCGCGCGTTCGTCAACCGGCCGCTGGTCCTGCTCGCCGACGAGCCGACCGGCAACCTCGACCCCGACACCAGCGCCGACATCATGGCGCTGCTGGAACGGATCAATCGCGTCGGCACCACGGTGCTGATGGCCACCCACGACAATCACATCGTCGACGCCATGCGAAGGCGGGTGGTGGAACTCGACCACGGCAGACTCGTGCGCGACGAAGCGACCGGCGTCTACGGGGTGGGTCGATAATGCGACTGAGTTTCCTGTTCACCGAGGTCGTCGACGGCCTGCGCCGCAATCTCACGATGACCATCGCGATGATCCTGACCACGGCCGTGTCACTGATGATGCTCGGCGGCGGCATGCTGTCGGTGCGGATGGCCGACAAGACCGAGAACTTCTTCATCGGCCGCCTCGAGGTGCGCTTCTATCTCGACGACGCGGTCTCCGACACCGATCCCGACTGCGCCGCCGACCCGTGCAAGTCGCTGCTGGCCGACCTCAAGCAGACCTCGGGTGTGGAGAGCGTGCAGTTCCTCAACCGCGCCGACGCGCTGGAGGAGGCGAAGAAGCTGTTCGCGGATCAGCCGGAAATGGTGCAGTACATCTCCGACTCGCCGCTGCCTGCCTCGTTGCGGGTGAAGATGACCGACGCCGACCAGTATCAGCACATCTACGACGGCTTCGCGACGCGGCCGGGTGTGCGGATCGTGGCCAACGACAAGGAGTTCGTCGACCGGCTGACCAGCCTGTTCGACGGACTACGCAATGCCGCGTTCGGTTTGGCGCTGGTGATGGCGCTGGCCGCGATGCTGCTGGTGCTGAACATGGTGCAGATCGCCGCGTTCACGCGGCGCACGGAAGTCGGCATCATGCGCCTGGTGGGCGCGACCCGCTGGTACACCCAGCTACCGTTCCTGCTCGAAGCGGTCGCGGCCGCCTTCGTCGGTTCGGTACTCGCGATCCTCGGCCTGGTGATCGCCCGGCCGCTGGTGATCGACCGGGCGCTGGGGCCGCTGTTCGACAGCAATGTGTTCCCGCGCATCACCGGCGACGACATCGCGGTGGTTGCCCTGACGATCGCGCCTGTCGGCATCGTCTTCGCCGCCGTCACCGCCTACCTGACCCTGCGCTACTACGTGCGCGAATAAGGTTTGTGCGCGGCGGGGCCGGCTCGATCGGTCCCGCCGCGTCGACGGCGGCCGACGTCAAGCGTGCTGGTTACTTCAGGCCCGTCGACGGCCGCTGCCCGGCGTGGGCGAGGCTGGCGCCGAGTTGAGCGGCGAGTTGGGATCGCTGACGGTCGAGGTCTGCGATGCGCCGGTCCAGTTCGGCGGTTCTGTCGGCCATGATTCGCACCGACATCTCGCAGGCTTGGACCGGTCCCGCGTCCTCGGCGCACGGCATCAGCAGGGCGATGTCATCGGTGTTCAGTCCTGCGGCCAGCAGTTCCCTGATCCGGGCGACCGTCGCTGCCGCCGATGCGGGATAACTGCGGTAACCGTTGCTGTCGCGGTGTGGATGTAGCAGACCCTGTTCCTCGTAGTAGCGCAGCAGCCGGGTGGCGACCCCGGTGCGCCGGGCCAATTCGCCGATCAGCATGTGACCACCGGCACCGTCGGCTTGACCTTCACACCCATGTCAATCCCTAACGTCGCCGCCATGACCACGATTCCCCTGCACACCACCGTCCATGGCTCCGGCCCCGGCATCGTCCTCGCGCACGGCGCGGGCGGCGGGATCGAGAGCAACTTCGGCACCGTGATCCCGGCGCTCGCCGACGGTCACACCGTGGTCGCCTCGGACTATCCGGGCGACGACACCCCCTTGAACCTCGACGACCTCGCCGACGCGCTCGTGTCGGCCGCCGTCGACGCGGGCGTCGAGACCTTCACCATCATCGGATTCTCCCTCGGCACCGCGGTGGCCGTGCGCGCCGCCACCCGCCACCCCGACCGCGTCACCGGCCTCCTGCTGACGGCCGGCCTGGCCGCCCCCGACAGTCGCGCCCAGCTCATCGTGCGGTTCTGGCAGGACCTCCTGGATCGAGGCGACCATGAATCCTTCGCCCGTCTCGTCGTGCTCACCGGTTTCTCCACCGGGTTCGTCAACACGCTGCCCGTGGCCGCGATCGACGACATCGTTCGCCAGACGGCCGCCTCGATTCCCGGCGGCACCCGGCAACAGGCGGCGCTGGTCGAGTCGGTCGACACCACCCCCGACCTGGCCGCCGTCGCGGTGCCCACCCTGGTCGTGGCCACCACCGCCGACCTGCTGGTCGATCCCGCGAACTCGCGGGCGCTGGCCGCGGCGATTCCCGGCGCCGACTACACCGAGATCGAGGCAGGCCACGTGGTGATGGTCGAGCGCCCCGACGAGTGGCGCAAACTGCTGACCGAATTCCTCGACCGCCACGGGCTGTAGCACTCCCCTGCCATCACCCCGGGCGCACCACGGCGAAACGTCGCCGCGGCGATGGCGGGCAATCTCATGACACATAACGAATCGGGATCGACCGCAGCCATGAGTCTGGCCAGAAACGGCGACAACGGCGGCTGATCGGGGTAAGACCAGTCCAGTCGCCGACCAGCGTGGCGGAGGTCGGCAATCCCACTTTGGGTCGGCACACATCTTACTCTGGAGTAAGATAGACTTACCGAAGAGTAAGATGGTGGGGTCGAAGGCACCCCGACAGCCGAGGAAATCAGGTGATGATGAGCACTCGAGACAGCGCGACGAAGCGACGTCCGAACGACACGTCCGCGGTCGGCCTCAGCCAGCCCAAACGGGACTGGATGGGCGCCGCGATGCGCGCTTTGACGACCATTACCGGGTCGGAGCTCGCGGGCAAGTACAACCTGCGCAAGCCGATCGAGCGCGTCACCTACGAGGGCACCAAGACCGGGTTCCGCACCCTGGGCGCGGCCACTCGTACGTTCGCCAAGGTCGCGGGCGGCGGTGAGCCCAAGCGCCTGGTCGACAACGAGTCCAAGACCAAGGACTACTTCGATCTCACCCCGTCCGACGAACAGCAGATGATCGTCGAGACGGTGCGTGATTTCGCGGGCGAGATCCTGCGCCCCGCGGCCTACGACGCCGACAATGCCGCCAAGGCCCCGCGCGATCTGCTCGAGCGCGCCGCCGAACTCGGCATCACCCTGATCAACGTGCCCGAGGAGCTGGAAGGCGCGGCCTCCGAGCGCGGCGCCGTCACCAACTCCCTGGTCGCCGAGGCGCTGGCGCACGGCGACATGGGCCTGGCGCTGCCGATCCTGGCGCCGAGCGGTGTCACCGTCGCGCTGTCGCAGTGGGGCACCGACGCCCAGCAGCAGACCTACCTGCCCGCCTTCACCGGCGAGAGTGTGCCGCAGGCGTCCGTGGTGATCAACGAGCCGCGCGCCCTGTTCGACCCGTTCGCGCTGCAGACCAAGGCCGTCCGCTCCCCCAGCGGTTACAAGCTCAACGGTGTGAAGAGCCTGGTCCCGGCCGCGGCCGACGCGGAACTGTTCATCGTGGCCGCCGAGCTCGACGGGCGCCCCGCGCTGTTCATCGTCGAGTCCGACACCGCCGGGCTGTCGGTGGAAGCCGACCCGAGCATGGGTCTGCGCGCCGCGGGCCTGGGCCGGCTGATCCTGGACAACGTGGCCGTCGGCGCCGACGCCGTCCTCGGCGACAGCGACGCCAAGACCCGTGCCGCCGAGTACGGCGACGCGGTGCAGCTCGCCCGCCTGGGTTGGGCCTCGCTGGCCATCGGCACCGGCCAGGCCGTGCTCGACTACGTGATCCCGTACGTGAACGAGCGTGAGGCGTTCGGCGAGCCGATCTCGCACCGTCAGGCGGTGGCCTTCATGGTCGCCAACATGGCGATCGAGCTCGACGGCCTGCGCCTGGTCACCCTGCGTGGTGCTTCGCGCGCCGAGCAGGGTCTGTCGTTCGCCCGTGAGGCGGCGCTGGCGCGCAAGCTGGCCACTGACAAGGGCATGCAGATCGGCCTGGACGGCGTGCAGCTGCTCGGCGGCCACGGCTTCACCAAGGAACACCCGGTCGAGCGGTGGTACCGCGACCTTCGTTCCGTCGGTGTCGCCGAAGGCATCGTGCTGGTCTAGGCCCGTTTCTCACCTTCCAGGAGCCCCCTCATGATCAATCTCGAACTCCCCAAGAAGCTGAAGGCGAGCGCCAACCAGGCCCACCAGGTCGCCTCGCAGATCTTCCGTCCCATTTCCCGCAAGTACGACCTTGCCGAGCACGAGTACCCGGTCGAGCTCGACACGATGGCCGCCATGATCGAAGGGCTCGCCGATTCCGGCACCCAGAAGATCGGTGGCGCCGCGGGCGGCCGTAACGACGAGGCCGCCGCGGACCTGACCGCGAATGCCAACGGCGGCAACATGTCCGCGCTGCTCAACGCCCTCGAGACCTCGTGGGGCGATGTCGGCCTGATGCTCACCATCCCCTACCAGGGACTGGGCAACGCCGCGATCGCCGCCGTCGCGACCGACGAGCAGCTCTCGCGTTTCGGCAAGGTGTGGGCCGCGATGGCGATCACCGAGCCGTCCTTCGGTTCCGACTCCGCCGCCGTCACCACCACCGCCACCCTCGACGGTGACGAGTGGGTCCTCAACGGCGAGAAGATCTTCGTCACCTGCGGTGAGCGCGCCACCCACATCGTGGTGTGGGCCTCGGTCGACAAGAGCCTGGGTCGCGCCGCGATCAAGTCCTTCGTCGTCCCGCGCGACGCTCCGGGTCTGTCGGTGGCGCGGCTCGAGCACAAGCTCGGCATCAAGGCCTCCGACACCGCGGTGCTGCTGCTGCAGGACTGCCGCATCCCCGCCGACAACATCCTCGGTTCGCCGGAAGTCAACGTGGAGAAGGGCTTTGCCGGGGTCATGCAGACCTTTGACAACACCCGTCCCCTTGTGGCGGCCATGGCCGTGGGCGTCACCCGCGCCGCGCTCGAGGAACTGCGTACCGTCCTCACCGAGGCGGGTGTCGAGATCTCCTACGACACCCCCGCGATGAACCAGTCCGCGGCGGCCGCCGAGTTCCTGCGCATGGAAGCCGACTACGAATCGGCCTACCTGCTCTCCCTGCGCGCCGCCTGGATGGCCGACAACAAGAAGCCGAACTCCCTCGAGGCCTCGATGTCCAAGGCCAAGGCGGGCCGCACCGGCACCGACGTCACCCTCAAGGCGGTGGAGCTGGCCGGCACCATCGGCTACTCCCAGCGCACCCTGCTCGAGAAGTGGGCCCGCGACTCGAAGATTCTCGACATCTTCGAAGGCACCCAGCAGATCCAGCAGCTGATCGTGGCTCGCCGCGTGCTCGGAAAGACCAGCTCCGAACTGAAGTGAGCTGGTAGACAACGAAAACCGGTGCGAGTCGTTCCGACTCGCACCGGTTTTTCGTTTCCGGGAGAAGGCCGGCGTTTGCCGGATCGGCCCGGATGGGTTCTGCGCGGCGTTACGGTAATGGTCGAATTGTTCCGCGCTGTCACGAACATCGCTGGACTGCACACGACGGTGATGGGACGCGCGTCTTGAAGATCGACACCACGCTGACCGGCGGGCTCGCCACGATGGGCAAGGATGCCGCCGCCGCGGAGGCCGCGGGGTACGCGGGCATCTGGACGTTCGAAGGCGCGCACGACCCGTTTCTGCCGCTGTTGCTCGCCGCCGAGCACACCGAGCGGGTCGAGCTCGGTACCTCGATCGCGGTGGCGTTCGCCCGCAATCCGCTGTTGCTCGCCACCATCGCCTGGGATCTCCAAGCTTTCTCCCGTGGCCGGTTCGTACTCGGTCTCGGGAGCCAGATCCGCGCGCACATCACCCGGCGCTACTCGATGCCGTGGAGCCGACCGGCCGACCGGATGCGCGACATGGTGCTGGCGGTGCGTGCCATCTGGGCGAGCTGGGAGCAGGGCGGGCGGCTCGATTACCAGGGCGAGTTCTATCAGCACACCCTCATGCCGCCACTGTTTCGCCCCGCGGCCGACGAGGTGGCCGGGTTCGGACCGCCGCCGATCTATCTCGCGGGGGTGGGCCCGGGCATGACCGCGGTGGCGGGCGAGGTCGCCGACGGATTCATGTCGCACCCGTTCTGCACGCCGAGATTTCTGCGCGAGGTGACCCTGCCTGCCCTGGCGCACGGCGCGGCGCGCGCACGGAAACCCGTGGACGACATCGTGATCCACCATTCGGCGATGGTCGCGACAGGCAGATCCGCGAGCGAGCTCGCCGCGGCCAGGCAGGCCGTCCGAAAGCAGCTGGCGTTCTACGGATCGACACCGGCCTACTGGCCGATTCTCCAGCTGCACGATCGGGCCGAACTCGGACCCCGCCTGAAAGCGATGTCCAAGAACGGGGAATGGGATCGGATGGCCGACCTCGTCGACGACGATTTCCTCGATGCCGTCGCGATCACAGCCACCGACCCCGCCCGCGCGGCGGCGCAACTGCACGAGCGCTACGACGGAATCGTCGAACGGCTCGGGTTCAACACGCCCTATCGGGTCGACCCCGCGCTGCTGACAGAGCTGTTGCGGGAGATGTGATGTCGTGCGGGATGCCGACGGGTCAGAGCGCCGTCGTGTCGTCGACGTGGAGTCGGCGGTCGAGGCGGTGGGGATCGACGTCGAGCAGCGGTCGGTCCCAGTGGGCCAGGTCGGCCGCGGAAGCGTAGGTGGTGTCGAGGAAGTGCAGGAGGGTGGCGTCGGGGTCGGGGGAATTGCGGACCACGTCGTACGGGAGGACGAATTCGCCGAGGGTGGTGTCCCACTGGGCGCCGTCGGGGCCCGCGGGACGAGCGGAGTAACCGTCCGGAGCCGGGTAGGAATAGGCGTAGAAGGTGCCTTCGGTGCCACCGGGCCAGAAGCCCGCGCTCGCGCATTCGCGGGAGTAGGCCTCCTCCATCACCCAATCGGCGCAGTTGGGGGCACCGCCGGGGTGCAGGGGCGCGGGGCGGCCGGAGAAGCGGGTGCAGGCCAGGTCGAAGGAACCCCAGAAGAATTGCACCGGACTGGATTTCCCGGCGAAACCGGCGCGCCAGAGCTGGAATACTCGCTCGATCTGGACGAGCTGTTGCCAGAACAGGTGGACGGCGTCGGCGTCATAGGAGTGGTGGGTGGTGTCCTCGGCGAAGGGGATGGCCGGGTCGACCTCATTGGGTGAGGCTTCGATATCGACCACGATGTCCAGCCGGCCGAGCACATGGCCGAGTTCGGCGTAGAAGTCGGCGACCGTGCGCGGTCGCAGGGCGATCGTGGCGCGGCGGGCGTCGCTGCTGCGCAGGACGAGTTCGTGGTCGACGAAGTCGAATTCGATGTCGAGCAGGCGGCCGTCGACGGAAATCGCACCGGTCGTCATCCCGCGCGCGCTGACCGCGAACGTGATATTCCACCAGTGGTTCACCAGCGGAGTGCCCGCCATTGTCAGCTTGCCGATGATCTGTGACCACATGTGCAGGGTGTCGCGCGTGTCGGACCAGGAGTCGACGCGTAGGGCCGGCCATACGGCCTTGGCGGGAGTCGAACGTGCCATCGGGATCCTCGCTCTCTCGGTGCGCGACCCCGTGGGCCCCGCCCGTTCACAGCCAGGTGCGCTGGCTGATTGGTCAACCGTTCGGCGTGTCCTGCGACGTTTCATCGTACGTCGGCGCTGGTAGATCGCGCCGCAAGGACGAATCCGACCATCAGAGGGGTTGTGTGGGACTCTGAGTCTCATATAACGTAGGAGTCGCGCCACACCGAAGGAGACACCGCTGATGCTGTCGACAATCAAGAACACCGCCACCGATCCCGAGTACCACGAGATCCTGCGCAACCTGTCCGAAGGTTCGGTCAACCGGCACTTCGACCCCTACGTCGACATCGACTGGGAATCCCCCGAGTTCGCCGTGCACAGCGACGACCCGCGCTGGATCATGCCCGAAGAGGACCCGCTGGGCCGTCACCCCTGGTACAAGGCCCAGCCGATCGAGAAGCAGATCGCCATCGGCATGTGGCGCCAGGCCGGCATCGCCAAGGTGGGCCTGGATTTCGAGCAGCTGCTGATCCGCGGGCTGATGCAGTACCTGGTGTCGGTCCCCAACGGCGACCCGGAATTCCGGTACATCACCCACGAGGCTGCCGAAGAGTGCAACCACACGATGATGTTCCAGGAGATGATCAACCGCATCGGCTACCGCGATGTGATCGGCATGGGCACCATCGATCGCAAGCTGACGATGGCCATCTGGCCCGCGGTGAAGTACTTCCCCGAACTGTTCTTCACGATGATCCTCGGCGGCGAGGAGCCGATCGATCACCTGCAGAAGTCACTGCTGCGCGCCGGCGTCGATCTGCACCCGATGGTGCAGCGGGTGATGCAGATCCACGTGGCCGAGGAAGCCCGGCACATCTCCTTCGCCCACGAATACCTGCGCCGCAACGTGCCCGGCATGAACCCGATCACGAAATCGGTGCTCTCCGTGGCCTTCCCGATCGCCATGCGGGTGATGCTCGACATGATCATGACCCCGCCCAAGGAATTCGTCGAGAAGTTCGACATTCCGGCGGAGGTCATGCGCGACGCCTACTGGGGCAGCGAGGAATCGCAGACCACGATGCGCAATATCTTCGGCGATGTGCGTGCCCTCGCCACCAACAGCGGTCTGATGAACCCGGTCGCCAAGCTGACCTGGCGCCTACTGGGCATCGACGGCCCGGTGACCCGTTACCGCAGCGAACCGGCCCGCAAGGTCGCCTGAGCGATCAGGTGAGCACGACGTCCCACCGGAACACCGTTCGGCCATAGTCAACTGTACACAGCGATGTACAGTTGACTATGGCCGATTACGACAGTGTGCCGCTGACCGAGTTACGTGGTCAGCTGGGTAGTGTTTTCGACGGGGTGTCCGCGAGCGGACGGCCCGTGATCGTGACGCGGGAGGGGAAAGAATTGGTCGCGGTGGTACCCGCTGAGGTGTTGCGGCACGGGGCACTGCCCCCCGCGTACTTCAACGATGACCTGCGGGAGCAGATCCTGGGCAAGCTCGACGCCAGGATCACCCAGCATTCGGCGGAAGACATCGCCGAGGCGGAAGCCAAACTGAGCAAGCTGATGGGCGCGCTGGACAGCCGCCAGTGAGCGTCGCCGACCACACCGCGCTCACCTCGCTGGCCCTGTCGCCACTGTTCGGGCAGGTGATCATGCGCCAGTTCACCCAGCAGCGCCGAATCCTGGTGGTGCCCACCGTGAGTCTGATGGCCGCGATGCGCGCCGTGGACAACATCGATGAGCTCGGGCGCCTGCTCGACAATCGCGTCGCCGTGCGCTGGGCCGAACTCGACGCCCCGACCGCGATCCGCATCGGCACCACGGTGCCGATCGTCGACGACCATCTCGACTGGCCACTGATCGCGCCCGTGGTGTTCACCGCGCAGAATCTGGACATGCCGGTCCTCACCGCCAAACCCGAGCTCTATCGCGGCTACAAAGTGGAGATCGCGAACATGCCGTAACCGACCCTCGAGGTCCTGAACTCGGCTTTCCCCGGGGTAGTGACAGATCCCACATCTGCTGTCGGTACCGTGCACAGGTGGTCGGCGGCTGATAGCCCGACCGACCCGCACAGCGGACGAATTACCAGGGAAAGCAGTACCAGGAACACTCGAGGAGAGCTGGTTATGCATCATCTGAGTTTCATGCGTCGCTTCACCACCGCGGTAGCCGCCACCTCGGCCGCCGTCGCCATCGTCTTCGCGGGCCCCGCGGTCGCGGAACCGACGACACAGACTGTCGATGTGGCCGCGGCCGTTTCGCAGCTGCGCACGTCGGTGGCGAACAATCCGGGCGCACTCGCCGCCCTCGACAAGCTCGCCGCCGACGGCACGGTCGATGTCGCGCTGCCGGCACAGCCGTTCCAGATCCCGGCGACCTCCGATATCGGCCAGAACGGCGGCGGGTCCGGGGTGTACGGCTCTGGCATCGCCCTCGATATCGACGGCTTCCGCCTCGGCTTCTTCGGCGGGCCCGGCGCCATCTCGCCCAACCAGGGCAACGCCAAGCTCGAGGTCATGTGGCTGAATCTGTCGAGCGGGCAGAGCGGCACCGCAGTCCTGAACGAACACCAGGACGTGCCGGTCGACACCACCATCCGCACGGCGTCGCTGAACACCGGCGCCGGGCTGGTCGTGGCGGCGGTGTACGGCAACCTGTGGCACCGCTGGCCGGTGCCGGTCGACGAGGCGCACCCGGACGGGTTCGCTTACCAGCTCGGCACCATCCAGCAGCCCTCGTTCGGTGCTGTCACGCGCTGACGTTCGTCCACTGCGCACCCCGGGTCCACCGGATCCGGGGTGTGCTGTCGTTTCGATGAAGCAGCGCAACAGCTTCGGTGTGGCGTAGGTTGACCGGCGTGGAGGATCTGGTCGACCGACTCGAAGAACTGGAACGCCGTGTTGCCGCGCTGGAGAGCGCGCAGCCCGAGCACGCGCAGCTGCCGTGGGCGGTGGCGCGCCTGCGGCAGGAATTCGCCGATGCCGGGAAACGCACCGGCGGGGTGCTGCTGGCGGGCGCGTTGCAACTGCCCACCGGTGAGCGCTTCGATTGGCAGGCCCAGTACCCCACCGATGCCATCGTCGGTGATGTCTGGACCATCGAAGCGGCCAATTGCCTTGCCGCGCTGGCCGATCCGGTCCGGCTGCGACTACTTCAGGAAATCGTCTACGGGCGCAGAACCGCCGCCGATCTCGCCGCCATCGCGGAACTGGGCACCTCACCCGAGATCTACCAGCACTTGCGTCAGCTGGCCGCCGTCGGCTGGTTGCAGACCGCGGGATTGGGCCGTTTCGAGGTGCCGGAAGGCAGGCTTGTCCCGCTCCTCGCGGTGCTGGCGGCGGCCCAGCGCTGATCTTGTGGAGATGTCCCAAATGCCCGGTTAGACTACTGTGATGCACAGCACATCGACTGCTACGGTGAGCGTCGAGTGATCCAAGCTGCGGAGGTAGTCGAGTGAACCTGTCACATCTGCTCGAAAGCGTGAAGGCGATCGGTGTACTCCGCGCGCGCGGAGTCTCCGATCCCAAAACACCGCTCGAGACCCTGCGGACGATGAAGGAATCCAAGATCTACGGCCCGCAGGCCACCCTCGTGCGCCATTCGGCCCGCGTCGCCCCCGCCCAGGTGGCCCTCGTGGACGAGCGCGGTGAGCTGACCTATCGCGAGCTCGATGAGCAGTCCACCGCCATCGCCCGCGGGTTACGCGAAGCGGGCATCGGCGAGGGCACGGTCATCGCCGTGCTGGCCCGCGATCACCGCGGCCTGATCATGTCGATGATCGCGGCGGGCAAGCTGGGCGCGCGCATCGCGCTGATGAACACCGGCTTCGCCAAACCACAGTTCGCGGAGGTCTGCGAACGCGAGAACGTGCGCGCGGTGCTGCACGACAGCGAGTTCCTCGGCCTGCTCGACGCACTGCCCGCCGACCTGCCGCGCTACCTCACCTGGGTCGACGAGGGCACCGAACTCCCGGCGGGCGCCACGACATTCGACGACCTCGTCGCGAACAACTCCACCGAGGATCTGCCCGCGCCGAGCAAGCCGGGCGGCTTCATCATCCTTACCAGTGGCACCACCGGCCTGCCCAAGGGCGCACCGCGCACCAAGGTCACGCCGATGGCGACCGCGCAGTTCGTCGACCGCGTACCGTTCCCGAAGCGCGGTACAGCGATGATCGTGTCGCCGATCTTCCACAGCACGGGCCTGGGCACCTGGCTGGTCAACACGATCCTGTCGAACAAGATCGTCATGCGCCGCCGATTCGATGCCGAGGCCACCCTCGCCGCGATCGCCGAGCACAAGGTCGAGATGCTGGTGTGCGTGCCGACGATGCTGCACCGGATGACCGAGCTGCCTGCCGACGTCCGCGCGAAATACGACCTGTCCTCACTGAAGGTCATCCTCTTCGCCGGCTCCGCGCTCACCCCGGAGCTGTGCATCAAGGCCACCGAGGCCTTCGGACCGGTGCTCTACAACCTCTACGGGTCGACCGAGGTCGCCATCGCGACCATCGCGAACCCGGCCGAGCTGGCGGAAGCGCCGGGCACGGTCGGCCGTTCGCCGATCACCTGCGAGGTCCGCCTCTACGACGACGAGGATCAGCAGGTCAAGACGCCGGGCGCGCGTGGCCGGATCTTCGTACGCAGTGGCGCGCCGTTCGAGGGCTACACCGACGGCAGGCACAAGCAGATCATCGACGGCTTCATGTCCAGCGGCGACATGGGCCATTTCACCGACACCGGGCTGCTCATGGTCGACGGCCGCGACGACGACATGATCGTCTCCGGCGGCGAGAACGTGTACCCGCAGGAAGTCGAGAACCTGCTGGTCGAGCGGCCCGAGATCTTCGACGTGGCGGTGATCGGCGTCGACGATCCGGAGTTCGGAAAACGCCTGCGCGCCTTCGTCGTCCTGGAAGAAGGTCACACCCTCGACGCCGCCGAACTCCAGGCGCACGTCAAGGCGAATCTGGCCAGGTTCAAGGTGCCGCGCGAGGTGATCTTCCTCGACGAACTGCCCCGCAACGCCACCGGCAAGATCGTGCGCCGCACCCTCATCGACTATGAGGTCTCACAGGGATAGGCCCTGGCTACTACGGAGTAGACAGCGCGGCCGGATCGCTTGCTAGTGTTAGCGACAGCACTGGATCTCGAAGACGCGGTCCGGCCTGCGGTTCTGCGTGGGCTCGGTCTGCCGGAAGGCTGTTCGATGTCTCTGTCTCTGCCCGCGCTAGGTACTACCGCCCGACGTGCCGGTGACTTCGCGCTCGGCGTCAAGGTCATGGTCGATCGCAAGCTGTTCAATCCGCTGCGCCTCGACCACGCTGCCCGTTCGTTCCGCAATGTCTCGAAGTTCGGCCCGTTCGCCGGCGTCGTCATGCACGCCGCGCAGAGCAGGCCGCAGGCGGGCGCGATCGTCGACGAGCTGGGCGAGATCACCTTCGGCGAACTCGACGCACAGTCCAACGCCTTCGCCCGCGGCCTGCGCGCCAGTGGGATCAGCGAGGGCGACGTGATCGCGGTGCTGGCCCGTGACCATCGCGGCATGGTGCTGAGCCTGCTCGCGGCGGGCAAGCTCGGTGTGCGCGCGGTGCTCATGAACACCGGGTTCGCCAAGCCGCAGTTCGCTGATGTCGCCGCCCGCGAGAAGGTCAAGGCGGTGCTGCACGACAGCGAGTTCCTCGACCTGATGAGCGCCATCCCCACCGAGATCCCGCGGGTGCTCACCTGGGTCGACGAAGCGCACGGGGCCGACCCGTCGATCCCGACCGTGGCCTCGCTGTCGGCGGATCGTTCGACCGCCGCGATCACCGCACCGAGCAAGCCCGGCGGCATGGTGATCCTGACCAGCGGCACCACCGGCACCCCCAAGGGCGCACCGCGCGACAAGGTGAGCCCGTTCGCGTCGGCGCAGTTCGTGGATCGGGTGCCGCTGCCCAACAACGGCACCATGATCATGGCGGCGCCGATCTTCCACGGCACCGGCCTGTCGCAGTTCACCCTCGGGCTCGCCTTGGGAAACCGGGTCATCTTCCAGCAGCGCCGGTTCGACCCGGAGCAGACGCTCGCCAATGTGGTGAAGTACCAGGCGGATTCGCTGGTCGTGGTGCCGACGATGCTGCAGCGCATCCTCGATCTGGACGAGCAGGTGCTGGCGAAGTACGACCCGTCGACGATGAAGGTCATCTTCGCCGCGGGCTCGGCGATCGCCCCCGACGTGGTGACCCGCACCCTCGACTACTTCGGCGACTCGCTCTACAACCTCTACGGCTCCACCGAATGCGCGGTGATGACCGTGGCCACCCCGGAGGATCTGCGCAAGGCGCCGACCACGGCGGGCAAGGCACCGGTCGGCATCCGGATCGTGCTGCTCGACGAGAACCGCAAGCCGATCACCGCGCCGAATGTCACCGGAACGATCTTCGTGGACAACGGGTTCGCGTTCACCGGTTACACCGATGGCCGGACCAAGGAAATGGTCGACGGCATGATGTCGAGCGGTGACGTCGGCCATTTCGATGCCGACGGTCTGCTCTACATCGACGGCCGCGACGACGACATGATCGTCTCCGGCGGCGAGAACGTCTTCCCGCTGGAGGTGGAGAACCTCATCGCGGGCCGCGCCGATGTGTTCGAGGCCGCGGTGGTCGGCGTCGACGACCACGACTACGGCAAACGGCTGCGCGCGATCGTGGTGCCCGGCCCGGAGTCCAAGCGCGACGCCAAGGAGATCAAGGAATACGTCCGCGAGAACCTGGCCCGCTACAAGGTGCCGCGCGAGGTGATCTTCGTCGACGAGCTGCCGCGCAACGCGACGGGCAAGCTGCTGCGCAAGCCGCTGATCGAGATGCCGGTCGAGTCCGACTGAGAACGGCTGGACGTAGCCCGCTCTATTGCCGCCGAGCGGGCCTCGTCCGTCGACTATCATCAGCGCGTGATCATCGGGTTCGAGCAGGCGTCCGCGCCGTCGCGTGCGGTCGGCGCGCGGCTGCGCGGCGCCTGCGCGGGCTCGATGTCGGGCGCGCTGTCGTTGGCCGCGCACGGGCTGGCCGCCGGTGGGGCGCTGCCGGGCAGCACCGCGATCGTGTTGCTGGCGGCGGCCTCGGCGGTTGTCGGCGCACTGGTCGCCGGGATCGGACCACTGCGTCACGGTGCGCTGGGTTTGGCGGCGGTGCTGCTGGGTGGTCAGCTGGTCGGCCACACCACGATGAGCTGGTCGGGGCACTCGCACTCGGCTGACGATTCGCTCGGACTCGGCATGCTCACCGCCCACACCGTCGCCGCGCTGCTCGCGGCCGTCGTCATCGTCGGCGCCGAGGCCGCCTACCGGGTCGGCGGCGCTGTGCTGGCGCGCATCCTGCCGCTGCGCTACCGCACTCCCCGCATCCCCGACCCGGCGCCGTTGCGCCTGGCCCACCGCGACCGCGTCATCCTGCGAATCTTCGCCACGTCGTCGCTGCGAACCCGCGCTCCCCCGCTCGCTGTTCCTTTCTGACCTTTCCCTCACCCGGTGCACGGGCTCGTCGTGCGCTGTCCCCGTGTCGAACACGCGCCTCATTGTCGCCTCCCTACGCTGACGTCACCCGTTCTCTCGACGTGGGCGTGGCACTCGACGTACGCCGCCGATCGGCCGTGTTCGTCCGGCTCCGCTCGGACGAAGACCGCGCCTGACGATCGGCAGGCTCCACGCCGCACCAGGTCGACGGCCTTCGCGCGCCGTCGTCGATGCGGGTGCCGAGCCGTGCCTTGTCCGCGCGCACCGGGTTCCAGTACTCCAGAAATGAATCAGCATGAGCATCACGGACACTCGTCCGGCCGAGGAGAACTCCCCCTCGGCACCACCGATCCCCGGTGACAGTCCACGTTCCGGCGCACGCCGGGGCTTACGCCTGTCTCCGCTGGCCCTGCGCCTGCACTTCTACGCGGGGTTCTTCGTCGCCCCGTTCATCCTGATCGCCGCGCTCACCGGCGCGCTGTACGCGATCGCGCCGACGATCGAAGGGTTCGTCTCGCGCGATCTGCTGCAGGTCGACACCACCGGGCCCGACCAGGCCCTGTCCGCCCAGGTCGGCGCGGCGGTCGCGGCGCGCCCCGACCTCGCTCTGGTCGCGGTCGCCCCCGCCCCGAACGAGGGCGACACCACGCGCGTGCTGTTCAACGATCCGGCGCTCGGCGATTCCGAGCGGCTGTCGGTGTTCGTCGACCCGCACACCGCCCAGCCGGTCGGCGAGTCGGTGGTCTACGGAAGTGGTGGCGCGCTGCCACTGCGCACCTGGCTCAGCGAGTTCCATCGCAGCCTGCACCTGGGCGAGCCCGGCAGGCTCTACAGCGAGCTGGCCGCGTCGTGGCTGTGGGTGATCGCGCTGTTCGGGCTGGTGCTGTGGGTGCACCGGGTGCGCAAGCGGCGCGACCGCAGGTCGGCGCAGTGGCTGCTCAAGCCGGATCTGTCCCAGACCAGGCGTCGAAAGATGAACTGGCACGGCGCGATCGGCGTCTGGATCCTGCCCGTGGTGCTGCTGCTCTCGGCCACCGGCATGACGTGGTCCACCTATGCCGGTGAGAACGTCACGACGCTGCGCGAAGAACTCAGCTGGACCACCCCCGCGGTGAGTGTGAAACTGCCGGGCACCGCCGGTCCCGCCCAGTCCTCGGGCGGCGACCACCACA
Organism: Nocardia sp. NPDC055050; assembly: GCF_053608345.1. Lineage (NCBI taxonomy): Bacteria > Bacillati > Actinomycetota > Actinomycetes > Mycobacteriales > Nocardiaceae > Nocardia > Nocardia sp. NPDC055050. The sequence goes on from NZ_JBSGVG010000009.1 coordinate 116,429, forward strand.
GCGGGGGACAGACCGGCCCGGCCCCGGTCGACCCCTCGGCACGGATCGCGCAACTCGATCGCGTCTACGAGGTCGCTCGCGCCGAGGGCATCACCCAGGGCGCCGAAATCGCCATCCCGGCGACGCCGGAGAAGGCGTTCGGCATCAAGGAACTGCGCCTGCCCGGCACCTACACCGTCGACTCGCTCGCCGTCGACGGCGCGACCGGCACGGTCACCGACCGGCTGGCGTTCGCCGACTGGCCGCTGATGGCCAAGCTCACCAACTGGGGCATCGCCTTCCACATGGGTCTGCTGTTCGGCCTGGTCAACCAGCTGTTGCTGCTCGCGATCATGGTCGGCCTCGTCACCGTGATCGTGCTCGGTTACCGCATGTGGTGGCAGCGTCGACCCACCCGCAGGACTGCTCTGCCCGTCCCGCCACGGCGTGGGGTGCTGCGCCGCACGTCGCCGTGGATCACCGTTCCGCTGGTCGGCGCGGCGGTCGCCGTCGGCTGGTTCCTCCCGCTCATCGGCGTGAGCTTGATCGTTTTCCTGCTCATCGATGTCGCATTGGGCCTGGCCGCTCGCGCGGACACGGTGTAACGCATGGCTAACTATCGAGGAAACATCCCATGTAACCCCTGACCCTCGATGATCGGAGCTTGCCCATGAGAACCTCAGCTCGCGCAGTAGCGATGTGCTTGGCCGCTCCGGCCATCGCGGTCGCCTTGACCGGTGTCGCCGCGGGGACGGCCGCCGCTGATCCCGGCTGCCAGGGGTCGATGAACGGCCCGTGGGCGTTCAATGGTGGGTGTTACGGCGGCGAGGGCACCTACCGGCTCGAGGTCGACTGCATCGGTTACAACATCGCACCCTTCGCCGTCGGGCCGTACACGATCCGCCAGGACCTGCCGGTCGGCCAGGCGGGCACCGTGGCGTGCTTCGGTCCGAACTGGTCCAGCGCGGGGTGGGCCGTCGGCTCGCGGATCTTCCGGCTCTGACACCCGCATCGCGACGCCGAACCCGACACGATCGGTGGCTGGTTCGGATTTGCGGTGAAAGGATCAGCGGATGACGCTGTCTCGCCGACAACTCCTGCACGGCGGCATCGGCGGTTCGATCGCCGCTGTCGTGGGGGTATCCGCGGTGAGCAGTGCGCGGTTCGCCGCGCCACGGCGGCTCGGCGAACCGTTCTCGCTCGGGGTCGCGTCCGGCGAACCGACCCCGGACGGAGTGGTGCTGTGGACGCGACTCGCCCCCGATCCGCTCGCACCAGACGGGTACGGCGGGATGACGGTCGCCCCGGTGACCGTCGACTACGAGGTCGCCGAGGACGAACGATTCACGAAAGTCGTGGTCACCGGCTCAGCGGTGGCGACCCGCGAGCTCGGGCACAGTGTGCATCCCGAGGTCGCCGGGCTGGCACCGGATCGGTGGTACTACTACCGGTTCCGGGCCGGTTCGGCGATCTCGCCGGTCGGGCGCACCCGCACCGCGCCCGCGCTCGACAGCCCGACCGCGCGGCTCCGGTTCGCCTTCGCGTCGTGCCAGTCGTGGAGTTCGGGGTACTACACCGCCTACGAGCACCTCAGCGCCGAAGATCTCGACCTCGTCGTGCATCTCGGCGACTACATCTACGAATCCTCCTGGGTGCTGGCCCGCCGCGGTGCGCACCTGCCACCGCAACTCGCCGGCGAGGCAGTGGATCTGGCGGGCTACCGACTGCGCTATGCCCAGGCCAAAGGCGAAGCGCCGCTCCAGGCCGCGCACGCGGCGTTCCCCTGGCTGGTCACCCTCGACGATCACGAGCTCGACAACAACTGGGCCGGTGACAGTCCCGGCCTCGGCTTCGACGTGTACCGCCTCGCGCCGCTGTTCCGCCGTCGCAAGGCCGCTGCGTTCCAGGCCATGTACGAGCACCAGCCGATGCGCTTGGCGCAGCTGCCCGCAGGCCCGTCGATGCACCTGCACCGCCGCTACCGGTTCGGCGATCTCGCCGAATTCACCATGATCGACACCAGGCAGTACCGCACCCCGCAGGCGTGCGGTGACGGCTCGGCGGTCGTCGGATGCGCCGACCGTTTCGCCACCGACCGCACCATTCTCGGTGCGGCCCAACGCGACTGGCTCGTCGACGGCTTCGCCACTTCGCCTGCCCGCTGGCAGGTGCTCGGCAATCAGGTCGCCATGGCCCAGTCCGATTACGACCCCGGCCCCGACCTGCTGCTCGGCACGGATGCCTGGGACGGCTATGTCGCAGACCGTAATACGGTGCTGGCCGCAGCCACCGACCACGCGGTCGACAACCTGGTCGTGATCACCGGCGACCGCCACGAGAACTACGTCGCCGACCTACGCCGCGACTACGCCGATCCCGAATCACCGGTCGTGGCAACAGAATTCACCGGCACATCGATCAGCACCGGCAGCGACGGCGCGGATCTCACCGACGCGGGTCGTACGCTGCTGGCCGCCAACCCGGACCTGAAGTTCTACAACCGGCAACGCGGCTATGTTCGCGTCGACCTCGACCATCGCCAGTGGCGCAACGACTTCCGCGTGGTCCCCTACGTGAGCCGTCCGGGTGCCCCGATCAGCACGCGGGCGAGTTTCGTTGTCGAGGACGGGATCCCCGGCACGGTCAGGTCAGCCTGAGGTCAGCTGCCCTTCGGCGGCACCGGTCAGCAACGCGCGCATCGTGTCGCCATAGCCTCGACGCTACCCGCGCCCCGCACACCGACCCGGGCGCGCACGCGTCACGGATCCGGGGTGAATTCCTCCATCGTCATCGCCGCACCCTCGGGGACCTGGACCGGGCGTAGCAGCGCCCAGCCGATGAACACGACGGCGAACCCGATCATGCCGAGCCCCGCCCAGAGATTCACATCGATCCCGCCGGTCTTGACCTCCTGGGCCGCGCTGTCCTGCACCAGCGAGGTGATCACCAGGACGACGCCGTAGCTGCCGAGCAGCGCACCGACAATGGTGCGGATATCGAAAAGCATGGTGCTGACTCCTTATCCGACGATGATGTTGAGGGCGATCACCAGCACGAGGGCTATCCCGGCGAGCAGGGTCGGCCGCTGGTACCAGGGCAGCGAGTCGGCATCGGCGTCGGTGCGCATCGCCTTCGGTGTCTCGGAATACACCAGGCCGACCAGTTCGGCGGGCGGCTTCGGCCTGGTCACCAGGGTGACCGCGACGCTGACGGCGATGTCGACCACGAACGCGGCGCCCGCGGCAACGAAGCTGGCGCCCTGCCCGGACAGGTTCGTCACCCCGGTCTCGTTGAGCAGGAACACGAACACGGCGGCGAGCGTGCCACTGACCAGGCCGACCCAGCCCGCGGTCGGCGACATCCGCTTCCACAGCATGCCGAGGATGAACGTCGCGAACAGCGGTGCGTTGAAGAAACTGAACAGGGTCTGCAGGTAGTCCATCATGTTGCTGAACCCGCCCGCGATGAACGCGGTGAAGATCGCCGCCACCGTCGCACCGACCGTGGCCAACCTGCCGACCTTCAGGTAGTACCCGTCGGGACGACCCTTACGGACGTACTGCTGCCACAGATCGAAGCTGAACACGGTGTTGAACGCCGAGACATTGGCCGCCATTCCGGCCATGAACGCCGCCAGCAGACCCGCGATCCCGACACCGAGAAGGCCGTTCGGCAGCACCTCTTTCATCAAGAACAACAGCGCCTGGTTGTAGGTGACATCGCCCTCGAAATCGGGATTCGCGGTGACCTGCTGCTTGTACTCGATCATCTGTGGCACCAGGACCGCGCTGATCATGCCGGGGATCACCACGATCAGCGGGATGAACATCTTCGGATAGGCGCCGATGATGGGGGTGCGCTGCGCGGCCGAGATCGAGTGAGTGGCCAAGGCACGCTGCACTTCTACGAAGTTGGTTGTCCAATACCCGAAGGAGAGAACGAATCCCAGACCGAACACGATGCCCATGATCGAGGCGAAGTTGTCGGTGAATCCGCTCATCGCGTTGCCCGGCCAGGTCTGCAACTGGTCGGCGCCACCCGGTGAGCCGGACACCTTGTCCTGCAAGCCGTCCCAGCCGCCGACACGGTGCAGGCCGACCAGGGTCAGCGGCAGCAGTGCGGCCACGATCACGAAGAACTGCAGCACCTCGTTGTAGATCGCGGCCGAGAGCCCGCCGAGGGTGACGTAGGACAGCACGATCACCGCGGCCACGACCACCGAGATCCACAGCGGCCAGCCCAGCAGCACATTCACGATGGTGCCGAGCAGATAGAGGTTCACCCCCGCGATCAGCACCTGGGCCACCGCGAAGCTCAACGCGTTCACCAGGTGCGCGCCGGTACCGAAGCGCCTGCGCATGAATTCCGGCACCGACCGCACCTTGGAGCCGTAGTAGAACGGCATCATCACCACGCCGAGGAACAGCATCGCGGGCACGGCGCCGATCCAGAAGTAGTTGAAGGTGGGGAAGCCGTATTGGGCACCGTTGGCCGACATGCCCATGATCTCCACCGCGCCGAGATTGGCGGAGATGAACGCGAGACCGGTGACCCACGCGGGCAGCGAGCGCCCCGACAGGAAGAAGTCGATACTCGACGACACCCGGCGCCGGGCGATGAGGCCGATGCCGAGGACGAAGACGAAGTACAGGGCGACCAGCGCGTAGTCGACGGGGGCGGCGTCGAGCCGCAGTGTCGACGAGGCTTCTAGGGTGGCGGGCGAAAAGGCAAGCGGCACAGCGTGTCCCTCCTGGCCTGGAGCCGGACGGCACACGAGCGTCGTTCACACGGCGCGGGTCGCGTCGTCCGTCGAACTGTTTCGGGTGCTTCCCACTGTGCGCGCCCGTCCTGCGCCGCACAGCGAAATCGCACAGAACAAAATGGACAACTGTTCACTCCAGTTTGCGCGCACCCGCGGCAGGCTCGACGGCGAAGACGCGGGGCGGGGCGAAACCAGTGGTAGCGAACCGGTTCATGATGTTCTCGGCCACCCGGTCGGCGTGCTCGACCAGGGCGATGATGCTGCCGCCGAAGCCACCGCCGACCATGCGCGCACCGTGTGCGCCCGCGTCGAGTGCCGCGTCGACCGCGAGATCCAGCGCGGGCGCGGAAACCTCGAAGTCCTCGCGCAGCGAGTGGTGCGAGGCCGTGAGCAGCGCACCGATCGACCGCGGGTCCGCACCGGCGCGCAGCCGGTCGACGACCGCGAGCACCCGCGCGTTCTCGGTGACCACGTGCCGCGCGCGACGCCGCAGCACTCGATCCCGTAAGTGTGGCAGGTCTTCGGAGGTGGCATCGCGCAGGGCGGACAGCTTCAGCGCGGCGGCGGCGGCTTCGCACTGGGCTCTCCGCTCGGCATATCCGCCGTCTGCCAGATCGTGCGGGTGGCCGGTGTCGGCGACGATCAACGCCAGCCCGGCAGTGGCGAGATCGAACGGAATCTGCTCGGCGGCAGTCGATTCCGAGGCGGTGAAGGCGCGGATGTCGAGGAACAGGGCGTGGCCCTCGGTACACAGGATCGAGGCGGACTGGTCGAGCAGGCCCGTCGGCACTCCGGCGAAGCTGTTCTCCGCCGCCCTGGCGATCTCGACCATGCGCCGATCGGTGAGCGCGGGCACGAACAGGTCGCGCAGCGCGATCGTCACCGCGCAGCACAGGGCCGCCGACGAGGACAGGCCCGCGCCGATCGGCACCGCACCGTCGAGTTCGAGGTCCACCCCGCTGAAGCGATGACCACCGCGGATGAATTCGTTGACGACGCCGAGCGGATAGCGGGCCCATCCGGGCAGCCGATCCCGTTGTGCCGCAAGAGCATCTGCGCCCACCTCGACGACCTCACCGGGCCGCTGCGCCGAGGTGAGCCGCACCAGCCCGTCACCGCGCGGTCCGGCCGCGCAGACGACGCCGAGCGGCAGGGCGATCGGCAAGACGAACCCGTCGTTGTAGTCGGTGTGCTCGCCGATGAGGTTCACCCGGCCCGGCGCGATCCACTTCTCCACCCGTACTTCCCTTCCGCTTCCTGCGACGATGTCATCACCGAACACCGCGGCGGGCAACTGTCGAGCACCGGGTACCGAATCGGTATGCGGGAATGCTCTCAACGCATCGACAGCAGGGCCGTGGACGTGTCATGATCGACTGAGTTGTAAAGGTTTTGAGCGTCGGCACTGCCGGCTGGGGATCGTGCTCGGACAACAACACTCGGTGCTCTCGGCCGATACTTCGAGTGATTCACCGGCCTCACATTCGAATCGACGCTCGTCGCGTGCGCAGCAAGATCGAGGGGGGCTGATGACCATCAGCGAGACACGCTACGGGAGCCTGCGACGGTGCGCGGTATCGCTCGGCGCGGCGGGGGCCGTGCTGATCGCGCCGCTGGCGGGCGGCCGGGCGCTGCCGTTTCTGCTGCTCATCGTGATCGTCGCGGGATCGCTGGCGATGATCGGGTACGGCATGTACCGCCATCGGCCCGCGCACCGGCTGCCCTGGTACCTGCTGGCCGCGTCGGTGCCGCTGTTCGCCACGGGCACCGCGATACGCGCGCTCGGGCTGCACCCGAGCTGGCACCCGGTCGACGATCTGTGTACGTTGGCGGCCTCGCTGTGCCTCGGCGTGGCCGCCGTCGGCTGGTTGCAGCCGCACCGACTGCGCAATGCCCGCGACCTCTGGCTGGACTCGACGCTCATCGGGCTCAGCGCGCTGCTGGCCTCGTGGACATTCCTGATCTCGCCGATCCTGCGGCACAGCACCGGGTTCGTCGATACCGCACCGGCCGCGAGCTATCCGCTGATCCACGCGCTGCTGGCTACCGTGCTCGCGCATTCGCTGGCGACGGTGGTCCGCTCGGAGACATCGCTGCGGTTGTTGCAGGCCGCATTGATCGCCGTACTCATCGGTGGGTTGATCGAAAGCCTCACTGCCGCAGGCACGATCGCGGTCGATCCCGAATTCGCGCTGGTGCCGCAGCAGTGGGCGTACCTGCTGGCCGGGCTGGCCGCGGTGCAGCCGACGATGGGCGGGTTGCGCGACGCCGAGAGTGTGGGACCGCATCGATCGCGGCAACGGGCCGGGATGATCGCGGTGGCACTGGTGGCGGCCTCGCTGGTGAGTGTGGTCGGCGCCGACCTCGGCGTGGTCGACCGCGTGGTGATCTGCGCGCTGCTCACGTTGCTGTTGGCCGGTGTCCTGGTGCGCAGCGAACGCGCCATCGCGCGCAGCACACGCAGCGAACGCCGCGCCCAGTACCAGGCCGACCACGACCTGCTCACCGGGCTGTTCAACCGGGCCGCGCTGCTGCGCGCACCACACCGCTATCGCGATCAGTGGGCCGGAAAACCACTGTGTCTGCTGTTCATCGACCTCGACGGCTTCAAAATGGTGAACGACAGCTACGGTCACGCCGTCGGCGACGAACTCATCGCCAACGCCGCGTCCCGCATCCGCCGCACCACCGCCAGCGCCGACCTCACGGCCCGCTACGGCGGCGACGAATTCGTGGTCCTGGCACCACGCAGCCGCACCGAAGCCGCCGTGCTGGCCGAACACATCCTCGGCGCCTTCATCCGCCCCTTCGAACTGAGCTGCGGTGAAATCCCCATCACCGCCAGCATCGGCGTCGCCTGCCTGACCACCCGCCCCACCGAAACAACCATCTACGACCTGATCCGCACCGCCGACGCCGCCATGTATCACGCCAAGGAATATCGCCTCGGTCTCAGCTTCCACGACGAACTGAGAAAGCCGTCGACGCGGCGGCGCATCTCCGCCTCCCCGCGGATTCAGCGGGTGGCCCAGTAGGTCAGTCCCCCAACTCCTCCAACAGCTTCCGAGCCGCCTCCAGCTCGGCCTGCAACTGCGCGACCTTCGCCTGCTGAGCCCCCCGAGCAGCCTCCAGAATCCCGGCCACCACTTCCTCTACCTCGGGGTGCAGGATCTTCGCGGCCTGAGCGACGGCCGCACTGCTGACCGCCAACCCCTTCACACTGCGCTTCTTACCGTTGATCACATCGACAGTCCACTCACCGTCGGCGGTTCCGGTGAGGGTCACGGTCACCTCGGCCACCTTGGCCTTGCGCACCGCGGGAGCCTTCGCCGGCCGCGGCGCTGCCGGGGCGGGCTTGGGATCATCGGCTACCGGGGCGAGCGACCTCGGCGCGGGCGTAGCAGCGCTCGGCAGGGTCGACGGCTGGGTCACAGTGTTGTCCTTTCGGTTGCTCGGCGCGGGGGCACTGTCCGGGCGGGTCCGTGCGGATCCGCCCGGCGCTACGGTAGTCCCGCGGGCCGGCTTGGTCAGCGTCACCTCGCTCGGGCCGAACGAGAGCACATCTTTGGAACCGGTGGGCCGCACCTGCAGGAAGTCGCCCGCGGACGGATCGTCGAGCGCGACAACCTTGCCCGACTTCCCCTCGGCGACACCGACAGCGGCGGCGGTGAACCACACCATCGGCGGTTTGCCCTCGGCGAGCTCGCCTGCGATACGCGCGAGCTCGGCGTCGGATAGTACCGGCGGTGCTGATCGGCGGGATGCGGACTTGGTGCTCGGCGAGGACATCGTGGACTCCGGGGGTTGGTGCTACAGCGTGGTCTTCGCACCGATGATGCCGCACAGCACCGACAAGTTCTCCCCCGAGCCGCCCACACGGCCCGAAACACCCTCCTGCGCGAGGATTCCGGGCCGCGCCACTCTCAGCCGAGAGTGGCGTTGCCGCGCGTTGTCGGCCGGATGTTCTCGCGCACCGCGGCCACATCGCGATAGCCGTTGACCGCCATCAGCAGGTCCGCTTCGGCCGCGTAGCTGCGCAGCAGATGCACCAGGCCGCGCACTCCACCCAGTGCGAGCGCGTACACATACGGCCTGCCGAGCCCGACCATCGTCGCGCCGAGTCCGAGCGCCTTCACCACATCGGCGCCCGAGCGCACCCCGGAGTCGAACAGCACCGGCACCCGATCGTCACAGGCGGCCACGACCGCGGGCAAGGTCTCCAGCGCACTCAGCCCGCCGTTGGCCTGGCGCCCACCGTGATTGGAGCAGTAGATGCCGTCGGCGCCGAAGTCGATCGCCTTGCGCGCGTCCTCGGGATGGGAGATGCCCTTGAGGATCAGCGGCAGATCGGTGATCGACCGCAGCCAGCCGAGGTCATCCCAGGTCAGCGAATTGCCGAAAGTCGCGATCCAGTGCAGGACAATCAGTTTGGGATCGTCGGAGCCGACCATCTGCTGGAAGACCGGGTCGCTGGTGTAGTTCTTCAGCACGTGCCCACGCAGCTGCGGGAAGTTCCCACTGGCCAGGTCGCGCGGACGCCAACCGGGCACCCAGGTGTCGAGGGTGACCGTGATCCCCGCGTACCCCGCGGCCTCGGCGCGGTGCACCAGGCTCTCGGCGAGCTCACGGTTCTTCGGCGTGTACAGCTGGAAGAACGAGGGCGTGTCGCCCGCGTGCGGGCGGACGTCCTCGAGCGGATCCTCCATCAGCGTCGAATACATCGCGGGCACACCGGTCTGTGCCGACGCCTCGGCCACCGCGATGTCACCGTGGCCCTTCTCGCCGACCAGACCGATCACCCCGACCGGTGCGAGGAACAGCGGACTGGCGAACGTGTGACCGAAGGCGGTGACGGCGAGGTCGCGCTCGGTGGCGCCGACCAGCATTCGCGGCACCAGACCCCAATCGGCGAACGCTTCGGCGTTGCGCCGCTGCGTGAGCTCGTCGCCCGCCCCGCCTGCGATATAGTTCAGCAACGAATCCGGCAGTGCCGCAGTGGCTTTGCGCTCGAGCGTCGCGTAATCCATGGGAAATTCGGGCTGGATCCCCCCGAGCGCGGCCAGGTAGATCTCGTTCTGATAGTCGGCGAACTGACTCATTGCTGCACTTTCGCACGCCGACCGGGGTTCACGGACCGCAGGGTGGATGTAAGGTGCGTCATACTCGAAAATACGAGATTGTGAGTGCCCCTGCCGTGACCGTCGTCGAACACTCGGCCGCGCCCGCCGACCCGGACGCTCTACTCGCCGACCTCTTCCATTGCGATGCCATCCGTCACCTGACCCGCCTCGCGCTCGGGCTGTCCCAGGATTCGATGGATCTGCTGACCTCGGTCACCGATCGTCTGCGGGCGGCCGAGGGCGCCCTACGCGATCCGCTCACCAGCGACCTCGGCTTCGACTGAACGTCACTGTCGCCGCGCGGTGAGCACCGCCAGATCGGCGAGCCGATGCGCGCGGGCGATCTCCGCGGGGGTGAACGGTTCGTCGGGGCGTACGAAACCCCAGCGACGATCGTCACGGTCCAGTTCCAGCAGCGTGCCCTCGCCCGGTTCGCTCACCTGGGGCGTACCGGGCGCGAGGTAGCGCGCGCCCAGCAGTTCGGCGACGGCCAAGGGTAATTCGTCCGGATCGCCGACGATGCGGGCGGCGATGGCCAGTGCCTTGGTCTGACCATCGATCAGCGACAGCACGGTCGCGGGCCAGACCCGCACTCCGGACCCTCCCGCGTGTTCCGCGGCGGAGGTGATCGCGTGCGCGGTGACCTCGGCGGGCGCGGCGACGACGAGTTCGTCGAGGACGGCGTCCTCCAGCTGGTGCACGTGCACGGTGAGAATGTTGGCGTCACGGTGGGCGAGATGTTTGGCCAGTGTCTCGAGCGCGCCGGGACGGTCGGCCAGGCGCACCCGGATCCGCCAGAGCGCGGGCGCGGAGTCGATGCGGTCGCGGTGCCGTAGTTCCGGGCTGTGCAGCCAGCCGCCGAGCATGCGCATCGCCGACGGCTCCACCACCCAGATCACCAGGATCGTGGTGGTGACCGTGAGCAGGGCGACGGTCAGCAGGTACGGCGGGTGCACATGGACGACCAACGCGTGCAGCGCCAGCTCCACCGGGAACACCGCCGCGAGTTTGGCCAGCGTGAGCCTGGTCCGGCCGGGATGCGGCAGTCTGCCGCATACCTCGCAGGCCAGGACCGTGACACGGGGTCGCACTGCGAATCGCCACATGGGATCAGCGTCTCCGGCCTTCGTGTCGATCTTGGACGAGGTGCGTAACAGCGACGTGAAAGCGCGCGCCAAAGCCGTTGACCTGCACCGATTTCCGCAGTGATGTCGAGCACCCGCGCTGTTCGGGTGTGACTGCCGGCACCATTTTCTCGATAGTCGAAGAGCAACATTTGTGACTCGCCTCACCAAAATCCATTGACAAACCCACATAAATGGGCATAAAACAACATAAGTAAAGATTCACCGAGACCGGAGGAACTCCATGTACGCCGAGGAACGGCAGCAGGCGATCGCGACCCTGATCGGGCATCGCGGGCGCGTCTCCGTCGCCGAACTCGCCGACCAGTACGGGGTCACCACCGAAACCGTGCGTCGCGATCTGGCGGTGCTCGACCGACTCGGGGTGATCCGGCGGGTGCACGGGGGCGCGGTCGGTTCCGGCGCGCTCACGACCTTCGAACCGGGCACCGCCGAGCGCGACAGCACTCGCGCCGCGGAGAAGGACCGGATCGCCGAACTCGCGCAGCGGTACCTGCCGCGAGCGGGCGGCAGCGTGCTGTTCGACGCGGGCACGACGACCGTGCGGGTGGCCGCGGCCATGTCGGCCGACCTCGACCTGGTCACCGTCACCAACTCGCTGCCGGTCGCCGCGCGCCTCACCGGGTTCACGGGTGTGCGGTTGCACCTGCTCGGTGGGCGGGTTCGCGGCGTCACCCAGGCCGCCGTCGGCGCCGAGACCTTGCGACTGCTCGGCGAATTGCGGGTCGACGTCGCGTTTCTGGGCACCAACGCGCTGACCGTGCGACACGGGCTGTCCACCCCCGATCCGGAGGAAGCCGCCGTGAAACGCGCGATGATCGCCGCCGCCGACCGGGTCGTCGTGGTCGCCGACGCGAGCAAGATCGGGCGCGAGGACTTCGTGCGCTTCGGCCGTGCCGCCGAGGTCGACGTCCTGGTCACCGATACCGACATCCCGGCCACCGCACACGCGGAACTGGTCGCCGAAGGAATCGAGGTGGTGCTCGCATGATCGTCACGCTGACTGCGAACCCGAGTGTCGACCGCACGATCACCCTCACCGAGCCGTTGCGGCGCGGGCAGGTGCATCGCGCGGCGAGTGTCACGTCGCACCCCGGCGGCAAGGGAGTCAATGTCGCGCGGGTGGTGTCCGGGGGCGGGGCGGCGGTCACGGCGGTGCTGCCGGGGGCCGACGACGACCCCGTGGTGCACGGATTACGCACGGCGGGCATCGAATTCCGCGCGGTGCAGGTGACCGGTGGGCCGAGGGTGAATCTGACCATCGCCGAATCCGACGGCACCACGACCAAGATCAACGAGCCCGGCCGTCCCTTGACTGCGCGCGATCTGGCCGAGCTCACGGCGCTGCTCGTGGAGGTGGCCACGGGAGCCGAGTGGATCGTGCTGTCCGGATCACTACCGCCGGGCGTGCCCGTCGACTGGTACGCGCAGCTCGTCGCGACGTTGTCCACACCGTGCCTGTCGCCGAACAGAACGCGTGGCCCCCGCGTCGCCGTCGATACCTCCGATGCTCCGCTGCTCGCCCTGTTCGCCGAATCAGTCGGCGCCACACCGGATCTCATCAAACCCAACTCGGAAGAGCTGGCTCAGCTCACCGGTCTCGACGCCGTCGACCTCGAAAACCCCACGGCCGCGGCCGAAGCCGCCGTGAAACTGATCGACCGTGGCGTCGGCGCGGTGCTGGCAACCCTGGGCGCGGCGGGCGCCGTCCTGGTCACCGCCGAGGACGCGTGGTTCGCCGCCGCCCCGCCGATCGTCGCGCGCAGCACTGTCGGCGCGGGCGACTCGGCCCTGGCCGGCTACCTGCTCGCCGACCTCGCGGGCGAACCCCCCGCCGACCGCCTGCGCACCGCCGTCGCCTACGGCAGTGCCGCCACCGCGCTCCCCGGCACCGGACTACCCGGCCCCGCCGACATCGTCCTCGAAGCCGTCACCGCGCACCCACTCACCGCCGACCGACCATCGGCCCCGGCATGAGCGTCCCCACGATCGGCGTCCGGCGCCTTCGCCCATCGCCGAACTCGGACCGCTGCGACTTGCGCGTTCGTCCGCCGCTGATCCGAGATCCGGCCGCAGACGGCGATCACCACCGCCACACGTCCATCACCCAGCGCTACCCCACCGGCCGACGCCGATAACCGCGCCGATCGACACCGCTGGACCCGACAAGCTCCTGCTCCACCCCCACTCCGGAAAGACACGACGATGGCCGATTCGATCATCACCCCAGACCTGATCGCGCTCGACGCCGATCTCGGCGCCGACAAGGGCACCGTGATCACCGCGCTCGCGGACAAGCTCGCCGCCACGGGCCGCACGACCGACGTCGCCGCGGTGGCCGAAGCCGCCCTCGCCAGGGAGTCGCAATCGGCCACCGGGCTACCCGGCGGCATCGCGATCCCGCACTGCCGATCGACCGCCGTCACCACCGCCTCGCTGGTTTTCGCCCGACTCGCACCCGCCGTCGATTTCGGCGCTCCCGACGGGCCCGCCGATCTGGTCTTCCTGATCGCCGCTCCGGAAGGCGCGGGCGCGGAGCACATGAAATTGTTGTCGTCGTTGGCTCGCGCACTGGTCCGGCCTGCCTTCGTCGCCGACCTACGCGCCGCCGCGACACCGGCAGACGTGGTCGCCCTGGTCGACGGCGTCATCAATCCCCCACCGGCCGCGACCACACCTTCCCCCGGTGGCACAGCGGCGACGGGATCGGCTGGTACGGCCGGGTCCGGTTCGCCCGCCGACGGCGGAACGGGGACCTCCTCCGCTGCGGGCGAGAGGGACGCGACTCCCGTCTCCGAGTCATCGGCCGCCGGAGTCGGCGCGGCGGCAGCCGGTACCGCCGCAGTGGGCGTGGCTGGTTCCGGCGCGACAACCGATGGCGCGACGACGGCCCCCACCGGACACCCGGGCGACAACCCAGCGTCAACTGGAGGCGATGCACCGGCCGTCGGCACGGCGAAGTCCGGTGCGCCGAAGAGGATCGTCGCGGTCACCGCCTGCCCGACCGGCATCGCCCACACCTACATGGCCGCTGACGCCCTGGTCGCCGCGGGCGAACGCGCCGCCGTCGACGTGGCGGTGGAAACCCAGGGCTCGAGCGGGGGCGACACGCTCGACCCGGCCACGATCGCCGACGCCGACGCCGTCATCTTCGCCACCGATGTCGGGGTGAAGGACCGAAGCCGGTTCGCGGGCAAGCCGGTGGTCGAGTCCGGCGTCAAACGCGCCATCAACGAGCCCGACACGATGATCGCGGAGGCCGTCGCGGCGAGTACCACCGCGAGTGCCGCCACCGTCGGCGGTACCGCGCCCGCGCCCTCGCAGGCGGCGGCCAAGGGCATCGGCTGGGGCACCCGCCTGCGCCAGATCCTGCTCACCGGCGTCAGTTACATGATCCCGTTCGTCGCCGCGGGTGGTCTGCTGATCGCCCTGAGCTTCCTGCTCGGCGGCTACGAGATCTCCGACAGCGCGAAGACGATCGTGCTCGACAACTCGATCACCGACCTGCCCGACGGCGGTCTGGCCACCTATGTCGGCGCCGTGCTCTTCCAGATCGGCTCGCTCGCCTTCAGCTTCCTGGTCCCGGCGCTGGCCGGGTACATCGCCTTCGCGATCGCCGACCGTCCCGGCCTGGCGCCGGGTTTCACCGCGGGCGCGATCGCGGTCTTCGTCGGCGCGGGTTTCCTCGGCGGCCTGGTCGGCGGTCTGGTGGCCGGATTCGCGGCGCTGTGGGTGAGCAAGCTGTCGGTGCCCACGTGGGCGCGCGGGCTCATGCCGGTGGTGGTCATCCCGCTGCTGGCGTCGGCGATCGTCGGCATCTTGATGTTCGTCCTGCTCGGCAAGCCCCTGGCCGCCGTGACCAACGGGCTCACCGACTGGCTCAACGGCCTGTCCGGCACCTCCGCCATCGCGCTCGGCGTCATCCTGGGCGTGATGATGTGCTTCGACCTGGGTGGTCCGGTCAACAAGGCCGCCTACTCGTTCGCCGCCGCCGGACTCTCGGTCACCGATACCGCGACCCTGCGGATCATGGCCGCGGTGATGGCCGCGGGCATGGTGCCGCCGCTGGCGATGGCCTTGTCGACCGTGCTGCGCCCGCGCCTCTACACCGAGGCCGAACGCGAGAACGGCAAGGCGGCCTGGCTGCTCGGCGCCTCGTTCATCTCCGAGGGCGCGATCCCGTTCGCCGCCGCCGACCCGCTGCGGGTGCTGCCGTCGATGATGGTCGGCGGCGCGGTGACCGGCGGACTGATCATGGCCACCGACGTCACCTCGAGCGCACCGCACGGCGGCATCTTCGTGTTCTTCGCGATCGGGCACCTCGGCTGGTTCCTGGTGTCGCTGGTCGCCGGCACGCTCGTCGCCGCGGCCTGCGTCACCCTCGCCAAGGAACTCACCGGTAAGCAGTCCGTCGCCCCCATTCTCACCACCGCGTAATCCATTCGCACACAAGGAGATATCCCATGGCAAGCACCACCGTCACCGTCGGCTCCTCGGTCGGCCTGCACGCCCGCCCCGCGGCCCTCATCGCCGAAGCGGTCGGCGCGGCAGGCGTTCCCGTCACCATCGCGGTCACGGGCGGCGACCCGGTAGACGCGGGCTCCGCGCTGATGATCATGACCCTCGGCGCGGGCCAGGGCGCCGAGGTGGTGATCACCAGCGACGATCAGCCGACTCTGGACAAGATCGCCGAGCTCGTCGCCAGCGACCTCGACGCCTGAACCGACCCGGAGAAACGGAAAAGGCCCGGAACCAGTGGTTCCGGGCCTTTTCTTTGTAGCGGGGACAGGATTTGAACCTGCGACCTCTGGGTTATGAGCCCAGCGAGCTACCGAGCTGCTCCACCCCGCGTCGGTGTGAACACAACATTACACACAGGTTCACGCAGGCGCCAAATCGCGAGGTCAACACGGGTTTTATCACCAAAAAGCTCAATCATCGACGGGCAACACCGCATATCGAACCCCGCGACTGTGGCAGCCATCACATGTTCCGGCAATCGCCCGCGGCGAGGCCGAGTTTCAGTGAGTGGCGTCACTATCACCTCGTGATCCCGAACACATAACGGCGCAATAACAGACTGATCGGAATCTAGGTATTCCCACTGGTTATGCAGTGTAAACATCGAAAAGACGACTATTCCATTCATAGAATCCGCTAGTTATCAAGATGTGATCGGCGTCGATTCTTTGGTTAGCGTCTCCCCCATGACTGAGACCCGGAAATTCAGCACCCGCGCCCTTGGCGTCGCCGCCATCGCCGGCGCCCTTGTTGCCGTTCCGTTCGGCCTCGCCACCGGCACCGCCTCCGCCGCCGCCTACAACTGGGACGGCGTCGCCCAGTGCGAGAGCGGTGGCAACTGGGGCATCAACACCGGCAACGGTTACTACGGCGGCCTGCAGTTCTCGCAGAGCACCTGGGCGGCCAACGGCGGCCAGGGTTCGGCGCACAACGCCAGCAAGGATGAGCAGATCCGCGTCGCGGAGAACGTGCTCGCCAGCCAGGGCGTCGGCGCCTGGCCGCACTGCGGCCAGTTCCTCCAGTCGGGCGCATCCGAGCCCGAGGTGGTCGAGGAGCCCGCCGTCGAACTGCCGGTCGAACTGCCCGCCGGGGCCAAGACCGACGTCCAGGCTGCCGTCGACCAGGCCAAGGCCACGGGCAAGGCGCTGGCCGACCAGTACGGTGTCGCGGGTCAGTACCAAGCCCTGCTCGACGCCAACGCTCCGCTGATCGCCTCGATCGGCGGCTGATCCACCGTTCCCCCTGCACAAGAAAGGCCCCGTCGACCAGACGGGGCCTTTCTTGCTGCTATGCGGCGGTCGGCTACCGGCCGCCTGCGTCCTGATACGCCTTCACCGCGGCGTCCAGCTCTTCCAGCGCCTTACCGAAATCGGTGAAGTTGCCCGTCCGCATCGCCGTGCGCACCGCCTCGATCTTGCGGCTCAGCTCGGCGGCCGCGGCCTCCTGCGTCGATCCAGCGGGCGGCGTCGTCCCCGGCTGCGGCGTGGTGCCGTTACCGGGCGGAGTGACCGTGCCCTGGTCGACCGGCGGGATCGCCCCCGGTTTCGGCTTCACCGACGGATCGCCACCGAACGGCGTCGCCAGCGAACCCGCACCCGGCATCACCTGGTTCAGCGCCTCGGCCAGCGTCGGCGCGTAGCCCACCTTCACGCTGCCCGCCGCGTCGCGATAGCTCACCAGCACGCGAAGCAGCTGCGGGAAGGTCGACGAACCGGTGTTGCGCTCGTTGTAGAACGGCTCCACGTAGAGGATGCCGCCGTCGGCCACCGGCAGCGTGAGCAAGTTGCCGTAGCGGATCTTGTTCGAGTTCGACAGCAGGGTTTTCTCTCGGGAGACCGCGTCGGCGGTGGTCATCGAGTTCTGTGTCTGCTGCGGGCCCTGCGTCTGCGTTTCCACCGGCAGCTGCAACACGGTGAACTTGCCGTACCCGTCGGGGTCCGACCGCACCGAGATGTAGGCCGAGAGGAACTGCCGGTTGTAGCCGACCATCGCCGAGGTCAGGTTGAACACCGGCTTGTTGGTCTTCGGGTCACCCAGCAACACGTAATACGGGGGCTGGTTGAACGTGCCGCCCTCGATGGTCGGATCACTGGGCACCGACCAGAACGCGTTGTTGGTGAAGAACTCACGCGGGTTGTCCACGTGGTACTTCGTGAGCATGTCGCGCTGGACCTTGAACAGGTCCTCCGGGTAGCGGAAGTGCGCGCGCAGCTCGGGCGAGATCTCGCTCTGCGGCTTCACCGCATCGGGGAACACGCCGCGCCAGGCCTTGAGCACCGGGTCGGTGGTGTCGGTCTCGTACAGGGTGACGGTGCCGTCGTACGCGTCGACGGTGGCCTTCACCGAGTTACGGATGTAGCTGACCTCCTTGCGCGGGATGACCCGCCCGGTCTTCTTGTCGATGCTGTCCTCGACCGCGCCGTCGAGCGACGTCGGCTGGGCGTAGGGGTACTTGTCCAGCGTGGTGTAGGCGTCGACGATCCAGACCACGCGCTCGCCGACGACCGCGGGGTAGGCGTTGCCGTCGGTGGTCAACCACGGCGCGACCTTCTGCACCCGGTCGCGCGGACCGCGGTTGAACAGGATCTTGGAGTCCTCGCTGATCGCCGACGAGAACAAGATGTTGCGCTCGGCGTACTTGGCCGCGAAGGCCAACCGGTTGAACCAGTTCCCGATCGGCACGCCACCGCTGCCGTCATAGGTGAACTGCGCCTGATCGGAGTCGTACTCCCGCGGCGCCTGGCCCTCCGCGGTGCCGACGATGGCGTAGTCGGGATCGGTCTGCGCGATCAGCTCGCCGTAGTAGATCCGCGGCTGCTCGACCTTGATCTGCTGGTCTTCGACCTTGGTGAACAGGTCGCTCACCATGAACAGCGGATAGCCCGAATCACTGCCGCCCGTGGCACTCTGGGCCTCGGACTGCGGCTTGTTGACCCGGTTGGCGGGCGCGGCGACGAAGCCGTTGCCGTGGGTGTAGACGGTGTGCTGGTTGATCCAGTCCTTCTGGTTGCCCGACAGCGCGGCCGGATGCAGCTCACGCGCGGCCACGATGTAGTCCTGGACGTCGCCGTTGAGGCTGTAGCGGTCGATGTCGAGCGACTCGGGGAAGCCGTAGAAGTTCTTGCGCTGCTGGAGCTGGGTGAAGGTCGGCGAGAGGATATTCGGGTCGAGCAGTCGGGCGTTGCCGATGGTGGCCGCGTCGGCAGGCACCTCGAGCGGGCTCTTCCTGCTCTCACCCTGGTAGTTCTGATACTCGACCTTGTCGTCGGTGATCCCGTACGCCTCGCGAGTCGCCTGGATATTGCGCTCGATATACGGACTTTCCTTCTCCGCGGCGTTGGGGCGCACCGAGAACTGCTCGACCACCATCGGCCACACCGCACCGACCAGGATCGACGACAGCACCAGCAGCGCGGCCGCCATCGCGGGAACCCGCAGATCGCGCAGCACGATCCCGGCGAAGAACGCCATCGCGCAGATCACCGCGATCGACAGCAGGATCAGCTTGGCGGGCAGCACCGCGTTGATATCGGTGAACGACGGACCGCCGAACGTCGGCTCCTTACGCGTACTCGACAACAGGTCGTACCGGTCGAACCAGTACGCCACCGCCTTGAGCAGCACGAAGATTCCCGCGATCACCGCGAGCTGCACGCGCGCTGCCCTGGTGAGGGTGCCTTCACGCCCGGCCAGCCGCAAGCCGCCGAACACATAGTGGGTCACCAGGTTCGCGAAGAACGCGATCACCACGGCGACGAACAGCCAGTTCAGCACCATCCGGTAGAACGGCAGATCGAAGGTGTAGAAGCCGATGTCGAGATGGAACTGCGGGTCCTGCTGACCGAACTCGCCACCGTGCAGGAACAGCTGCACCGTCGCCCAGTTCGACTGCGCGACCAAACCCGACAGTACGCCGAGCAGCACCGGGATACCGACGCCGAACAGCCGCAGCTTGCTCATCACGGTCGTGCGGTAGCGCGCGATCGGATCGTTGGGCCCCGCGACCGGCACGAAGACCGGACGTGACCGATAGGCCAGCAGCAGCGCCGCCCAGACCACCAGGCCGACGAGCAACGCGACGACCACGAACAGCATCAGCCTCGTGCGCAACACGCCGAGATACACACTGCGATAACCGACCTCACCGAACCACAACCAATTGGTATAGGCATCGGTGAAGCGGGGCCCGAGCAGCAGCAGCGCCGCGAGGACGACTGCTGTCACCAGCAGCACACGGCTGCGTCGGGACAACGAAGGTAAGCCGGTGGGGGGCCGCATGCCCACGGTGCCACTCTCCATGCTCCGGCGGTTCCACACCGTGATCGGCGCAGTCACCGCAGTCCGAATATTGCGGGTGATCCGTTGCCGGACCGTTTGCGCCCACTCTACGGAAATCGGACACCGTGCAAGCGTCTGGGCCGAAAATGATTGGATGTGCGGGTGACCGAAGACGAGCACGCCGAAGTTCTCCTCGCCCGCTGTGTGCGCGAGGTCGTCGAGTTCGCCGACGCCGAGGGCTGGGGAAACCCGCCGCAGATGTTCGCGTTGGTGCCGACCGCCGACCTGGCCGCGGCCGAACCGGACCTGCAAGACCAGCTCGACGACGGCAGCGAGCTGACCCCCGTGGCCCAGGAAGCCTTCCCCGACGACATCACCGGCGGGTCGATGGCGCTGGACGAGTTCCTGGCCACCACCACCTGGCCGCCCGCGGTCGAAGGCTGCGTGCTGGTGCAGGAGATCGTGGTGCTGCCGCCCGACGCCGAGAGCGATCTCGACGAAGCGCTGGTTCCGCTACTCGCCGATGACGAGGCCGCCGACGCGGCCGGGCGCGCCGCCGCGCACGCGCACCCGGGTCGGCGCGACGCCCGGCTCATCGCGGGTGTGCTGCGCCAGGGCGCCACCCTGTGCCTGCTGCAGATCCGTCCCGAGGACGACGACGGCTTCGGCGACCTCGACCTGCGCACCTACCCCAACCTGGCACCGGGCCTGGTCGAGGCCCTGCATCACACGCTGGAGTGACTACTTGCAGCCGATCGGCTCGCGACCCGCGTTGATCTCGGCCAGTCCGGCGATCGCGCTGTCGAGGGTGTCGACCTTCACCAAGCGCAGGCCCTCCGGAGCACGCTGACCGGCCTCGTTGCAGTTGTCGGCAGGGACCAGGAAGGTTTCCGCGCCTGCCTCGCGCGCCGCGATCATCTTGTACTGGATGCCACCGATCGGACCGACCTTGCCGTCCTGGTCGATGGTGCCGGTGCCCGCGACGAACTTGCCGCCGTTGAGTTCGCCCGGCGAGAGCTTGTCGATCAGCGAGAGGCTGAACATCAGGCCGGCCGACGGTCCGCCGATATCGGCGAGGTTGAACTCGACCTGCAACGGCGGACGTCCGCCTTCGCCCGGGGTGATGCCGAGGTAGCCCTTCGCCTCGTCGCCGGGACGAGCCGCCAGGGTGATCGGACTGGTCAGCTCGAGATCGCCGCGACGGTGGACGACGGTGATGGTGGCGCCGGGCGCCTTGGTGCCGACGATGTCGATCACGTCCTTGGGCGCGGTGATCGGGGCGCCGTCGATGCTGATCAGCTCGTCACCGACCTCGAGCACGCCGTTGGCCGGGCCTTGCTCGCCGAGTCCGCGGACCAGCACGACCGTCGGCATCTTCAGGTAGTGCAGCGCGGCGACCTCGGCATCGCTCTCGGAATCCTTGAAGTCCTGCTGGTTGGACTTGTCGACCTCCTCGCGTGACACGCCGGGCGGGTACACCTCGGCGCGCGGGACAAGGCCGTGCTCACCGCTGGCCCAGAACCCGAACGCCTCGAACAGGTTCAGCCCGTCGCGCACCGACACGGTCGTCATGTTCAGGTGCCCGCTCGTGGGATCCAGTGGCGCGCCGGTGACATCGACCACCTGCTTGCCCTCGACCTGGCCGAGGGTGTCGAAGGTGGGGCCGGGGCCCAGCGCGACGAACGGCACGGTGACCACGCTGCCTGCCACACCGAGCACGAGGACAGGGACGAGGGCGACGATCAGGGTGAGGATCCGACGATTCACTCGGACCACAGTAGTGATCAACGCCCGTGACCGACGGCAGTGGCACGCTTTACGGCGTGGGCGTCGTCGCGCGATTTCGCGATGCGCGAACACCGTGGGCCCGGGGGTCCCGCGTAACGTAAGAGGTATGAGCGATCTCCCCTTCGGCTTCTCGACCGGCGACGACGACGATTCCGGCAAGCGTCGCGACGAGGGCAACGGACCCGGCGGAAACGATCCGTTCGGGTTCGGAGCGGGCGGCGCCGGCGGTGCGGGCGGCTTCGATCCGTCGCAGCTGGGCCAGATGCTGAGCCAGCTCGGGCAGATGATCAGCGGCATGGGCCAGGGCATGGGTCCCGGCGGCGCGCAGTCCGGCCCGGTCAACTACGACGTCGCCAAGCGACTGGCCCGCCAGCAGCTCGGCTCCACCATCGCCCCGATCGCGTCGGGGACCACGACCGCGGTGACCGACGCGGCGCACCTGGCCGAACTGTGGCTCGACGGCGCCACGGTGCTGCCCGCGGGCGCCACCAAGACGGTCGCGTGGACCCCGAACGACTGGATCGAGGAGACGCTGCCCACCTGGAAGCGCCTGTGCGATCCGGTGGCCGAGCAGATCTCGGGCATGTGGACGGCGCAGTTGCCCGAGGAGGCCAAGCAGTTCGCCGGGCCGATGGTCGGCATGCTCGGCCAGATGGGCGGGCTGGCGTTCGGCTCCCAGCTCGGTCAGGCGCTCGGCCAGCTGGCCAAGGAGGTGCTGACCTCCACCGATATCGGTCTGCCGCTGGGCCCGGCCGGCACCGCCGCGCTACTGCCGACCGCGATCTCGGCGTTCAGCGAGGGGCTCGAGCAGCCCGAGAGCGAGATCATGGTCTTCCTGGCCGCCCGCGAGGCCGCCCACCAGCGGCTCTTCGCGCACGTGCCGTGGCTGCGTCAGCAGGTGCTCGGCGCCGTGGAGGACTACGCGCGCGGCATCAAGATGGACTTCTCCGCGATCGAGGAAGCCGCGCAGGGCATCGACCCGATGTCGCTGAGCGACCCCTCCAAGCTGGAGGAACTGCTCTCCCAGGGCACGTTCGAACCGCAGACCACGCCCGAGCAGAAGCAGGCGCTCGAGCGTCTGGAGACCCTGCTGGCGCTGATCGAGGGCTGGGTCGATGTCGTGGTCAGCGACGCGGTGGGTGAGCGTCTGCCGGGCGCGAACGCGCTGTCGGAGACACTGCGCCGCCGCCGGGCGACGGGCGGACCCGCCGAGCAGACATTCGCCACGCTCGTCGGCTTGGAGTTGCGACCGCGCAAGGTGCGTGAGGCCTCGGCACTGTGGCGGCGGCTCACCACCGACGCGGGGATGGAGCGGCGCGACAAGGTGTGGGAACACCCCGATCTGCTGCCCGATTCCACCGATCTCGACTCGCCCGCCGGGTTCATCGACTCCATCATCGGTGGCAGCACCGGCGCTTTCGACGACCCGCTGGCCCAGCTGGCCGCGACCGAGGCGCGGGAGCGCGACGCGGCCGGTCGCGGCAAAGCCGAGGCCGAGGAGTCCGATTCCGACGAAACCCCGCGCGACGAGGGTGATTCCGACTCGGATTCCGGCAAGGCCTGATCCACCTCGCCGCCGAGGTCGGTGAGAAACTTCCGATCTCGGTGGCGCAACACGGTTCCGAGGCTAACGTTCGTCGCGAAACGCGGCGACGACCCGCGGTACAGCGGTTGTTCACACTGCGGAATCCGTCGGCCGACACGCCGAAAGCCTGTGGATAACTGCACTTTCGGCGCACCTCGCGCCGCTGTCGGATGCCGATACTTCTGGCATGACGACCACTTCCCCACTGCGCGGGCCGATGCTCAACCCGCGAGTGACCACCCTGGTTCGCCCGTCCGGCACGGTCCAGCTCGGCTGGGACCCCGAACGCGCACTGCTGCTGGAAACCACCGATCACGACACCGGTACCGTGCTCGCCTTCCTCCGCCTGCTCGACGGCTTGCAATCGCGGCCCCAGATCATCTGGCGGGCAGGTGAATTCGGCATCAGCCCCGATCGCACCATGGGCATGCTCACCGCGATCGAGCGTGCGGGCCTGCTGCTCGAGCCCGAACCCGCGCTGGGCAAGATCCGCGGTATCACCGTGCACGGCCTCGGTCCGCTCTCGGACGCCGTAGCGATCGGATTGCGGCGCATGGGTTTTCGCCCCACCCGCTCGCGCGCGTACCGACCCGACAGTCCGCCCGGTACCGCCACGGGCGATCTGGTGGTACTCACCGACGCGTTGATGATCGACCCCGGACTGTCGGTGGATCTGGTGTTGCGCCGGGTGCCGCACCTGCAGGTCCGAGTTCGCGACGGGGTCGGCGTGGTCGGCCCGCTCGTACTGCCCGGCGAGACCAGCTGCCTGCGCTGTGCCGACCTGACCCGGGCCGGATTCGATCACGACTGGCCGCATCTGGCCGCCCAGCTACTGGGCCGCACCGGGCACGCATCCCCGGCGGGCATCGCGGCGACGACCGCGCTGGCGCTCGGCGAACTGGAGGCGATCGTCGCCTGTTCACCGCGGCGTCCACCGCACACTCTCGACGCCACCGTGGAATTGAACCTCGACACCCACGAGATCCAGCGCCGGCCGTGGCTGCCGCATCAGGAATGCGGGTGCCGGAACATGACCTCCCGCGCGCCGGAAACCGCTCGGTGACGGGCGTCGCATCAGCCGGTGTGAGCATTCTTATGGCACACACCCCGCGAGTTCGGCCATGATTGGTACCGTGTCCGAGATCGTGCGCCGCAGTTCCAGCCGCAATGCCAAGTTGGCCAAGATTCCGCTCGGCATCGCCGGACGAGCCGCTGTCGGGTTCGGCAAGAAGCTCGTCGGTGGTGACAAGAAGCAGATCAACGCGAACCTGAACCAGAAAGCAGCCGAGCAGCTGTTCACCGTGCTCGGTGAGCTCAAGGGCGGCGCGATGAAGTTCGGGCAGGCGCTGAGCGTGATGGAGGCCGCGGTCCCGGAGGAGTTCGGCGAGCACTATCGCGAGGCGCTGACCAAGCTCCAGGCCGCCGCACCGCCGATGCCCGCCGAGACGGTGCACCGCGTGCTCGACCAGCAGCTGGGCACCAAGTGGCGGGAACGCTTCGCGTCCTTCGACGACACCCCGGCCGCCTCGGCCAGTATCGGCCAGGTACATCGCGCGGTCTGGTCCGACGGCCGCGCGGTGGCGGTGAAGGTGCAGTATCCGGGCGCCGACGACGCGCTGCGCGCCGACCTGAAGACGCTGTCGCGGATGACCGGGCTGCTCTCGTCGGTGATCCCCGGCGCCGATGTGAAGCCGCTGCTCGCCGAGATCACCGAACGCACCGAGGAAGAACTCGACTACCGCATCGAGGCCGCCAACCAGCGCCGCTTCGCCGCCGCGTTCGATGGCCACCCCACCATCGCGATCCCGAAGGTGGTGGCGGGCGCCCCGAAGGTGATCGTCACCGAATGGCTCGACGGCACCCCGGTGTCGGCCCTGATCAAGGCAGGCGCGGAGGACCCCGAGGGCACCCGGGCGCAGCGCAACCGGATCGCCGAGCTGATGGGAACCTTCCACTTCAGCTCGCCCGAACTGGTCGGCCTGCTGCACGGCGACCCGCACCCCGGCAATTTCCTGGTGCGGGCCGACGGCACCTTGGCCGTGCTCGACTTCGGCGCGTGTGCGCCGATGCCGGACGGCTTCCCGGAGATCCTGGGCCGCATGCTGGCCCTCGCTGTCGCCGACGAGCACGCGGCCCTCACCGAGTTGCTCTACGAGCACGGCTGGGTCATTCCCGGCCGAGTGGTGACCCACGAGGAGATCGAGGCGTACCTGCGCCCGTTCAGCGACCCGATTCGCACCGACACGTTCCACTTCACCCGCTCGTGGATGCAGCGGGTGGCGGGCAAGGCCTCCGAGTTCTCCAGCCCGGAGATGAAAACCGCTCGCGCCCTGCAACTTCCGGCCGAGTACCTCACTGTCTTCCGGGTGCTCGGTGGCTCGGTCGGCATCCTGGCCCAGCTCGACGCGGAACTCGGCTTCATGAACCTGGTCCGCACCTGGGTGCCGGGCTTCCGCGCCGAACAGGCGTCGTAGGGCGCCCCTCACCCGGGGCGTCTCAGTCGACGGAAGCCCTGGACGAGCGTCGGCCCACCGTGCACAGCACGTGCACCGCGATGCCGACCACGGCGGCCATGGTGACTCCGCTGCCGAGTAGTAGCTTCAGATCGGCGGGGAAGCCGCGATAGAGGGCGGGAACCAGAATCGGCAGCAGGCCCGCGGTGAGGGCCGCGGTGGTGGTGAGCAGGGCCGCGTCGTCGTTCAGGTCGACTTCGCGGAACAGGCCGATCGCGGAAGCGATGATCGTGGCGAACACGATGGCCGCCGTCGCGCCGACGACAGGGCCGGGTAGGGAATTCACGATCCGGCCGACCGGCGCGACGAACGCGGCCAGGATCAGCATCAGGCCGGTCAGGGCGGTGACGTAGCGACTGCGAACACCGGTGAGCCGGATCAGCCCGATGTTCTCACCACTGGTCACCATGGTCGGTCCACCGAACAGCCCGGAGAACAGGGAGGTGACAGCGTCACCGCGGATCGTGCGCCCGACCGTCGGCGCGGTGTCGATCTGCTTGCCGACGACCTGCGCGTTGAGCACCGTTTGCCCGGTGGCCTCGGCCATCGAGCCGATGCTGAACACCAGCAGCGGCATGGCCGCCAGCAGGTCGAAATGTGGTGCGCCGAACAGCAGCGGCTCCGGCAGTTGCACCAGCGCGTCACCCGGGGCGAGTGTGAATCGGCCGAGCGCGGCCGCCACCGCGGTCCCGACCCCCATCCCGATCAGCACCGACACGCGTCGCCAACCGGGAGGCAGGAAACGGTGTGCCAGCACTGTCGCCGCGATGGTCACCCCGGCGATGGTCACCGACCTGACCGGGGTGGGGTCGTCGGCGGAGGTGATCAGATTCGCGCCGACCTTCACCAGGTTCACCCCGATCACCAGGATCATGCTCGCGATCACGACCATCGGCAGGAACCGCACCAGCTTGCGCGCGATCGGCACCAGCGCGATGCCCGCGACCGCGGTGATCAGTACCGCGCCGGTGGCGGTGGCGGGGTCGTAGGTCTGCGCGGTCTGGATGAACAGCACCACCGCCGCGCCACCGGGCAGCATGACGAACGGCAGCCCGGCTCCGAGACCGTATCGGCCCCCGGACTGCAGGATGGTGCCGATACCGCTGAAAAGCAGTGCGCCACAGAGCAGGGCGCGGGCCGCCTCGTCGTCCAGGTGCAGGCTGCGGCTGATCAGCAGCACCGAGGTGAGCGGCATCGCGATCATCACCACCAGGTGCTGTAACGCACCGGCGAAAGCCCTTCCCGCGGGCGGAATCTCGTCGACCGGCGCCACCATCGGTTCGGTCACCGTAGCCATGGGAGTTCCTCGGCGCGGTAACGGTAGGCACGGAAGATCGCGTTGGAGATACCCGGAAACACCTGGGCGGTATCGGGATCGGGGTATTCGGTGAACGAGGGCACCACGTACTCCCAGCAGATCTCCCGTTCCGGGGTCACCTCGAAGATCCGGCCGAACGCCGCCTCGGTGATCAGCGTGTTGCCGTTGGGCAGCCGCTGTGCGCCACCCATGAAGGGAGTGAAGAACGCCTCACGCGGGGAGTCCTGATAGGTCCACCCGACTTCGCCGGTAGCAACGTCTATTTCGATGACGCGGCTGTAGGTGACCGACTCTCCGGTGCGGAAGGTGCCGTTGTCGAACACCAGGATCTGGCCGTCGCCGAGCGGGGTGGCGTGATGCTGTTGGGCGACGGTGTCGCGGTCGGCGAGCTCGGTGACCGCGCCGGTGCGCCGATCGATCAGGATCACCGCGGAGACACTGCGCAGACTGGCCACCACCGTGTGCGCGTCGAGCGGGTACACGCTGTTGATCAGCGGCCAGTGCTCACGCCAATAGTGGGGCTGCAGCGCGAATTGCGCGGGATCGAGATGCTCGACGGCACGCCACTCCCAGATCGGCGCGCCGTCGGGTCCGACCTCGCGGATCACATCGGACCAGACGATCCCGTCGGCTTCGGTGCCCGGCACACCGCCCTGGATCCGTGCCGCGTCGGCGCCGGTGAGCGGCTGCACTGCGGCGTAGAGCAGGCGCCCGTCGTCGTAGTGGTGGGCGTCGTGGTGGGCCAGATCGTCGCGGATCTCGGATAGTTGGGCACCGGTGTGGTCGTAGCGGGCCATCGAACCGCCGGAGTACTTGCGCCACATGGCGAACAGGGGTGCACGGGCCAGGGTCGCACCGTTGTAGGCGAGGGAGCCGTCGGCGAGGATGCGGGCGTGTCTGCCCGGGCGGTAGGGCAGGTGCCACTGGTGGACGATCGCGCCGTCGAGGTCAACCAGGTCGACTCGACCGTTGCCCGCCAGCGGCGCGTAGAGCGTGAAGCCGGGCGAGGCCAGCTCGGCATCGCTGCCGATCAGCCCGATGCCCCGGCGCTTGAGGGTGTTCTGTTCCATGCCGCCTCTTCCTGAATATTCGACCCCACTGAATATTCAGTAGAATCGCGCACACGGGAACCGTTCCGATCATGGTGCGCGAAACCGGCTCACCCCCTGGTCGGACACCGAAACAGCGGACCAGCACCGGTTGCGGGCACTGAAAATTCACTACAGTCACAGGCACAGCCAGGACCGAGGACACGGAGGCGATCAGTGGCCAGTGAGCACATCCGGAATCGACAACTCGGCACCGTGATCCGCGATCGGCGCCTCGCCGCCGAATACACCCTCGCCCGCCTTGCCACCGAAACCGGTCTGTCCCAGTCATTTCTGAGCCAACTCGAGAACGGCCGGACCAACACCAGCCTGCGCTCGCTCCAGCTGATCGCCGATGCCCTCTCGACCACCGCGACAGCCCTGCTGGCCGCGGCCGACGACACCGCGCCCGCGGCCGTGGTCCGCGCCGCCGACGGCACCGCCCTGCCCCAAACCGAGCCCGGCGCGGGCACCGTCCGGTCCCTCGTCCACGGTGACCGCGACCTGCGCGCCCTGGAATTCACCGGCGGCACCGATCGCGGTGACCGCGATTTCGTCCACCGATCCGACGAGATCATCCACGTGATCCGCGGCCGGATCTCCCTGATCGCCGACGGCACCGAACACGACCTCGGCGCCGGTGACACCTATTACTGCCGCGCGGGTGAGAAGCACAGGTGGTGGGCGCACTCCCCGGACACCACCACGTTGGTCCTCGCCGTCGCCGACGGTCGCACCGTCAAACGCGCATCCCGCATATAGCAAAACGAACCGCTCACCATGACGAGGTGAGCGGTTCGCTTGCGATACAACCCTTTTCCCGGGTTCATGCCACGATCGCGACCTTGCGCGGGCGACCGCGGGGGCGCTTGCGGGCGATCACGACACCCTGGTCGAAGATCTCACCGCCCCACACGCCCCACGGCTCGGCACGATCGATGGCCGCGGTCAGGCAGCCCTTGCGGATCGGGCAGGCCGCGCACAGTTCCTTGGCCTGCTCGAGATCGGTGGGGCTCTCGGCGAACCACAGATCGGGGTTTCCGCCCCTACAGGGCAGAGTCTTGGTGACCTCACGGACGCGAGGGGTCTGCGCCACGGTTCGGCATGTCACGTCAGTAGTGGCCGTCGGCCAGTCCTGGGCGGTGAACACGTCGTTCTCCTTCAGCTCGTTTGCAGCGGTCGAATGTTCGGTGTGCGAACCCGGTGCCAACGGCTGAGGAGCCGAAATAAAGATGGCCACGGTTTTCGCTTCTCGCGATCCGTGGCCAGGAGGTCTGGGAGGTGTTCCCTACCTAGTTCGACATCTCTGTCGAGACCTGATCACGGTCGCTGGGTGGACGCGGAGGCGGATTGCGCCGGTGAACTCCGGTGCGTAACCGGCTTCCTCGGCGATTGCTGCCGGTGCCGCGACGGCGGTCGGCTGCCAACCCACGTTGGGCTTGTCCTGGAGACGAATCGGAGTGTGCTGACGAACGACAGTCATCGGCACAGCTTTGGCATCGCCGGACAGGCCGGTCCCCTGCAGAGCGAGGACCCCCCGGGAGGCGGACATGACAAATCCGTTCACCAGGACGCGATTGCTCATCGCATCGAACGTGGTGTTCGTGTTCGTGTTCATGTGTCTGCCTCCCTCCTGAACTCGTGTGTGAACAATTACCGCGCACCGGGATCACTCTCGGTGCGTGTTCTCCACCATAGGCAATGATCGAGAACCGAACAACTTATTTTCTACCTGGGGTTTTGTGCTGTTGCCCGCAAACGTGACGCAACGATGGCGAGCACATCGGCACCGTACTGTTCGATCTTCTTCGCGCCGATGCCGGCGATGGCCGCCAGCGCGGCGTCGTCGGCGGGCAGCTGTTCGGCGATGGCGGTGAGGGTGGTGTCGGTGAACACCACGAAGTCGCGCCGCTGCAACGCTTCGGCCTTCTCGGCTCGCCATTCCTTCAGTGCCTCGAGCAGCTGCGGGTCGACTTCGCCCGGGCAGCGCCTGCACCGGCCGAGCATGGTGGCATAGGTGCCGATCAGCGGCTTGAGGCACACCCGGCACAGTGGACGCGGGGTGTCGGCCTTGACCGGGACTTCCACGGCGATCCGCGAGGCCGCCGAACTGTCCGGAATCAACCCGTTGAGGAACCGCGACCGGGTCACCGGCCGATAGTCACCGCTCGCTTGCAGCCGCCTTTGGGTCCACGACAGGCTCAGATGTTCGCGTGCCCGCGTGACGCCGACGTAGAGCAGCCGGCGCTCCTCCTCCAGCCCCGCTTCGTCGACGGGCGCGTTCTTCCGGCCGAGCACATGGAAGATCGGCAGCGTGCCGTCGGTGAGCCCGGCCAGGAACACCGCGTCCCATTCCAGGCCCTTCGCCGCGTGCAGCGAAGCCAGAGTGACACCGTCGACGATCGGCGGATGCTTGGCCTCGGCGCGGGTCGCGAGCTCGCGCAGCAGCGCGGTGAGATCCATGTCGTCGTCGTGGCTGACCAGTTCCTCGGTGAGCTGCACCAGCGCCAGCAGCGCCGACCAGCGTTCCTTCGCCTGCGCACCGGCCGGTTCCTCCGCGGTCAGCCCGACCGGCGCCAGCGCGGCCCGCACCAGCGTGATCAGCGACGACCCACTGCGCGCCGCGTCGGGCAGATCGTCGCGGGCGTCGACCTGGCGCAGCGCCGACACCGCCTGCCGCACTTCCTGACGCTGGAAGAACCCCTCGCCGCCGCGCACCTGGAACGGGATCTCCCGCGCCCCGAGCACCTGTTCGAACGGTTCCGACAGCGCGTTGGTCCGGTACAGCACCGCGATCTCGGACGCCGGGGTTCCGGCGGCGATCAGCTTCTCGATCCGTCCGGCGACCGCGACGGCCTCGGCCTGCGCGTCGGCGTACTCGGCGAATTCCGGCTCGGGCCCGTCGGGCCGCTGACCGATCAGGGCAAGGCGGGTGCCCGCGATGCGTCCGCGCGCCGCACCGATGACCTGGTTGGCCAGCGACACCACCTGGGGTGTCGACCGGTAGTCGCGTTCGAGCCGCACCACGGTGGCGTCGGGGAAGCGCCGGGAGAAATCGAGCAGGTAGGACGGGGTGGCCCCGGTGAACGAGTAGATGGTCTGGTTCGCGTCGCCGACCACGGTCAGGTCGTCGCGCTCGCCCAGCCACGCGTCGAGCACTCGCTGCTGTAGCGGCGTCACGTCCTGGTATTCGTCGACGACGAAACTGCGATAGCGACCGCGGAATTCGTCGGCGACGGCCGGATAGTCCTCGAGTGCGGCCGCGGTGTGCAGGAGCAGGTCGTCGAAGTCGAGCAGCAGGCCGTCGGCGGAGGCTTTCGCGGATTCGTAGCCCTGGTACACCTCGGCGACCTTGGCGACGTCGGCCGGCGCGTCACGATGATGTCTGGCGGCAGCGGCCGGATAGTCCTCCGGGGCGATCAGCGACGCCTTGGCCCATTCGATCTCGCTGAGCAGGTCGCGCACCATTTCGGTGGAGGCACGCAGCCCCGCCCGCTGCGCGGCCTGCGAGACGATGGGGAACTTGCTGTCGATCAACCGCCACGGCACATCCCCCACCACCTGCGGCCAGAAATACCGCAGCTGCCGCAGCGCCGCGGCGTGGAAGGTACGCGCCTGCACCTGCCCGGCATCGCCCCCGAGTCCCATCGTGCGCAGCCGATTGCGCATCTCGCCCGCCGCGCGTGCGGTGAACGTCACCGCCAGCACCTGGTCGGCCTTCACATGCCCGCCCGCGATCAGGTGCGCGATCCGATGCGTGATCGTCCTGGTCTTACCGGTCCCCGCACCCGCGAGAACACAGACCGGCCCCCTCGGTGCCCGCACCGCGGCGGCCTGTTCCGGGTCGAGGGCGGTGAGATCGAGTGCTGGCACGCGCACCATCATGACAGCGCCCACCGACAACGTGCCGCGACGCCCGCGGATGCGGGGGCAAGGAACACAGCGCCATCTCGCGACGTTGCACATCCCGTGACTGAAGCAACCCCAGATCTGACGATGTACTCGACCACCTGGTGCGGCTACTGCCGGCGCCTGCGGACCCAGCTCGACGAGGCGGGCATCACCTACTCGGTGATCGATATCGAGGACGATCCCGCTTCGGCCGAGTTCGTCGGCAGCGTCAACAACGGCAACCACGTCGTGCCGACGATCAAGTACCGCGACGGCTCCACCGCGACCAACCCGTCGCTGGCCGCGGTCAAGCAGGCACTGGCCGCCCAGCAGGCCTGATTCGCCGCGTCAGTCCGCCCAGGACTCGATGATCGAGCGCGCGATCGAGATGGACCCGGGGACGAGCAGCCGGGCGCCGGGTTCGCGCGCCGACCAGTCGCCGAGCCGCAGTGCCGCGCGGACCTCCTCGCGGGTGAACCAGTGCGCCTCGGCGATCTCGCCATCGGAGAACACGAGTTCCTGGGCGGGGTCGCCGACCGCGGCGAAGCCGACCATCAGCGAGCGCGGGAACGGCCACGGCTGGCTGCCGAGATACTCGATCTCGCGCAGGTCGACACCGACCTCCTCGCGGACCTCGCGTTCCACGCAGTGCTCCAGCGATTCACCGGCTTCGACGAAGCCTGCCAGCAGTGAGAACATCGTCTCCGGCCAGCTCTGCTGACGGGCCAGCAGCACCCGATCGGCGCCGTCGTGGACCAGGCAGATCACGGCGGGGTCGATCCGTGGGAACTCTTCCTCGCCTGCCGCGGTCAGCCGCGACCAACCGCCGCGCGCCGTCGTGGTCGCCGTGCCGTCGCCGCCGTGATACCCGGCCCGATCGTGCCAGTTGAGGAGCGCGTACGCGGTGGACAGCAGTTCCGCGGTGAAATCGTCGACAGCGCCGAGGGTTCGCAGATCCTTCAGGGTGCCGTCCAGATCGTTCGCTCGCACCGCCCACAGGTGGCTGCCATCGGCGGCACCGAGGAACACCGCGCCCTCACCGGGCTCCTGCGCCACCGAGACGGCAGCGTCGAGGACGATCTTGCCGTCCTCGACCCGCACTTTCCCCCGCGCGTCGATACGCAGAATCTTCGCTTTCCCCCACCCTTCGCGCAGGGCGCCGGGATCGAGCCGGGCGTGCTCGGCCCGGTCGATGGTGGAACGTGACAGCAGCGGAACGTTTTTCAGCCGGAACGACACGATCCGAGCATAGAGCGAAGGCGCGGGTGCGGGTGCGCCCGGGCGGCCGACTACTTTCCGGCGCGACGGATGTAGAGCAGTTTGTCGCCGGTGTCGAGGGCATCGACCTCGGGTTCGCCGACCCTGATCAGCGCGCCGTTGCGCACCACACCGAGCACGATATCGCTGAGATGGCGCGGCGATCCGCCCACTTCGGTCGTCTCCACCTCGCGTTCGGCGACGGCGAAGCCCTGCTCGGGTGTGAGCAGGTCCTCCATCATCTCCACGACCGTCGGCGTGGTGGTGGCGATACCGAGCAGCCTGCCCGCGGTCTCCGAGGACACCACCACCGAGTCGGCGCCGGACTGGCGGACCAGGTGGGTGTTCTCCGCTTCGCGGATGGCCACCGAGATCTTGGCCGTCTTGTTCAGTTCGCGCGCGGTGAGCGTCACCAGCACGGCGGTGTCGTCGCGATTGGTGGCGACGACGACCGCGGCGGCACGCTGCACACCGGTCAGTCGCAGCACATCGGACTTGGTCGCCGAACCGTGCACGGTCACCAGGCCCGCGGCGGCAGCGGCCTCGAGCGCGATGGGATCGGTGTCGACCACCACGATGTCGGACACCTGGATCCCGTCACCGACCATCGCATCGATCGCGGTCCGGCCCTTGGTGCCGTAGCCGACGACGACGGTGTGATTACGCACGGTGTGCCTCCATCGCTGAATCTTGAATGCCTGCCGCGACCGTTCGGTCAGCACGCCGAGAGTGGTACCGACCAACACGATGAGGAACAGGACGCGCAGGGGGGTGATGACGATGATGTTCACCAACCGCGCCGACGGGGTCACCGGGGCGATATCGCCGTAGCCGGTGGTCGACAGCGACACCGTGGCGTAGTACATCGCGTCCAGGAACGACAGCTCGTCGCCGGTGTTGTCGCTGTAGCCGTGGCGGCCGACGTAGACCACTGTCGCGGCGGTGAACAGCAGTGCGATCGCGAACAACACGCGACGGGTGAGCGAAACCCATGGGCTGGACTGCGCCGCCGGGATCCGCAACAGACCGACCAGGGCGTAGTCGGGACTGCTGCTCAACCCGACCGGGTTGCGCGTGTCACCGAACATGCCTGCTCCTGTATTTCTGGCGGCTGGCGCCGCGGGTTTTCGGCCTGGGTACCTTGGTCTTCCCTCCCGCCGGGCACTCCTTCGTCGCACCCTCTGGTCAGTCCAGATCAAGGCGGCCGAAAACCCGGCGGCGACCGCAACACTATCGGCTCAGTGAACCTCGTGTGGATCGGTGTCGGCGTTTTCCGGTGCGGCGTCGCGGATGAGGCGCTCCAGCTCGGCGGGGCCCGCCAGTCGCGCGGGGGCGATGGTGCGGCCGGAGCGGATGTAATGGAATGCGGCGCCGACACGTTGGAGCATCCGGTCCTCGGTCTCGCCGGTGCGCGCGGCCATCAGGCGGGCCCAGGCGAGGCGGTAGACAGCCAGCTGCACGCCGACGGCGGGCTCGTCGGCGGGGCCGGGTTCGGCGCCGGTCTTCCAGTCGACCACGATCCAGCGGCCGCCGGGTTCGGCGAAGACGGCATCCATGCGACCGCGAATCACCGTGCCCGCGATGCTGGTTTCGAAGGGCACTTCCACGTCGACCGGATTGCGGTGCGCCCACGGTGAGCGGCGGAAGGCGGACTGCATGGCGGCGAGTTCCTGGTCGGCGCGTCCCATTTCGGTGGTGCTGTCGGCGGCGCCGGGCAGTTCGTCGAGGCCGAGCAGCTGTTCGGTGCCGAACCAGGATTGCACCCAGGCGTGAAAGGCGGTGCCGCGCCGGGCCATCGGGTTCGGGGGGTACGGGAGCGGGCGGCGCAGACGGGCGGCCAGGCGGGTCGGGTCGGCGCGGAGTTCGACGAGGGCGGTGGCGGGGAGTTGGCCGGGAAGTTCCACCTGCTGTTCGGCGAGTTCGGCGGCGGTGAATTCGGCGAGGAGGGCGTCGACATCGTTGACCCAGCCCTCGGGGTCGTCGATCTCGGCCTGATCGTCGGCGGTGCTGTGGGCCACCGATGTGCCGCTGCGCAATTCGTCGAGTGCTTCGCGGACGAGGGCGGCGCCCTGTTCGATGGGATCGCGACGGTTGCCCAGTGGGTCGCGTGGCCACGGGGCGGTCGGCGGGTTGTCGGCGAACGGGTTCACCGCGTCCGGTGGTGGCTTGTCGTCCCAGCGGGCGACGGTGGCGACGCCGTAGGCCTCGCTGCCCGGGTTCTCGTTCGCCTCCTTGAGCTCGAGCAGGAAATCCGACGGACCCTTCTGCGAGGTCCCCGTCTCGGGCCAGTAGTAGGCCGAAACCAGCAGGACTCGTTCGGTTCTGGTGAGCGCCACATAGAACAGGCGCCGTTCCTCGTCGAGCCGGCGGCTCTTGAGCGCGTCCTTGTGGTCGGCGATCGCGTGTTCGAGTTCGGAGCGGTCACCCACGGCGCTCAAGTCCAGGACGGGCACGCCCTCGGACGCGTCCGGCTGGGCGCGGTCGCCGCGCAGCGTGGTGGGGAGTTCGGTGAGCGCGCCGAGCCAGGTGCTCAGTGCGGTGGTCGACGGGAACACCGTGGCACTCACGTGCGGCACGGCGACGACTTCCCATTCCAGGCCCTTGGCGGCGTGCACGGTGAGCACCTGCACCCGGTCGCGCGCGACCTCGACTTCGCCTGGCTCCAAACCGTTTTCGACCGATTCCGCCGCGGTGAAGAAGGCGAGCAGGCCGCTCAGTGACGCCCGGGAATCGGCCGCGTACCCGGCGACCACCTCGGCGAAGGCATCGAGGTGCTCGCGTCCGGCGCCACCACCGGCGATCGCCCGCCTGGCCTGGGTCTCCACCCCGACGCCGATCGTCCGTTCGACATCGGCGACGAGTTCCACCAGCGGCTGCCCACTGCGTTCGCGCAGTGCGGCCAGCTCCTCGCTCAGGGCAGCGATCCGCGCGAACCCGGCCTCCGAATACTGGTCCGCCGCACCGGGGTCGGCGATGGCGTCGGCGAGACCGGCTTTCTCGGTCGGTTCGGGCGCGACCTCGCGCAACGCCGTCGCGAGTCCGGCCGCGTCGGTGATGGCGTCGGTGGCACCCGACCCGCTGCTGATGGACAGCATCTGCGCTCGCCGCGCCAGTGCGGCCAGGTCCGCCACCCCGATCCGCCACCGGGCCCCGGTGAGAATGCGGACCGCCGCGCTTCCGGTCCCCGGCTCGGCGATCAAGCGCAGAGTGGCGACGATATCGGCGACCTCCGGCGTCGCCAGCAACCCACCGAGTCCGACGATCTCCACCGGCAATCCCTGCTCGCGCAGGGCCTCTGCCAGCGGCGCCGCATCGGCATTGCGCCGGATGAGCACCGCCGAGGTGGGCGGCGGACCCTCGTTCTCCCGCGCCGTCGCCCACTCGCGCGCGATCCGCTCGGCGATCCAGTCCCGCTCCTGCGCGATGGTTTCGGTGAGCGCGAACTCGACGACCCCCGCCTGCGATTGCGGTTTGGCCCGCAACGCGTCCACGGTCGCCCCACCGGCCGCCCGCGCCACCGCCCGCAGCGGATCGGCCACCAGGTTCGCCAGCGCCAGCGCTTCGGGCGGGTTCCGCCAGCTGGTCAGCAGCGGCAACACCGGCGCGGGCACCCCTGGCGCAGCGGGGAAGTCCGTGGCGAATCGCGGCAGGTTGGCCGCCGAGGCGCCACGCCACCCGTAGATGGATTGCATCGGGTCACCCACCGCCGTCACCGCGAGCGCACGCGAGAGCGGGGCGGATTCCCCCGGCACGGTGCGACTGCTGCCCTCGCGGGCCGTCGGCTCGCCTCGCGGCCGTTCGCCGCCACGCGCACCAGCGCTAGACATCCGCGCGCCAGGGTGATCGGCCGGCGACCGGGTGCCCGCGATGGCATCTTCGCGCTCATCCATCGCGAACAACGTGTCGGCTTCGCGTGTTCGAGCCGGGTGCTCCTCACCCCGGATCCGCACCGGCTCTCGCTGCCGATCTCGTTGTACCGCTTCGGCATTGCCGAACAGCGCCGACAACAGCACCCGTTGCGCGTGTCCGGTGTCCTGGTATTCGTCGAGCAGGACCAGTGTGAACCGCGCGCGCTCGGCGGCGGCGACTTCCGGATGGTCGACAGCCAATTGCGCGGCCAGCGACATCTGGGAGCCGAAATCCAGTGCGCCACGGCGGTTCAGCGCGTCGGCGAGCTGGCGAACCAGCGGGAGCAGGGCCACGCGCTCACGTTGCGCGGTCACCACGCCGACCAGTGCCTGGCTCGGTCCGCCGCGTTGCCGGGGGCCCGCGGGCAGCGTGTAGACGAGTTTCTCCAGCTCCGCGTGTGCCTCGGCCAACTGCTCCGGTTCCACCAGATGTTCGGCGAGCTGCCCGGACAGGGCGAGCACCGCCTCGGTCACCGAGACCGGCGTGCGATCGGTGTCGAGATCGCCGTCCCAGGAACGCACCACCTCGTGCGCGAGCTGCCACAACTGGGTCTGGGTGAGCAGCGCCGCCGAGGGCTCCACCGGCAACAACAGTCCGTGCGCGGTGAGCAGCCTGCCCGCGTACGAGTGGTAGGTGCTGATCTCGGGCTCGGCACCGGCGACGATCGTGCGCAACGCGCCACTGGGATCGATCTCACGCAGCAGCGGCGCACCCGCCAACCGGGCGAGCCGGGTCCGGATCCGGGAGGTCAACTGCTGGGCGGCTTTTCGGGTGAAGGTCAACCCGAGTACTTCGTCCGGAGCGACCAGCTGGTTGGCCACCATCCACACCACGCGCGCGGCCATCGTCTCGGTCTTGCCCGCGCCCGCGCCCGCGACGACCAGCGTCGGCTCCGGCGGCGCGGCGATGACCGCCGACTGCTCATCGGTCGGGGGCGGCAGGCCGAGCGCGTCGGCCAACCGTTGCGGGGTGACGCGCACACCGCTCACTCGTCGGTCACCTGCCGTCCGGTGTCCTGCACCGGGCAACTGCCCGCGACCGGGCAGTGCCTGCACCCGTCGTTGCGCACCGCCAGATAGCCGGGCCCGCGCGTCGCGTCGGCCGCGTCGTGAATGGTGGTGCGCCACTGCTCGAGGCCGTCGCCGTCGAGCGCGCTCTGTGTCCGTTCGGCCGCGCCGGTCTTGCGGTTCGGCTTGGCGACATAGACCAACCGCGCGCCACCGGGGTCGGCCACGGGGGCAGGTTCGTCGGACTCGTCCTCGTCCAGCGCCCCGTGCGCGGCGGCCACCTGGTAGGTGGCCAGCTGCGCGTGATCGGCCACCGCCTTCTCGCTGACCGGCGTCTTGCCCGTCTTCACATCGACGATGACGAAGCGTCCCTGCGCATCTCGTTCGAGCCGATCGATGCGCCCCCGAATGCGTACGGCCCGTGCGCCTTCCGTGCGCGCGGGCAGCACACAGTCCACCGGCACCTCCACCCCGGCCTGGGTGAGCTCGCCGCGCGTGGTGCGCACCCAGGCGAGGAAGGTCTCCAGCATCGTCTCGGTGCGGCGTAGTTCCTGGCGCGAATGCCAGCCGTCGGCCGGGTCGACCGTTTTCCACGCCTGATCCAGCGCCGCCCGCACCTGCGCCTCGGGGACATCGCCCGCCAGCGCCTGCACGAGCGTGTGCACGAGATTGCCCTTCACGGCGTGCGGGTTGTCACCGTCGGTGCCACCGTGCCGTTCCAGCGCCCATCGCAGCGGACAGGTGCGCAGCAGTTCGACCGTCGACGGTGACAACCCGATCGGGGAGTCGTCGTCGTCCCAGAGTTCGCGCTGCGAGCTGAGTTCGGCGGTGCCGTACCAGTCGCCGGGGTCGGTACCTGGCACGCCCGCGTCGGCCAGCCGCGCCAGCTGCCGTGCGGCGCGGTCACGCCGTTCGGGGTCGGCACCGGGATCACACACCACCCCGCGCAGTTCGGCGACGAGCGCGTGCATCACCAGCGCCCGTCCGGGATCGGCGACCGGCAGCGCGCCGGGTTCGCCGCTGTCGTCGTCGCCGACGAGTTCGGTGAGAAACCGCGAGGGCACCAGATCCTGGTCTCCCGCAGCGGATTCGACGGCGGTCACCAGCAACGACCGCCGCGCGCGGCTGCACGCCACCAGCAGCAGCCTGCGTTCCTCGGCCAGGATCGGCGCGGCGCGGCTCACGGTCGCGCTCGGATCGACCCCGGCGACCAGGTCGACGAGATCCTCGGTGTGCAGCAGCGTGCCTCGCGAGCGCGGGTTGGGCCAGATGCCCTCCTGCACGGCCGCGACCGCCACCACGTCCCATTCCCGGCCCGCCGCGGCGTGCGCGCTGAGCAGGGTCACCGCCTCACCCTCGGCGGTCAGCGGCCTACCCTGTTGCGCGAGCTGCTGGTGCAGCAGATATTCGACGAAGCCGTCGATGCTCGCCTTGGGCAACCGGTCGACGTAAGCGGCAGCGGCATCGAACAATTCGACAGCCGCGTCGAGGTCGCGGTCGGCCTGCATGCCCGGCGCCCCGCCACGTCGCGACTGCCGGAACCAGCGTCGCTCCAGCCGCGAATTCGTCCACAACGTCCACAGCACGTCTTCGAGCCCCTGCCCCCTGGCCTGGGTCTGTTTCGCCTTCGCCACCGCGCGCAACACGCGACGCAGTGGCGCCGCCTCGACCTCGGTGAGCCCGTCGAGCAGCCGTTCCTCGCCGATACCGACGATCAGGTCGCGCAGCACCTCGGCCGAGGACTGATCGACCAGCGGCACCGCGGGCGACTCCGGGCGCACGGTTTCCACGACGGTGTGCGCGGCGGGCGGGTTTTCGGCATCGAGGAGGTCGATATCGTCGGGCAGCCGTTCGGCGATGTCCCAGTCCGGTTCGGGTTCCGGGCGCAGCGGATCCTCGGGGTCCGGGGGCGGCAACCATTCGTCGTCGATCGGATCCGGTTCGGGTTCAGCGATTTCCGGCGCGGGCACAGCTTCGTCCCAGAGCAGGAACTGGTCGGCTCCATCGACCAGGGGCTCGGCGAGCGCACCCGTGCGTTCCAGGTCGAGCACGCTGCGCCGCACACCGCGCCGCAACCTCCGCAGGGCGATCTGGTCGGCCCCGCCGAGCGGCCCGGACAGCAGATCCATCGCGTCGTCCGACGAGAACATCGCATCGATCGCCCGGCGCGAGCCCGGCCGCGACGCATCCCCCGCCAGCAACACCCGCAGCGCCAGCACCATCCACGCCGCCCCGCGCCGGCGTGCCAACGGCTCGGCCACCGCGGGCCTGCGCACCGGCACCCCGGCCGCCAGCAGGGCCCGCCGTAACGGCGCCAGCGACAACGGCACCGACCGCACGATCACTGCCATCGCCGACCACGGCACACCATCGGTGAGGTGCGCGCGGCGCAGATGGTCGGCGATCAGCGCCGCCTCCTTCGCCGGCGTCGACAACACCCGCACCCGCACACTCGACTCGTCGGCGGGAGGCAGATCGGCCGGGGGCGTCCAGGCGTCCTCGGGCGGCGGTTCGTCCCCGGGCGGCAGGTCCTGCGGCACCGGCCACAGATCTGGTTCGGCGCTCGGACCGGCGTGGGCGAACAGATCGACGGCGCCCTCGAGTGCCGGGTCCTGGCCGACGACGGGCTGCCCCATGGGCTCGGGTGGTTCGTTCTCCTGTCCCGGCAGTACCCGGTGCCGCGCGCTCCCCGGCAACCTCGCCGCGATGCGCGCATTCGCCAAGCGGATCGGCGCGCCACTGCGATGGTTGTGACGCAGGATGATTCGCCGCGGCGCGACGGTGTCGAGGTCGGTGAGGAAGTGCGAATCCGCGCCGCGGAAGGTGAAGACGGCCTGGTCCGGGTCGCCGGTGACGACGGTGCTCGCGCTGCCGCTGCCGATGGCGCGCACGAGTGTCGCGGCCTGCGGGTCGAGGTGCTGGGCGTCGTCGACGAGCAGGTAGCGGATCCGATCCCGTTCGGCGGCGAGCAGATTCCGGTCTCCGGCCAGGGCATCGAGCGCCGCGCCGACCAGTTCCGCGGCGTCGAGCGCGGGCGCGGTGGCCTCCGGCGCGGCGACACCGACCGACCACCGCAGCATCGAGGCCTGTTCGTACCGCTGGAAGAAGCGCCCGGCCGCCACCCACGCGTCGTTGTCGTGCTCGCGACCGAGCGCCATCAGGTCTTCCGGGCCGAGCCCGCGCTCGGTCGCGCGCAGCATCAGGTCACGCAGTTGCTCGGCGAACCCGCCCAGTGCCAGTGCGGGCTGTAATCGCGGCGGCCACAAACCGCCCGCCCCGGCTTCGATGTCGGCGAGATCGCCGCGCAGCATCTCCCGCAGCACCGCGTCCTGTTCGGCGCCGGTGAGCAGCCGCGGCGGCGGATTGCCGTGCAGATCCGCGTGCCGGCGCAGCACCGAGAACGCGTAGGAGTGCAGCGTGCGCACCATCGGTTCCCGGCTCGCGCCCGGAATACCACCCGCGGCGGGCCCCAGCTGGTGGGTGATCGCATCCCGCAACGCCGCGGCCGCGTGCTTGGTGTGTGTGAGGACCAGCACCGACGCCGGGTCGGCACCATCGGCGATCCGCGCGGTCACCAGGTCGACCAGCAGCGCGGTCTTGCCCGTCCCCGGCCCGCCCATCACCTGCCAGGGCCGCCACCCGGGGCGCGGCGGCGCGGGCTGGGCCTGCTCGGCGAACAGCGCGCGAACGGACGCGCCCCAGGCCCGCGGCCGGGGCGCCCGCGTTGTCCGGCGCACGAGTCGCACCGAGCTATCCGATCGCACCACATCGGCTATTGCAACAGACCAGTCCGACACACCGGCGCACCCCTACCGCGAGGGCCGTACTGCGGGACCGCGCGCGACCGGCCAGAATGGCAGTCGTGTCGTCGCTTCATGTGCACCGATTCGGCCCCGCCGACGGTCCCGCCGTCCTCGCCCTGCACGGTCTCACCGGCCACGGCAACCGGTGGGAAACCCTCGCCACCGAGCATCTGCCCCAGGCCAGGATCATCGCCCCCGACCTGCGCGGACACGGCCGCTCCACCTCGCTGCCGCCCTGGGATCTGGAAACGATCGTCGCCGATCTCGCGCGGCTGTTGCGCGCCGAGACCGACGGCCCGGTCGTCGTGGTCGGCCACTCCTTCGGCGGCGCCGCCGGCATCCATCTGGCCCGGCAGCACCCCGACCTCGTGCGGGCGCTCGTCCTGCTCGATCCCGCCATCGGCATCGACGCGAAGCTGATCGAGCAGGTCGCCCTCGCCAACCTGGCCTCCCCCGATTACACCGATCTCGCCGAAGCCCGCTCCGACAAGCAGGTCAGCGCGTGGGGACCCGACGAGGTCGATCCCGAGGTGCTGGAACGGGAGTTGGCCGAGCACCTCGTGCCGACCGAGGGCGGCCGGGTCGGCTGGCGCATCTTCCAACCGGCGATCACCTCGTACTGGGGTCAGCTGGCGCGACCGTTCGTGTTGCCGCCCGCCGACCTGCCGACGGTGCTGGTGCGCGCCGCCAAGGTGCAGCCGCCGTATGTCACCGCGGAGTTCCTCGACGCCCTCACCGCCCACCTCGACACGTTCACCGCCGAGGTCTGGGACTGCGACCACATGGTCGCCCAGGCCCGCCCCGCCGACACGGCCGCGCTGATCGCCGCGGTGCTGTAGCCCGATGGCCGTCACGACGGAGGAACAGGTGGAGAAGGTCCGCGAACTGGTCGCCGCGATTCCGCCCGGCCGGGTCGCCACCTACGGCGATATCGCCGCCGCGGCCGGGCTGTCCTCGGCCCGCACGGTCGGCTGGATCATGCGCACCGATTCCGCCGACCTCCCGTGGCACCGTGTCATCGGCGCGTCCGGACGTCCCGCCGCCCACCTGGCCGCTCGTCAGCTCCGGCTTCTCGGCGAGGAGGGCGTGCCGATCGTCGACGGCCGGGTCGTTCTGCGGACGGCGCGTCTCTGAGCACGCTGATCGTTGCTCCGCGTCCGCCCACGGACTTCCCTGTAGGAGCGGCCCGCGCAGCTGCGGGGTCTCGAGCATCGGGGCCGCGCCTACTAGCATGACTTTCGTGCCGATCACCCGATTCCGAGTCAGCCGATGACCGCCGATGCGATCGTGCTCGCCGGTGGGCGAGCCAGTCGGATGGGTGGGGTCGACAAACCGGCGATCATGATCGGTGGGCGGTCGATGCTCGATGCCGCGCTGGATGCCGTGCGCGACTGTGCCGAGGTCGTCGTGGTCGGTCCGCATCGCCCCGAACTCGATGCGCGGTTCGGGCAGGTTCGTGAGGTGCCACCGGGTTCCGGCCCGGTCGCGGCGATCGGCACCGGGCTCACCGCACTCGGCTCCACCGCGCCCTTGGTCGTCGTGCTCGCGGCCGACATGCCCTTCCTGACCGATGCGACCGTCCACGAACTGCTGCGCAGCGCAACCGAGTCCACCGCTGACGCCGTTTTCGCGATCGATGCTTCCGGTCGCCCGCAATACCTCGTCGGTGTCTGGCGACGCAGTGCGCTGGTGGCGGC
The DNA here is from genome assembly GCF_053608345.1 of Nocardia sp. NPDC055050. Lineage (NCBI taxonomy): Bacteria > Bacillati > Actinomycetota > Actinomycetes > Mycobacteriales > Nocardiaceae > Nocardia > Nocardia sp. NPDC055050. The sequence continues at coordinate 160,090 of NZ_JBSGVG010000009.1, forward strand.
ACTGGCCGGACTGGATTCACTGGTGAACCAGCCCATGAAGGCCATCGTGCCCGCCGAGACCGTCCTGGTCGAGCTGCCCGACATCGCCGACTGCGATACCGAGGAAGAGGTCCGTCGCGCGCGCGAATCCTTGGCCACCGACCGCGCGTCGGACCGCCTCGATCTCACCGAAGCGCGCGAGCGTATCGGTTCCGGCCTGACACCCCTGGTCACCTACGAGGCCGCGCTGGACGAGGTCTCCGGTGCCGCGCTGGCCGCCGCGATCACCGCCGCGGGACCACTTCCCCGCTTCGATGTCTCGGCGATGGACGGTTACGCCGTGTGTGGCGACGGCCCGTGGCAGTTGCGCCGCGACGTCGGATTCGCGGGTGGGGCGCGGCCGGCGGGCCTGCTCCCCGGCGAAGCGGTGCGCATCGCCACCGGCGCCCACGTTCCGGACGGCACCACGTCGGTGGTGCGCGACGAATTCGCCGCGATCACCGGCGACGAGCTGGCCCGCCTGCCCGACAGCCCGATCCGCGGCGATGTCCGAAAAAGCGGTGAGGACAGGAAGATCGGCGACCTCGTGGCACCGGCGGGCACCCGGGTCACCGCCGCCCTGCGCTCGGCAGCGGCCTCGGTGGAGGTCACCACAGGTACGGTTCGCGGACCGGTGCGTGCGCGAATTGTCATGACCGGCGACGAGATTCGCAGCACCGGCCCGCTCCAGACCGGCCAGACCCGCGACTCGATCGGGCCCGTCCTGCCAGATCTGCTCGCGGGCTGCGGCGTTCGCGTCACCGACCGAGTCCATCTGCGCGACACCGCCCATGGCTTCGACGACATGCTCACCGGCACCTCGGATTTCGACCTGCTGGTCGTGGTCGGCGCCACCGGCGGCGGCGCGGCCGATCAACTCCGTACCGCCATCGCCCGAGCCGAAGCCCGCGTCCTGGTTCCCCGACTCGCCCTGCGCCCAGGCGGTTCCACCGTCGTCGCCGAACTCCCCACCGGCCAGACCGTCCTCGGCCTTCCCGGCAACCCTTTCGCCGCCATCGCCGTCCTCCTCGCCCTCACCCCCGCGATCGTCGCCGCCCGCAACGGCTCCCCCCTCCCCCGAAGAATCCTCGGCTCGCTCCACAACGCCGCCGACATCACCGCCCCGATCCAGCGCATCACCCCCGCCCGCTACGCCCCCGACGGCGGCTGGCTCGGCGACCCCACGGTCCGCACCGCCCACCTCGCCGGCCTGATCGACCGCGACGGCCTGGTCATCGTCCCCCCGAATGCCACCGACGGCTCGATCGTCGAATTCATCCCCCTCCCCTCCTGACGGCGACTCCTGACAATGGCCGAGGTCGAATCTCGCGCACTCGCCGCAATTCTCGCATTGTCACAGAACGGCGAAGTCCGGATTAATTGGCCGGAGCACGCCCGCACATGCTTGACACGCCGCATTCACACAGGTCAGAAACCTATTTTTGCCGCAGGTCTATCCTCGCGCCGTAATGGTGCTTATTGTTGGACGGGTCAGGCGTGGGACGCCCCGCACGCGAGGTGGATTGCGTCGGACAGTGCGTTGAAGGCTTAATCACTTATCCCTCGGAAAGGACCGTGTGGAGATGGCTGACAAGTCTAAAAAAGCACCGAAGAAAATGCCCAAGCAGATGCCGCGCCAGCAGCAGGAGCAGCGGCAGGAGCAGGGGCAGGACTCGCAAGGGATGACGCGAGCAGGCCAGGACGATCGGCGTGAACAGCGCCGCCCCGGCCATCACTGAAATACGTGAGTCGACGAGCCCCCCGGCTAGCGACCCGCGGGGCGGCCCCGGCAAGCCCCGATGCTCAGTAGCGCGCCAGCCCCCGCTCCCGCCCGCCCCCCCCCA